>NZ_LSJI01000077.1 GCF_001557235.1 Phenylobacterium sp. CCH9-H3 | reverse complement strand
GCCTCGACACCGGCGTTCAGGGCCAGCAGGTTGGTCTGGAAGGCGATCTCGTCGACCACGCCGATGATCTGGTTGATCTCGCGGGCCGACGCCTCGATGGCCGTCATCGAGGTGACCGCGCGGCTGACGACGTCGCCCGAGCGCTCGGCCTCGGTCTTGGCGGCGGCCACGGCTTCGCGCGACAGGGTGGCGCCCTCGGCCGAACGCTGGACGGTGGCGGTGATCTGATCCAGCGCCGCGGCGGTCTGTTCGAGGGTCGCGGCCTGACGCTCGGTGCGCTGCGACAGGTCGTCGGCGGCGCCCGAGATCTCGCTGCCGCCCGACCGGATGGCCGACGTGGAGGCCGCGATGGCCGACATGGCCTTCTCCAGCTTCACGACGGCGTCGTTGAAGTCGTTGCGCAGCTTCTCGTACGAGCCGGGGAAACCTTCCTGCAGGCGGACGGTGAGGTCGCCCGCGGCCAGGCGCTCTAGCCCGCCCGCCAGAGAGTCGACCACGCGGGCCTGTTCCTCGGCAGAAGCCTCGGCGGCGGCGGCGCTCTCGCGGCGCGTGGCCTCGGCGGCCGCCCGCTGTTCCTCCTGCTCCTGGCGCATGCGCTCCAGGTGCAGTTGGTTGTCGCGGAAGACGTTCAGGGACTTCACGATGGCGCCCAGCTCGTCCTTGCGCTCCAGCTTGTCGAGATCGACGTCGTTCTCGCCGCGCGACAGGCGCTCGGTGGCGCCCGCGATGCGCTGCACGGCCCGGCGCATGTTCAGCACCAGGAAGACGGCGATCACGCCGGTGATCAGCAGGGTGGCGACGGAGGCGGCGATGGTGACCGCCTGGGCGGTCTTGGACCGCTCGCTGGCGGCGGCGGCCTGTTTGTCGGTCTGGGCCTGGGTCGCCGCGACGATCGCCTGCAGATTGGCGGTCATCTTGGCGTACTGGTCCTCGAACGGCGCGGCGAAGCCGGCGGCGGAGGCGAAGTCGGCGCTCATCATCGCGACGATGACGTCCAGGGCCTCGCGCGTCTCCTTCAGGTCCTTCAGCAGCTTGTCGTACTGCGGACGCTGGGCAGGGGCCGCGGCGGCGCGGGCGACGCCCACTTCCTTGGTGATCTTGTCGACGGTGGCCATCAGCTGCTGGCTTCTGGCGCCGATCTTGTCGGTCTCCATCTGGGCGGCCTGATGGGTGAGAAGAATATAGAGGTCGCCGTGAACGCCGGTGATCTGTTCGGAGATCTTCTGCATGCGCAGGCTGTTCGGCATGTCCGTGCGGACCACCTGTTCCAGCTCGCGCATCTGGTTCTGCTGGATCACCACTGCGCCGGCCGCCATCAGGGCCAGCATCAGCAGTGCGAGCGCAGGCGCGAAGCCCACCTTTACCATCAACGGCAGATCGTCGAGTCGAAAGCGCTTCATTTGGGTGTCCCCCGCATGTCTACCTTGCCTTGGGGCACACCCCGCGAGCCTGGCTATGCTGAACGGAACTCCCTAACCGATTCTCACTTTTCCCATTTTTTCGGGAAATTTAGGGTTCGTTCACCGCCCGGCGGTATTCCCCCATCATTGTTTCTCAACAGGAGGTGGGGATGCAGAAAGCTGTCTCTCTTTTCGGTGGTATTGTTCTGAGCGTTGCTTTGGCGGGTGCGGCGAGTGCTGCTTCCTTCCAGGAAAGCATGTCTAAGTGCCTGATGAAGAATGCCAACACGCGCGACGCCGCGACGGTGATGCTTCAGTGCACGGCGGCCGGCGGCAAGCTCGACGGCTGCACCGTCCTGTCGGACAGCGCGCCCGGCAAGGGCTTCGACAAGGCCGCCCTGTGCGTGGCTCAAGCCATGCCGATGGGCGACAAGTCGGGCGACGTGAAGATCCCGATGCGCTTCCCGGGCGGCGCGTAAGCAGCCGCATCGTTCGAAGACTGCAGAAATACCCAAAGACGCCCCGCCCCCGGGGCGTCTTTTTCGTTGGGTTCACACCGTGCGCTGGGCGCGGTCCTTTTCGTTCGTGGCGCGGATCGCGTTGCGGGCCTGCTCCCATTCCGCGTCGCCCCAGTCGGCCAGGCGCGCGAACCCGCCGCCGCCCTTGAGGTGCGAGCCGCCGTCGATGGCGATCGTCTGGCCGTTCACATAGGCCGACCCTGGATCCAGCAGATAGACGGCCAGGTTCGCCAGCTCCCGCATCTCGCCGTTGCGGTTCAGCGGGATGGTGGGCTCGGCCGCTCCGAGCATGCCGCCGCCGCCCGGATTGAGCCGCGCGCTCATGCCTTCGGTGGGAAAGGGTCCCGGCGCGATGGCGTTGAAACGGACGCCGCGGTTGCCCCATTCCACCGCGAGCGACTGGGTCATGACGTTCAGCCCGGCCTTCGACATGGCCGACGGCACGGTAAAGGGCCCGCCGTTCCAGACCCAGGTGGTGAGGATCGAGACCACAGAGGCGTGCTTGCCCTCCGCGAGCCAGCGCTTGCCGGCGTCCAGGGTGACGAAGAACGACCCGCGGAAGACGATGTTGGCGATCGCGTCGAAGCCCTTGGGCGACAGATCCTCGGTCCGGCTGATGAAATTGCCCGCCGCGTTGTTGACCAGTCCCGTCAGCGCGCCGCCGGCCCACACCTCGTCCATGGCGTCGTGGATCGCCTCGGGCACGCGGATGTCGCAGGCGATGCCCGTGCAGCGCCCGCCGGCCAGGGCGCCGTGCGCGTCGCTGAGTTCCTTGGCGGCGTCGGCGATGACCGAACCGCGCCGGCCCCAGATGTAGACCTCGGCGCCCAGCATCACACAGGCCTCGGCCATCACCTTGCCCAGACCGGTGCCGCCGCCGGTGATCAGGACGCGCTGGCCCTTCATCAGGCCGGGGCGGAACATCAGGTCGTCGATCGACAGCTCGATCATCGGGGTTGTCCTCCTTGTTGGTCGCCTATCTGCGGTTTCATGACGCAGGGCCAGTCAAGGCCCGGTCGTCTCCCGAGACAACATGCCGGCCGACGGGGTCCGCGTTCTCGAAATGGCGGAAAACATTAACCTAATGGAAGGGCTGGTCTAATGAGGTGCCCAACTGGAGATTGCCTAAGGTGAAGCTGAAGGGGTTTGGGTTGTGACCGCCGTTGCCTGCCTCCGCGTGGACGTCTCCGGGCACGGCGATCTGATGCCGCTGCCCGCGCTTGAGCAACTCGTCCACAAGTTCGCCAGCGCCTATCTTGAAACTCGCTGGTCCTGGCCGCGTCGGTTCGCGCCGCTCACCGACGTCAGCTTCCTGCTCACCGATCCGCGGTCCGACGAACTCGACCTCGCTGAACTGCGCCGTCTGTCGGACGAACTGCAGCGGCATCTGTTCGGCACGGCCGAGGAGGGCGAGGTCGCCCTCCTCGTGTTCGAGGGGACGCACGCCGCCGTGACCGCCTTCGCGGCTTTGGATTCCCGGCAGGTGGTCGACGCCATCGCCGACCCGAGCCTGCTGCCCGCGGGGGGGCGGCTCACCCGCATCCTGCCCGAGTGCCGCGCCGGGGCGGAAGACGTCGCCGAGACGGCAACGGCCCCGGCGGAGGCGGAGTGGCGCCCGGCGTCGTCCCTGAAGCGTCAGCTGCTGGAGCCGCTTCCGCCGCCGCCCCCGGCCTGGGAGGGCGTGCAGGGCGTCTATTTCATTCCCCGCAGCGTCTTCTATGGCGACGTGGTGATGTACGTCCCGCAGAACGCGAAAACCCACCTCAGCGTGGTGGACGGCGCCGAGCATATGCCGAAGGAGCCGAGCGCCTTCGACGCCGACTGCGTGCGGATCGCCGCCCGCTTGCTGTCGGAGCGGCCGAAGGGCCCGCTGATCTTCGTGCCCATCTGCTTCACCAGCCTGGCGCGGCCGTCGCTTCGCGACGCCTACCTGGCCCTCCTGGCCGAGTTGCCGGTCGAGCGGCGGAGCGAACTGGCCGCCACCATCTATGACGTGCCCCGCGATCCAGCCTTCACGGGCCTGCGGCAGGCGCGCGCGCTGCTGGAACCGCATTTCGGGACCATCGACCTGCGGGTCACAGACCCGGGATTCGAAATCGAGAAGCTGCCGGCGGAGTCGGTGAACAGCGTCACCCTCGTTCTGCCCGAGGGCGACAACCATGTCCGGCTCTCGGCCCTGCGCCGCTTCGCCGAGCACCTGGTGCACTATAAGCAGCGGCGCATCTGGCCGGGGGTCACCAACGTCCGCCGACGGGCGGAAGTCGACGCGGCGGCGCGCCTGCGCGTGCCGTTCGTCACCGGGCCGGGAGTCTGCACGCCGGTGCCGGCGCCGGTCGGCGGCCGCACCCTGGCGCCGGAACAACTGCCCATGTCGCTCTCGGGCTGGATGGACGTCCGCGACCGGAGCCTGGCGTCGTAGCGAAGTTCAATCGGCAGGGATCCGGAACCCCGGGTCCACCCGCCGGATGAACTCCATCGCCGCCGCCGGCGCGCGCACCTTCCCCTCGTGGATCACGAAGGCGTAGACGTCGCGCGGCGTCTCCGGCGGGCCGGTGCGGTCGACCGGCGTGAAGTCGCCGGGGACGCCGCCCTGCGCATATTCCCTGAAGCGCCCGGCCCAGAGGTCGAGATCCGCGGGCGCATAGCCGGTCTCGATCTTGTCGTCGGCCGAGATCAGCCGCAGGTAGACGAGGTCGCCCGTCACGTCGGGGATCAGGGGATAATTCTCGTTCTCCGACACGCAGATCGTGACCCCGCGCTCGCGGCACAGGCCCACGAACTTGGGGTCCGCGAAGGTGCCGTTGCGCACCTCGATGACGTGCTGGAGCCGGCCGCCGTTCAGGGTCTCGGGCAGCAGGTCGAAGAAGCCGGCGAAATCGTCGTAGTCGAACTTCTTGGTGGCCATGAACTGCCACAGGATGGGGCCCAGGCGGTCCCCCAGTTCCTCCATCCCCTGGCCCATGAAGAGCTCGATGGAGGGCTTCGCGTCGGTCAGCTTCTTGCGGTTCACGCAGAACCGCGAGGCCTTCACCGCGAACTTGAAACCCTCGGGCGTGGCCGCGCGCCACTTGGCCCAGCTCTCCGGCTTGAAGCTGGAATAGTAGGTCCCGTTGATCTCGATCGCGGTGAGATGCCGGCTGGCATATTCCAGCTCGGCGGCGTGCTTCAGGCCCTTGGGATAGAAGACGCCCCGCCACGGCTCGAAGGTCCACCCGCCGATACCGCAACGGATCCTGCCGGCCTCAGCCATATGGCGCCTCCCTCGTTCGCCGTCACAGTTAGCGTCTGCCGTGGACGTTCTCAAGATGTTCTCGCAGCGCCGGCGCGTCCTACTTCCGCTGCGCCCTGGTCTTGTCGCGCTCGGCCTTGAACTCGGCGCCGACCTTCCACTCCGGCCAGATCCGGCTGTTGGCCAGCTTCTGCCCGAGGTCGAACAGCAGGGTCCCGTCGGCTTCGAAGCCCTTCGGATCCCAGTTCGGGTCGAATTCGTCGGCGGGCTGGTGGTACTGGTTGGCGGTGTAGGCGGCGCGCCGGGCCATGCCGGCGGCCTTGCCGCCCTGGACCAGGTCCTGGCCGCCGCCGAAGCTGATCGCCGGCACGCCCACCTTGGCGAACGGGAAGTGGTCCGAGCGGAAGAAGCTGCCCGCCTCTGGCCGCGGGTCGGGGCTGTAGTACCGGTCGTGGGTCTTGCCCACCGAGATCAGTTCGTCCTGCAGGGTCAGCGGCGCATTGCCCGAGGTGGTGAAGTCCTTGGCCAGGCCGCTGGGCCCAACGCCGTCCATGTTGATCACCCCCACCGTCGTGGCCAGGGGATAGAGTGGGGACGAGGCATAGTACTCCGAACCCAGCAGGCCCTTCTCCTCGGCCGTCACCGCCAGGAACACGACCGTGCGCTGTGGCTTCGGCCCCTTTGCGAAGGCGCGGCCCAGCTCGAGCAGCATCGCCGTGCCGGAGGCGTTGTCGAGGGCGCCGTTGTAGATGGTGTCGCCCTTCGCATCCGGCTGACCGACGCCCAGATGGTCCCAATGGGCGGTGTAGAAGACGCGCTCCTCCGGGTACTTCGAGCCGGGCACGGCGCCGACGACGTTCTTCGAGACCACCTTCTGCGCATCCACCGCATAGTCGGTCGAGAAGGTCACGCCCTTCAGCTCCACCGGCTTGAACGCACGGGTCTGGGCCTCCTTCTTAAGCGCCTCGAAGTCGAGGCCTGCGGCGGCCAGCATCGCCACGGCCTGGTCGCGCTGCACCCAGCCTTCCAGCGGCGCATGGTCGGTGCTCGGATCCTTGCGGATGACGTCGAAGATCTCGTTGGTGTTGGAATTCTTGACCGTCGCCCAGCCGTAGGAGGCGGGCGCGGTCTCGTGGATCACCAGGAAGCCGATGGCGCCTCTCCGCGCCGCCTCCTCGAACTTGTACGTCCAGCGGCCGTAGTAGGTCATGGCCTTGCCGCCGAAGTCGCCCTCGCCGGTCTCGAAGTCGGGGTCGTTCACCAGGACCAGGGCTACCTTGCCCTTCAGATCCATGCCCTTGAAGTCGTCCCAGTCGCGCTCGGGCGCGCTCACGCCATAGCCGACGAACACGACCGGCGCGTCCTTCACCGTCAGCCGGTCGCCGATCATGGTGGCGCGGATGGCGATCTCCTCGCCCTGGGTCCAGGTGCGGGTCTCGCCGTCCATGGTGACGCTCACGGCGACCGGGCCTTTGGTGGCCGAACGCACCAGCGGCACGTCCTGGGTCCAGGCGCGGCTGCCGTCGCTCTGCTTGTCGCCGGCGGGCTGCAGGCCGGCGGCCTTCATCTGCTCGATCAGGTAGGCGACGGTCTTCTTCTCGCCCTCGCTGGCGGGCGCGCGGCCCTCGTACGCGTCGGACGACAACACCTGGGTGTCCCTCAGGATCCGGCCGACGTCGACGGCCGAGGGTGCGGCCAGGGCCGAGGTCGCGGCGATCACCGACACGGCCGCGCTCAGGAGAAGCTTTTGCATCAACTCACTCGATTGGGGGGCGAAAGTTGCGCGACCCTAGAGGGGACGCGCACGGTTCGCTAGCCCCTGGGCGCCCGCGCCTGGATGAGGGCCCCGATCCCGTCGAGGACGACGCCGAGGCCGAACTTGAAGCGCCACAGCGGGTCGGCGAACACCGCCTTGTCGGCTTGTCGCCACGCCTCGCCCAGCCGCAGCACATGAGGGTATTTGTCGGCGTCGAGCTGGGCGGTCAGCGCCGGCTCCGCCATGGCGAACCACTGCTCGTCGGTAAGGCCGCTGACCCGTTCGGCCTCACGCGCCTCCCGCGCTTCCAAGAGGGCGCCGACCAGGAAACTGTGCAGCACATCGATCACCAGGTCCTTGGTCAGGTCGTCCAGGCCAGTGGCGTCCAGGATGCGCAGGGCGATTTCGTGCCGGGCCACCAGGTTGGGACCCAGCGGCGGGCGGTGCAGCGCCAGGTCCAGCATCCAGGGGTGGCGCTCGGTGAGCCGCCAGCGCTCGCAGGCCACGAAGGTCAGGGCCTCGCGCCAGCCCTGCCCCTCGGGCGGTGGCACGTCGCCCTCGCCCAGGATGCGGTCGAACATCAGCCCGACCAGCTCGGCCTTGGAGGGGACGTAGGTGTAGACGGACATCGGCGAGACGCCGAGTTCCTGGGCGATGCGGCGCACCGAGATGGCCTGCAGCCCCTCGGCGTCGGCCACGGCCACCGCCGCCTCCACCACCTGATCGACCGAATAGCGCGGCTTGGGGCCCCGGCGGCCGGGCTCGGACAGGCCCCACAGCAGATCGATGCTGCGCCTTGGGTCTCCCCCGCCTGCGAATTCCCGTGTCATCGTCTCGGCCACATTACAGATAAAACACTTTACATCATACGGAGTTTAAGCGAGACGGCTTGCCGCACGGTGACCGCAAGAGTCGCTGGCGGAGGCGATGTCAGGGGATATGGGCCCTGCGCAGATCGTGCGCCGGGGGATACAAAGTCCTGTTCAACAACGCCGGTTCCAAAGCCCTGCCGACGATGATCCGCCGCCCTGGCCTCTACATCGCCCTGACCGCGCTTGCGCTCACGGCTTGCGCCACGCCGCGCAAGGCGGACGTGAGCCTGCCCGCCGGCTTCGAGGCGCCCGCCGGCGTCCCGGGCGGCGCGATCGCGCTCGACACCTGGTGGACCGCCTATGGCGACCCTGAACTGACGGCGTTGATCGAACAGGCGTTGCTCCGCAATACAGACGTCCGGACGGCCCGTTCGCGGATCGACGAGGTCAAGGCTCAGCGGACGGCCGCGATCCTGCAATACCTTCCGCAAGGCGATGCAACCGCCTCGGGCCGGCGCACCGACACCGAGCAGATCGGCGGCACGTCCGCCAGTATTCCAGGCTTCTCCACCAGCGGCGTGTCCCGCCAGTACTCGGCCGGCTTCGACGTGAGCTGGGAGCTGGACCCCTGGGGCCGTGCGCTGTTCGCCTACCGCTCCGCCAACGCCGAGGTCGATCGGGTCCTCTACGCCTACGAGACCACCCGCGCCCAGATCGCGGCCGACACGGCCGACGCCTGGTTCCAGGCGCGGGGCCTGGCGATCCAGCTGGCCGACGCGCGCGAGACGGCCCGCATTCAGCAGGATCTCTACGACGTCGCGGCCAAGCGCGCCGCGAACGGCCTGGCCGCGACCACCGAACCTGACCGCATCGCCGGCGACCTGGCCCAGGCCCAGAGCCAGGTGGCGGCCCTGGAAGCCCAGCTCCAGGTCCAGAAGCGCGCCATCCTGATCCTGGCGGGCCGCGTGGTCGACCCGACCGCCAGCATCGACGCGCCGCCCCTGGTGGGCCAGGCGCCGCCCGTGCCCGCCGCGATCCCAAGCGAATTGCTGCAGCGGCGGCCCGACGTGCGCGGCGCCCAGGCGGCGGTGCGCTCGGCCGCGGGCCAGCAGCGCCTGGCGCAGCTCGCCTTCTTCCCGACCTTCACCTTCAGCCCTGGCCTGGGCTGGCAGCGGATCGAGCAGCCGGGCTTCACGACCGAGACCCAGAACTGGTCGATCGGCGGCTCGGTGATGCAGCCGGTGCTGTCCATCCCGCGCCTGTTGTCCGAGCTGAAGGTGCAGAACGCCCGCACCGAACAGGCGGTCACGGCCTACGAGAAGGCCGTGCAGACCGCGTTCCAGGAGGCCGAGGGCGCGCTGGTCAACCTCGACGCAGACCGCCGCCGCGTGGCCCTGCTCGCCGAGGGCGAGGCCCGCGCCGCCAAGGCCTACCAGGCCGCCCGCATCGGCTACGCCCGGGGCCTGACGGATCTCAACTCCACCCTTTCCGCCGAGCAGGCCTGGCGCGCCGTGCGCACCCAGCTCACCTCGGCCCAGGTCCAGGCGCTCCGCCGCTCGGTCCAGGCCTACAAGGCCCTGGGCGGCGGCTGGCCCGCCCAGGCCTACGCATCCGCCAAATGAGTCGACGCATGAAGCTCGCCAAAGCCCTTCTGCCCCTGGCCGCCGTGCTGGCGCTCAGCGCCTGCAAGAAGCCGCCCGAAAAGGTGTCCGAAAAGGACCAGGCCCGCGCCGTGCGGGTGATCCGGATCGAGCCGCGCTCGGTGGTCGGCGGCCTCACCGCGTCCGGCGATCTCGTCCCGCGGGAAGAGGCGGCGGTCATGCCCGAGGTCACCGGCTATCGTGTGTCCCGCGTCCTCGCCGACGTCGGGGACTATGTCCGCGCCGGCCAGACCCTGGTGCAGCTGGATCCCACGCTGCTCGAGGCCCAGATCGCCGCTTCCCAGGCCCAGGCCGCCCAGGCCGCGGACCAGGCCAAGCGCGTCGCCGACCTCGACGGCCAGGGCGTGCTCAGTCAGGAACAGATCGTCCAGCGGCGCTTCCAGGCCCAGGCGGCGGCGGCCAACCTGCGCAACCTGCAGACCCAACGGCGCAAGCTCGCCGTCACCGCGCCGGTTTCCGGCCTGATCCTGGAAAAGACCGTGCGGCCCGGCGACCTGTCGGCGGGCGGCGCGACGCCCTGGTTCCGCATGGCCCGCGATGGCCAGGTCGAACTCTCGGCCGAATTGGGCGAGGCCGATCTCGCCCGCGTCCGCGTCGGACAGACCGCCACCGTGACCCTGCCGTCTGGCGCCGTCGCCCAGGGCCGGGTGCGTCTGATCAGCCCGCAGATCGACCCGCAGACCAAGCTGGGCGAGGTCCGGATCCTGCTGCCGGTTCGTCCCGACATCCGGGCCGGCGGCTTCGCCCGCGCCGTCTTCACCGACGCGGCGGGCCAGGCGTTGGCCGTGCCCGAGACCGCGATCCGCTACGACGCCGACGGCGCCAGCGTGATGACCGTGGGCGCCGACAACCGGGTGAAGCGCGTGGCGGTGCAGACCGGCCCGCGCGGCGGCGGCTACGTCCAGCTCGTCCGCGGCCCGCCCGCCGGAACCCGCGTCGTCCAGAACGCCGCGGCCTTCCTGCTCGACAACGATCTGGTCCGCCCGACCGAAGGCGCCGCGCCGCCGCCGGCCGCGGCGCCCGCCAAGAAGCAGTAGCGCCCCATGAGCCACCAGCCCCACGACCCCCGCGGCGGGCTTCAGATCTCGGCCTGGGCCATCAAGAACCCGGTGCCGGTGACGGTGCTGTTCGTCGGTCTCGTCCTGGCGGGCGTGATCGCCTACTTCGGTCTGGCGGTGAAGAACTTCCCGGACGTGCAGTTCCCCGCGGTCTCGGTGACCATCACCCAGAGCGGCGCGGCGCCCGGCGAGATCGAGACGCAGATCACCCGCCAGGTGGAGGACGCCGTCTCGTCCATCCCCAACGTGCGCAACATCCAGTCGACCGTCACCCAGGGCGTCTCGACCACGATGATCGAGCTGGAGATCGGCGAGGATCTCCAGAAGAAGACCGACGAGGTGCAGACGCGGATCGATCAGATCCGGCCGAACCTGCCCCGCGAGATCGACGAGCCGCTGGTGCAGCGGGTGGAGTTCGACAGCCTGCCCATCACCACCTTTGCGGTGGAGGCGCCGGCCATGTCCGATGTCGAGCTGTCGTGGTTCATCGACGACACCCTGTCGCGCGCGCTGCAGGCGGAAAAGGGCGTGGCCCAGATCCGTCGCGTCGGCGGCGTGACTCGCGAGATCAATGTCGTCATCGACCCGGACAAGCTCGCCGCCCGCGGGCTTACCGCCGCCCAGGTGAACAACGCGCTGCGCGCCGCCGACCTGGACGTGCCCGGCGGGCGGGTCGAGGTTGGCGGTCGCGAGCAGACGGTCCGCGTCCTGGGCGCCGCCACCACCCTGGCCCAGCTGCGCGAGATGACCATCCCCACCGGCACGGGCAGCTATGTGAAGCTGACCGACGTGGCCGAGGTGGGCGACGGCGCCGGCGAGGTCCGCGGCTTCGCGCGCCTGAACGGCCGCCCGGTTGTCGGCTTCCAGGTGATGAAGACCCGCGCCGCCTCGGACATCGCGGTGGAAGACGCCGTCCTGGCCCGGCTGGAGAAGCTCGAAAAGGAGCGGCCGGGCGTGAAGTTCACCCGGATCTTCACCACGGTGCAGGAAACCCGCGACAGCTTCCGGGCGACCCAGCACGTGCTGCTGGAGGGCATGATCCTGGCGGCGCTGGTGGTGTGGCTGTTCCTGCGGGACTGGCGGGCCACCATGGTCACCGCCTTCGCCATGCCCGTGTCGCTGATCCCGACCTTCTTCGTGATCAACATGTTCGGCTTTTCGCTGAACGTCGTGACCCTGCTCGCCCTGACGCTGGTGATCGGGATCCTGGTCGACGACGCCATCGTGGAGATCGAGAACATCGAGAAGCGGGTGAAGGCCGGCATGCGCCCGTACGAGGCGGCGATGCAGGGGGCCGACGCTATCGGTCTCGCGGTCGTCGCCACCACGGCGGCCATCGTGGTGGTGTTCGCCCCGGTCAGCTTCATGACCGGCATGGTCGGCCAGTTCTTCCGCGAGTTCGGCCTGACGGTCTGCGTGGCCGTGCTGTTCTCGCTGCTCGTCGCCCGCCTTTTGACGCCGCTGATGGCCGCCTACCTGCTGAAGCCGACGACCCACACCGAAGTGCGCAAGCCGATGCCGCGCTTCTACGCCCGTGCCCTGACCTGGGCGCTGGACCACCGGATCGTGGCCTCGATCGTGGGCAGCGTGATCTTCATCGCCTCGATCTTCCTGGTGCCGCTGCTGCCGTCGGGCTTCCAGCCCGCGGGCGACCCCGACTACCTCTTCGTCAGCGTCCAGGGCCCGCCCGGCGCGACCGTCGAGGACATGGAGGAGACGGTCCAGCGGGTTACGGCCGCGGTGAAGTCCGATCCTTCGGTCACGGACGTCTTCGCCGAGGTGGGTTCGTCGGGTCCGGCCAACCCGTTCGCCGGCGGCGGCGGCGGCGGCGACCTCCGCTCGGCGAGCCTGAACGTCCTGCTCGATCCGAAACGGAGCGCGAGCGGCGACGAGATCCGCGCCGCCCTGCGTCAGAAGCTGCGCGACATTCCGGATGCGCGCGTGAACTTCCTCGATTTCCAAGGGTCAGCTGGCTACCAGCAGATCCTGACCAGCGAAGACCCGGCCAAGCTTCTGGCGGCCTCCACCGAGCTCGAGCGCCAGATGCGGACGCTGGACGTCCTCGCCGATCCCCGGCCGTCGGTGCCGCCCACCGGGCCCGAACTGGTGATCCGGCCGCGCCACGCCGAGGCCGCGCGTCTGGGCGTGTCGGCCGAGACCATCGCCCTGGCCGCCCGGGTGGCGACGGTGGGCGACATCGACGCCAACGTGGCCAAGCTCACGGCGGGCGAGCGGCGGATTCCGATCCGTGTCCGGCTGCCGGCCGACGCCCGCGCCGACCTCGAACGGATCAAGTCCCTGCGCCTGCCCACCGCCAGCGGCGGCGTGACGACGCTGGAGGCCGTGGCCGACGTGGAGTTCCAGGCCGGCCCCGCCCGGATCGAGCGCCTCAACCGCCAGCGGCAGCAGACCGTCCAGGCCGAGCTGAACGGCATCGAACTGGGCCAGGCCGCGGCGGCGGTGAAGAAGCTGCCGATCATGCAGAAGCTGCCCGAAGGGGTGACCCCGGCCGAGACCGGCCAGCAGGAAGCCTTCACCGAGATGATGCAGTCGTTCAGCATCGCGCTGTTCGCCGGCATCGCCCTGATCTTCGGCGTGCTGGTGCTGCTGTTCCAGTCGTTCTTCAAGCCGATCGTGATCCTGGCGGCCCTGCCGCTGGCCATCGGCGGCGCCTTCCTGGGCCTGCTGGTCTTCAACCTCTCGCTGTCGATCCCCTCGCTGATCGGCCTTCTGATGCTGATGGGCCTGGCGGCGAAGAACTCGATCCTGCTGGTCGAGTACGCCATCGAGCGCGAGCGCGAGGGCATGCCCCAGCGCGAGGCCCTGATCGAGGCCTGCCGCGAGCGGGCGCGTCCCATCGTGATGACCAGCGTGGCCATGGCGGCCGGCATGCTGCCCACGGCCTTCGCGCTGGAAAAGGGCGCCGAGTTCCGCCAGCCCATGGCCGTGGCCGTGATCGGCGGCCTGATCACCTCGACGGTCCTGTCGCTGGTGCTGGTGCCGGTGGTCTACGAGTTCGTGGATGACTTCGAGAACTGGCTGAAGCCCAAGCTGGCCCGGCTGGTCACCCCGCGCGAGGCACCCCGGGAAGCCCTGCCGGAGGATCGCCTCTAAAGCTCGCGGCGCAGCACCCGGGCGAACTGTTCGGGGTCGACGTTGCCGCCCGAGAGGACCAGGGCGACCGTGTCGGCCGAGGTCTTCACCTTGCCCGCCAGCAGGGCGGCGAGGCCGGCCGAGCCGCCGGGCTCGACCACCAGCTTGAGGGTCGAGAAGGCCACGCGCATGGCCTCGGCGACCTCGGCGTCGGTCACCACCGCGACGTCGGCCACGGTGGCCTTGAGGATCGGGAAGGTCAGCTCGCCCGGGCAGGGCGTCTCCAGCGCATCGCACAGGGTGCGGTGGGTTGGCGTCATCGGCGTGCGCACGCCAGCCTGCAGCGACTTCAGGGTATCGTCGTAGCCCTCCGGCTCTACGCCGATCAGCGCGGTCTGCGGCGACAGCGCCTTCACCACCGTGGCGATCCCGGCCAGCAGGCCGCCGCCGCTGCACGGCACGATCACCGCGCCGGGCGTGACGCCGCGAGCCTGCGCCTGGGCCATCAGCTCGAGCCCGGCCGTCCCTTGCCCCGCGATGATGTGCGGATCGTCGAACGCCGGCACCACCACCGCCCCGCGTTCCTCGGCGATGGCGGCGGCGATCTTCTCCCGGCTCTCGGTGAGGCGGTCGTAGAACTTCACCTCCGCCCCATAGCCGGCGGTGGCCTCGGCCTTCACCTTCGGCGCGTCGGCCGGCATCACGATCAGCGCCGGGATGCCCAGCAGCTTCGCCGCCAGCGCCACACCCTGGGCATGGTTGCCGGACGAGAAGGCCACCACGCCGCGGTGGCGCTCCTCCGGGGAGAGCTGGACGAGCCGGTTGTAGGCGCCGCGGAACTTGAAGGCGCCCACGCGCTGCAGCGTCTCGGCCTTGATCAGCACGCGCCGGCCCAACCGCTCGTTCAGCGCCGGGCTCTCGATCAGCGGCGTCTCGACGGCCACGCCCTTCAGACGGGCGGCGGCGGCTTCGATGTCGGCGA
Organism: Phenylobacterium sp. CCH9-H3; assembly: GCF_001557235.1. Classification (GTDB taxonomy): domain Bacteria; phylum Pseudomonadota; class Alphaproteobacteria; order Caulobacterales; family Caulobacteraceae; genus Phenylobacterium. Next base: position 45,617 of record NZ_LSJI01000077.1, on the reverse strand, counting down.
GGGAGACGGCGAGGGCGCTCACTTCGCGAACACCATGCTGTCGTCGGCGAAGGCCTTGAACTCCAGCGCGTTGCCGGAGGGATCGAGGAAGAACATCGTCGTCTGCTCGCCCGGTTGGCCCTTGAAGCGGATATTGGGCTCGATGACGAACTTTGTCCCGGCGGCCTTGAGTGTCTGCGCCAGCGCCTCCCACTGCGGCAGCGTCAGGATCGCGCCGAAGTGCCGGACCGGCACATCGTGGCCGTCGACGGGGTTGGTGGCCTTGTGCCCCGCCTCGTCCGGCGACAGGTGCGCGACGATCTGGTGGCCGTAGAAATCGAAGTCGACCCAATCGTCGCTGGACCGGCCCTCGGGGCAGCCCAGCAGGCCGCCATAGAAGGCGCGGGCCTCGGCGAGGTCGCGGACGGGGAAGGCGAGATGGAAGCGCGGGATGTCCATGCGGCCGCAGATAGCGCGCGAGCCACTTGAGGGCGAGGCCCACTTCGTCTAGACCGGCGCCGCATTTTGATCTCCGCGCCTTTGCCGAGCACCTGTCGAAGGGCTTGGGCGCGTTCTCCGGGCAGGTCGGGAGATCGTATCCAGATGGCCAACGTCACCGTGATCGGCGCCCAGTGGGGCGACGAGGGCAAGGGCAAGCTCGTCGACTGGCTCTCCAACCGCGCCGACGTGGTGGTGCGGTTCCAGGGCGGCCACAACGCCGGCCACACCTTGGTGGTGGGCAACCAGACCTACAAGCTGTCGCTGCTGCCGTCGGGCGTGGTCCAGGGCAAGCTGTCGATCATCGGCAACGGCGTGGTGGTCGATCCCTGGCACCTGCTCAAGGAAATCGAGACCCTGGGCGGCCAGGGGGTGGCGATCGGGCCCGATCTGCTGGTGCTGGCCGACAACGCCTGCCTGATCCTGCCGATCCACCGCGATCTGGACCAGGCGCGCGAGGCGGCGGCCACCAACAAGATCGGCACCACCGGCCGCGGCATCGGCCCGGCCTATGAGGACAAGGTCGGCCGGCGCGCGATCCGGGTGGCGGACCTGGCCGACCGCGAGGCCCTGGAAGCCAAGATCGACCGCCTGCTGGCCCACCATGCGCCGCTGCGAAAGGGCTTGGGTCTGCCGGACGTGGACGGGGCCGCCCTGCTGGCCGAGCTGGAAGCCATGGCGCCCAGGATCCTGCCCTTCGCCCAGCCGGCGTGGCTGAAGCTGGACGGTATCGTGAAGTCGGGGAAGCGCGTGCTGTTCGAGGGCGCCCAGGGCGCCCTGCTGGACGTCGACCACGGCACCTATCCCTATGTGACTTCGTCCAACACCGTGGCGGGCCAGGCCGCCGCCGGCTCGGGCCTGGGGCCCAAGGGACCGGGCTATGTGCTGGGGATCGTCAAAGCCTACACGACCCGCGTGGGCGAGGGGCCGTTCCCCACCGAGCTGTTCGACGAGGTCGGCCAGCACCTGGGCACGGTGGGTCGGGAATTCGGCACCGTCACCGGCCGCTCGCGCCGCTGCGGCTGGTTCGACGCGACCCTGGTGCGCCAGTCGGTCGCGCTGAACGGGATCAGCGGGATCGCGCTCACCAAGCTGGACGTCCTCGACGGCCTGCCCACCCTCAAGATCTGCACCGGCTACCGCCTGCACGGGCAGGAGGTCGGCTACCTGCCCGCGGGCCTGAAGGCGCAGAGCCAGCTCGAGCCCGTGTACGAAGAGATGGAAGGCTGGTCCGAAACCACCCAGGGGGCGCGGTCCTGGAAGGATCTGCCCGCCAGCGCGGTGAAGTACGTGCGCCGGATCGAGGAACTGATCGGCGCGCCGGTGGCCCTGCTGTCGACCAGCCCGCAGCGGGACGACACCATCCTGATGCGCGATCCCTTCCACGACTGACGGCGCGCCGCCTGCGGCAATTTATTGCGCCCCGCATCAAGCGATCTTTTACGCATTGCCGTTAGATCGTGGCGCCAGGTGTGAGGGAGCTAAACCCTTGTTCGACGGCGATAAACGTCTCCTTGAGAAGATGCAGCCCAAGCTGAAGCGGGTCCTGATCGCGGACCCGCAGCCGGCCAGCGCGCGCATGTTCAGCGAGCTGATGCGCGACATCGCCCACAGCCACGTCTGGATCGCCGGCAACACCGAGCGGGCGCTGAAGATCGCCGAGACCTGCGATCCGCAGATCATCGTGGTCGAGCTGGGCGACGACCGCGTCGACGGCCTGGGCTTCACTCGCAAGGTGCGCCGTTCCACCTGGAGCTGCCGGAAGGCGCCGATCATCACCATCACCGGCGCCGCCACGGCGGGCATGATCCTGTCCGCGCGCGACGCGGGCGTGCACGAGTTCCTGCGCAAGCCCTACAGCATGAAGGACCTGCTGCGCCGGCTGGAAGCCGTGACGCTGCGCGACCGCGACTGGGTGGAAGGCGTGGGCTACATCGGCCCCGATCGCCGCCGGTTCAACTCCGGCGACTATGCGGGCCCGCTCAAGCGCCGCACGGACGGCACGGAAACGCCCTACCAGCAGAAGATCAACCAGGCGCTGAAGATCATCCGCGCCGCCGTCGCCGCGGCCGACACCGATCCGCACCAGGCGATGCGCGCCATGCTGGCCCAGGCCACGACGCTGCAGGCGGTGGCCACCGACTTCAAGCTGACGCTGGCGGCGTCCGAGTTCTACCGGCACCTGACCAAGGCGGTGAACGCCGGCGCCCTGCTGACCCGCGAGGACGCCGAACGCTGGGCCAAGCCGATGCTCGGTTTCCTGCCCAAGGACGCCGACGCCGACCGCGATAGCGACGCCGAGGCCGCCTAAGGGCGTTCCCGCACATCCAGCGGCGGGCTCGCGGCCGGATCGTAGGCCTTCCAGTCCAGTCCCAGCGCTTCCAACGCCGTCGCGGCGATCTGGCTGGAGGACGCGCAGCCGCCCGGTTTCCGGCCCGGGGCGATCCCGGGACCCAGCACGCCGATCCAGACCGCGTCGGATCCAGGTATATGCCGGCCGTGGTGCTTCCAGCCCGCGTTCGCCGACCCGCCCCGCCCATGGTCGGTGGTGACGATCAGGGTGGTGCGGCCCGCATAGGCCGGGTCCGCCTGTAAGGCGTTCCAGAGCTCGGCGATATAGGCGTCGGCATGGCGCGCGGCCCAGAGCGTCTGGTCGTAGCGGCCCTCGTGGGCGAAGTCGTCGGTCTCGCCGTAGGCGACATAGAGGACGCTCGGCTTCTGGCGCTTCAGCGTCTCCAGGGCGTAGGCGTGGGTGAAGGTGTCCAGCCGCACGGTCGGCCAGATCGGCGGCGCGCCGGCCTGCATGGCGGCGATCTGCGCCTCTGCCGGCGAGCGGGCCGGCGCATCGTCCCAGCCGTCGTTGACCGGCAGCCCGCTGCGGGGCGCGTTGAGGATGTCGGAATAGGCGTTCCACGAGGCCACCGCCTGCACCCGCCCCGCGAACGCCGGGCGGCGGTTCAGCCATTCCAGGAAGGTGACGTTCCGGTTCGGCCCATGTTCGTTGGAGGTGATCGCGGCGTCGGGCTTGCCGGTGAGGATCTCGTTGTAGCCCGGATAGGAAAACCACTTGTCGTTGGCGACAGCCGCGCAGCTGCCCTGGTCGCGGTTCCCTAGCAGCACGCCCTGCTTGGCCAGCACGCCGTGCAGGAAGGGCATCAGGGCGGCGGCCCGGTCGGCCGGCTCGACGAAGGCCGCGCGGAGGCGTTCCCGTCCCTCGCGGTCCGGCGCGAATGCGGGGTCGGCCGCCCGTTCGGGGTCGGCGCCGCGGAAGACCTCGGTCCAGGAGAGCCCGTCCAGGGTGACCAGGACCAGCTTCCGGCCGCCGTCCGCCGCCTGCGCCGCCGTCGCGAGAAGGCCCGCGAGCAGGACGCCCGCCAGGCCTCGAAACCGCCGCCCCGGCATCGCCGTCTCTCCTCAGAAGGTCTTGCGAAGGGTGAAGAACACCTGCTGGGGCGAACCCACAAGCAGCGTCTGGCTGTCGCCGCGAAGCGGGAAGCCGTTGGAGTTGATCGTCGAGATGTATTCCTCGTCGAACAGGTTCGAGACGTTGATCTGCGCCTCAAGCCCGTCGAGCCAGGGCGATCCCGAGAACCGGTAGCCGACCGAGAGGTCGGCCAGCATCTGCGACGGGACGCTGCGGTCGTTCTCGTAGGTGAAGTACCGCTTGGTCATGTAGTTCAGCGAGAAGCGCCCGAAGAAGCTGCCGTTGTCGTAGGCCAGCTCGGCCTTGAACAGGTGCTCCGGCGTGTCCACCGTGGTCTTGCCCTCGGTGCGCGCCACCACGACGCCGTTCCCGTCCACGGTGTCGTCGTCGTAGGTGGAGTCGTTGAAGGCGTAGGAGGCGAAGGCCGACCAGTTCTCGGCGAAATCCCACGTCCCGACAGCCTCGAAGCCCCTGGCCGTCACGCCGCCGACGTTCGACAGCGCCGAGGGGTTGCCGACGATGCCGGAGCCCACCGGCACCGCGAACAGGCGGTCCTTGAACTTCACGTGGTAGGCCGCCAGCACGCCCTGGAAGCTCGCCGTGCGGAAGCGCCAGCCGGCTTCGAAGGTGTCGGAGATCTCGGGCTTCAGCTTGTCCTTGATCGCCAGGAAGCCCGCCTGGTTGGCCGAGAAGGGGCCCGACGTGCCCGAGCTCGGGAAGGCGCGCATGTTGCGGCTGTAATTGGCGAAGAGTTCGCTGTCGTCGTTGAGGGCGTAGCGGGCGCCGCCCTGAGGCAGGAAGTTCTCCTCGGCCTCGATCGTGCCGTTCTTCACCAGCGATGCTGTCCGCGCGATCACCGTCTCGCCCTCGTTCTCCACTTTCAGCGACGCGAAGCCGAAATTGACCGTGAGCTGCTCGGAGATGGTCCAGGTGTCCTGGATGAACAGCTTCCAGGTGGTGGTCTTGAAGTCGTACTCCCAGTCGGTGCGGAAGGGGTCCGACTGCATCTTCAGGGAGTCGCGCTGCGGCGCCTCGCGGTTCAGGCCGTAGTACCGGCGGGCCTGGTTGAAGTCGTTGTCCTCGTACCAGAGCCCCGCGTTGATCGCATGCTGGCCGACCCGCCAGGTGGCGGCCGCGACGACGCCGTACCGGCGCAGGTCGTACTCGGTGGTGCGGATCGAGATCGGCGCGTTGTCGGTCGTCGCCGTCAGGACGCCATAGTTCGGCGAGGGCACGTATGGCGTGTACCACAGGCCCTGGCCTTCGTTGTCGTGGCCGTACACCGTGGCCTTGACGTCAACGGCCTCGCCCAGCGGAAGCCGGAGGGTGACGGCGCCCAGCACGTCGTCGCGCAGGCCGGCCGCGTCATAGTAGGCGTCGTCGGCGCTGGTGATCGCGCCGGGGTAGGTGGTCCCGAAACTGGGGAAGCGGGGCGTCACGCCCGTATAGCCGGTGTTGTTGCCCACCTCGGCGATCTGCACCGCCAGCGGCCAGTTGCCGGTGACATTGTCCCAGCTGTGGCCCAGGCGGCTCAGCATCTCCAGGGACATGTCCTGGTAGTCCTGCTCACGACGCTTGGACCAGTTCACCCAGCCGGTGAGCGAACCCTCGCCGATCGGCTGGACGAGCTTGAAATTGATTTGCTGGTGGCGTTGCTCGCCATCGCCCTTCCACTTGTCGGCGGTGTTGTACGAGTAGCTCAGGTATCCGCGGGCGCCGGTGGCCAGCTCGCCGCTCTCCAGGCGCGCGAAGCCCCGCAGGGTGTTCTCGGTCCCGTAGGTCCCGGCCACCAGGCCGCCGAAGGCGCTCGAGGGGTCGCGCGAGACGTACTTCAGCGTGCCGCCCAGGTTGTTGGCCGAGGCCGTGTCGAGGGCGCCCGCGCCCTGGGCCAGCTCGACGGCGCCCACGTTCTCACTGGCGATGGCGCGGCTGATGTGCAGGCCGTTATGGTTGCCGTAGGTCATGTCGCCCAGCGGCACTTCGTCCAGCGTGAAGCCCAGCTGGCTCTGGTTGAAGCTGCGGATCGTGATCCGCGCCGACCACTCGTAGGAGCCGAAGGGATCGGCCGCCTGGAAGTTCACGTTGGGCAGCTTCTCGACCAGCTTCAACGGGCTGGCCCCGGGCGTCTCGAGGGACAACTCCTCGCCGGACACGGTCTGGACCTGCCGGGTTTCGCCGCGGCCCAGGACCACGATCTCCTCGACCGAGCTTTCGCCCGTCTCCGCCGCGGCGGCGGCGATCGCAGCGCCCACGGGGGCGTCGGCGGCGGCCGCCGATGCGGCCATGGCAAAGCTCAGGGCGGCCGTGGCCGCGCCCGTCAGCATACGGGTTCTCATGATGGTGCCCCTCTGGCGCAGGGCCGCCATCCGCGGCCCCGAACGTCGTTCAGGTAGCAGCGGCTTTTGACAGTTTTGTGTGGTTTGCCACAAAAATTGTGGCATCAGCCAACGCCTGTCGACAACTAGGCCGTCGCTTGCCACATATCGAGGCGAGCGATGTGGGCAGCGACCATGGTGCGCGTAAGAACGTCGATTTCACGACACGAGCGCCAGGAATTGATCCTGGCCGAGATGCGCGTGGGGACGAACGTCCGCATCGGCGATCTGGCCGCCCGGTTCGGAACCTCCACGGAAACCATTCGCCGCGACCTGGACCTGCTCAGCCAGAAGGGCCTGATCAACCGCACCTATGGCGGCGGCGCGCCGTGCCTGTCGCTCGAGCCGGGGATGCGGGAGCGCCACCGGCTGATGGCGGTCGAGCGGCGGCGCATCGCCTTGGCCGCGGCGGAAGCCGTCGGGACGGGCGACGTGGTGATGATCGACGCGGGCTCCAGCACGCTGCACCTTGCGAACGTGCTCGCCGGACTGAATCGCCGGATCGTGGCGATCACCAATGGCTTGCCGATCGCCGACGCCCTGGGGAAGGCTTCGCAAATCCGCGTCGTGGTCTGTCCCGGCGACCTCAACGCCGCCCAGGGCGCCATGGTGGGGCCGGAGACCACGGCGTTCCTGAGCAAGTTGAACGCGGACCGGGCCTATTTCGGCGCCAGCGGCCTGACGGCGGACGGTCCGACCGAGGCCGAGTCCGGCATGGCCTGGGTGAAACGCGCGATGATCGAGCGCGCCGCCGAGGCCGTCCTGCTGGCCGACCATTCGAAGTTCGACGTCCGCATGCTGGAGGTGGTCTGCCCCCTGGCGGACCTGCGACGGGTCGTCACCGATCAACCGCCACCCGAAGGCCTGGCCCAGGCGCTGAAGCGCTCCGGAACCGACCTGACGATCGCCCGCTAGCCTGCGGTGATCCAGCCGTCGCCCAGCGACGACAGGCTGACGCCCACGAGGATGACCTGGCCGCCGCCCGTCATGCTGACCACCGTGTCCGCACCGGCCTGGGCCACCGTGTAGGTCGTGCCCGCGTCCAGCAGGACGCGGTCGCCCTGGGCGCGGTTGAAGTCGGTCACCCGATCGATTCCCGCGTCGCCGAAGCTGTGGAAGATGTCGGCGCCGGCCCCGCCCGTGACGGTGTCGTCGCCCTTGTCGCCCGAGACGTAGTCGTCGCCAGCGCCGCCGCGCACCACGTCGTTGTCCTGGCCGCCCCGGACGATGTCGTTCCCGTCGCCGCCGTCGCAGGTGTCGGCGCCGAGGTTGCCGTAGACAAGATCGTGGCCCCCGTCTCCGGACAGGCTGTCGTTGTCCTTGCCGCCGACGACCCAGTCCTCGCCCAGGCCGCCCGAAGCGGTGTCGGCGCCCATGTTGCCGTTGATGTCGTCGAAGCCCGTGCCGCCGGTGATCCGGTCGTCACCTTCCTCGCCGCGCAGGTAGTTGGCGCCGTTGGCATCCGAGATCGTGTCGTTGCCGAGCCCGCCCCAGACGATGTCGCTACCCGCCCCGCCGTCCAGGCTGTCGTCGCCGTCCCAACCGTCGAGGTAGTCGTCGCCGCCGTTACCGACCAGCACGTTGCGCAGCTCGTTTCCATAGATGTCGTCGGCGTGTTCCGAGCCGCGCGCGTTCTCGATGTCTCCCATCAGCCACGTGAGCGACTGCGGCGCATCCAGGTCCAGCTCGTCGAGCGGCGTGGCGTAGCCAATCTTCACGGGGTCGTTCAGCGAAAGCTGGAAATCCGGCAGGTAGATGTACCACCCGCGGATGGAGCCTTCGGCGCTCAGGGTGTCGCGTCCCGAGGCGTCCCACAGGGTCTCGTAGCGCCCGAAGGCGCGGAGGGTGTGGGTGTCGTCCGTCGCGTTGGTGGCCATGTTGGGACCGTAGAGGGCCCTCAGGGCAAGCACGTCGAGAACCATCGGCGTGGCGGGATCGTAGAGGCGCTGGTCGTAGTCGTAGCTGTCGGCGTAGGCCATGATCGTGGCCCAGTCGACGTCGAGGCCCCCAAAGTCCAAGTCTTCCAGCGTCGGGTGGCCGGTCCCTCCGTCGTCGAACGGGTGCTTCAGGCCCAGGGCATGGCCGATCTCATGCAGGAACACGAACCAGCCCGCGCTGCCCGGATCATAGCTGGGCAGGGTTATGGATGGGCTGTTGAAGTTCAGCACCACGTCGCCGGTGGCCCCGACGTAGGCGGTCTCGGAACTGCTGGTGGGGAAATAGGCCCGCGCCCAGATATCGGTGGACGGAAACGTGGTCGTATTGCCCGAGAGATAGAAATTGATCTCGCTGCCGCCCTGCGCCGCGGCCGTCGGATTGGCGAAGGAGCCGAGGTAGTTGAACCGGACGTCGGCGTATTGCGAGAACGTCTCCAGCATCGCCGTGGCGTTCAGGATCGTCGTGGTGGGGGAGATCCAGGCTTCGCCGTTGAAACCGCCGGAGATCGACCAGTCGATGGAGCGGTCCGTTCCCAGCGTCCAGCGGTACCCCGTGGTCAGGGCGTCCACCAGGACGTCGCCAGTCGGCGGGGCGGGCTCGCCCGATGGAATAGGATTCGCCATGAAACACCCCCGCCAAGCAGGGGTTCGGACCGGCACTCTTCCGATCCTTGCTACGCCCCCAGCGGCAACCTGCAATGGAGCGAACTAGCTTGGCAATAGCGAACGCGTCGCAGACGAGTCGGACTGGCCGCCGAGCCGCTAGTTCTCGTCCATCTTCAGGGCGGCGATGAACGCTTCCTGCGGGATCTCGACCTTGCCGAACTGGCGCATGCGCTTCTTGCCCTCCTTCTGCTTGTCGAGGAGCTTGCGCTTGCGGCTGGCGTCGCCGCCGTAGCACTTGGCCGTCACGTCCTTACGCAGCGCCCTCACGGTTTCCCGGGCGATGATCCGGCCGCCGATCGCCGCCTGGATCGGGATCTGGAACATGTGCGGCGGGATCAGTTCCTTCATCTTCTCGACCATGCCGCGGCCACGCTGCTCGGCCCGGTCGCGGTGGACCAGCATGGAGAGCGCGTCGACCGGTTCGGCGTTGACCAGGATCGACATCTTCACCAGGTCGCCCACCCGGTACTCCTCGATGGAGTAGTCGAAGCTGGCGTAGCCCTTCGAGATCGACTTCAGGCGGTCGTAGAAGTCGAACACCACCTCGTTCAGCGGCAGGTCATAGACCACCATGGCGCGGGCCCCGACGTAGCTGAGCTCGCGCTGCTGGCCGCGGCGGTCCTGGCAAAGCTTGATGATCGCGCCGAGGTAGTCGTCGGGCGTGAAGATGGTGGCCTTGATCCAGGGCTCGGAGATGTCGGCGATCTTCACCGGATCGGGGAGGTCGGCCGGATTGTGCAGCTCGATCTCGTCGCCGTTGGTCAGCTTGACCTTGTAGACCACCGAGGGGGCCGTCGCGATGAGGTCCAGGTCGAACTCACGGGACAGCCGCTCCTGGATGATCTCCAGGTGCAGGAGCCCCAGGAACCCGCAGCGGAAGCCGAAGCCCAGGGCCGCGCTGGTCTCCATCTCATAGGTGAACGAGGCGTCGTTCAGGCGCAGGCGTCCGATGGCGGCGCGCAGGTCCTCGAACTCGGCGGCGTCCACCGGGAACAGGCCGCAGAACACCACCGGCTGCACCTCGCGGAAGCCGGGGAGGGCGGCCTCCGTCGGCCGGCGCTCGTCGGTGATGGTGTCGCCGACGGCGGCGTGCGCCACTTCCTTGATCGAGGCGGTGATGAAGCCGACTTCGCCAGGGCCGAGCTCCGCAAGGTCGGTCTGCTTGGGCTTGAACACGCCGAGGCGGTCGATCTGGTACTGGGCCCCGGTCTGCATCATCTTGACCTTCTGGCCGACCTTCAGGACCCCGTCGAAGACGCGGACCAGCACCACCACGCCCAGGTACTGGTCGTACCAGGCGTCGACCAGCAGGGCTTTCAGCGGTGCGTTCGGGTCGCCCTTGGGCGGCGGCAGGCGCTTCACCACCGCTTCCAGTACGTCGTGGATGCCGAGGCCGGACTTGGCCGAGCAGACGACGGCGTCGGAGGCGTCCAGGCCGATGACATCCTCGATCTGCTGGCGCACCCGCTCGGGTTCGGCGGCCGGCAGGTCGATCTTGTTCAGGACGGGGACGATCTCGTGGTTGTTGTCGATGGCCTGATAGACGTTGGCCAGGGTCTGGGCCTCCACGCCCTGGGAGGCGTCCACCACCAGGATCGAGCCCTCGCAGGCGGCCAGCGACCGGGAGACCTCGTAGGCGAAGTCCACGTGGCCGGGCGTGTCCATCAGGTTGAGGACGTAGGTCTCGCCGTCGTCGGCCTTGTACTCCAGGCGGACGGTCTGGGCCTTGATGGTGATCCCGCGCTCGCGCTCGATGTCCATGTTGTCGAGGACCTGTTCGGTCATCTCGCGCTGGGTCAGGCCGCCGGTCTCCTGGATCAGCCGGTCGGAGAGCGTGGACTTGCCGTGGTCGATGTGCGCGACGATCGAAAAGTTGCGGATATGCGAAAGCGGGGTAGCCATGGGGCGCCCTCTAGCACATTCGCACGCGCGAGATAGCAGCCGCCCTGTCGCGCCGCCCCGAAGCTGCCGCGCAGACGTGGTTAATCGCCCGTTAAGGCGACCTTTGGCATCGAAGGCCGCTGGGCACGGGTGATTCACTATCGGAGGCGAGAAGCGCCATGGACCGCCGCACTCTCATCGTTACGGGCCTGGCGACGCTGGGCGCGCCGGCGATCGTTCGCGCACAGCCGGTGAGCTCCCAGCCCCTGCCGCCGGTCGAAGGGCCGCCGCCGCCGAACAGCTCGCCCGCCTATCCGTCGGCCGGCCCGACTGGCGAGGCCGGGCCGAAGACCTACAGCCAGGACGAGATCGTCACCAACGTCTCCGACTTCCTGGGCGTGACGGCTGAGGCCGCGGGCGCCGCGGTCGAGCGCCTGTTCGCCAACAACGGGCGGCCCACCGCCTATATCGCCGGCGAAGAGGGCTCGGGCGCCATCGTCTTCGGCCTGCGCTACGGCCGCGGCCTGCTCTACATGAAGGACCGGGAGCCCATCGAAGTGTTCTGGCAGGGCCCGTCGGCCGGCTGGGACTTCGGCGGCAACGCCAGCCGCGTCTTCACCCTCTGCTACAATCTCCAGGTCCCCGAACTGATCTTCCAGCGCTACCCGGGCGTCGAAGGCTCGGCCTATCTGGTGGGCGGCCTGGGCGTGAACTATCAGCGGGCCGAGGACGTGACCCTGGCCCCCATCCGCGCCGGCGTCGGCGTACGCCTGGGCGCCAACGTCGGCTACCTCGCCTACACCCGGAAGCGGAACATCATCCCGTTCTAGGGCGCGCTCCCCTTAGCTCCTCCCCCGCAAGGCGGGGGAGGAGTCAGCGAAGCTGACGGAGGGGGCGCAAAGCGGCTTCCTCTGGGCTTCCGGCCTTGCGCCCCCTCCGTCTCGCCGCTTCGCGCCGATCCACCTCCCCCGTCGTCTTTGCGACGGGAGGAGCGGGTCACCGCCCGTCCAGGGTGGCGCCGACGCGCTGGCTCGGCGTGTCGAACAGGCCCCGGCCGGGCACGTGGTTCAGTTCCAGGCGGATGCCGTCGGGATCCTCGAACAGCACGGCGTAGTAGTCGGGCGCCCACGGCTCGTCCTGAGGCGGGTGGACGATCCTGGCTCCGATCTCCAGCAGGAAGGCGTAGAGCGCATCCACGTCGGCGCGCTCCCTGGCCCGCCAGCAATGGTGATGCAGGCCCACGCGGAACTGCACGAAGCGCGCGCCGGCGTGCTCGGGGTCGGGCCTTCGGATGCCGAAGCCGGTGCGGCCGCCGACGCAGTAGTAGGTGTCCGGACTGTCCGCGACCTCCCGCATCCCCAGGAACGGCAGCAGCCGGCGATAGAAGGCCACCGACCGCTCAAAATCCCCGGCGGTGATGAAGGTGTGCGCGACGCCGTTGATCTCCATCCCGCGACGATGCGCCGACGCGCGCAGCGGCTGTCAATACATAAGCGTTGACTTATTAATAAGTGGTCGCTTATGAATCCCGCATGGACAGCGCCGCAGAGCTTTTTCGCACCCTGGCCGACGGCACGCGCCGCGGCCTCTTCGAACGCCTCGCTCGCGATGGAGAGTTGAGCGTCTCGGCGCTCACCGCCGGGGCGGGCGTCTCGCAGCCCGCGGTCTCGCAGCACCTTAAGGCGCTGCGCGGGGCAGGCCTCGTCGAGGAGACGCGGGTGGGCCGCATGGTCCTCTACCGCGCCAATGCGCAAGGCCTGCGGCCGCTGTTCGACTGGATGGGCTTCTATGCCCGCTTCTGGGATGCGCGTTTCGACGCCCTGGAAGACACCCTCAATCGCATGGACCAATAGACATGAGCCGTTCCGTTGTCGTCGAGCGGGAGATCCCGCATGCCCCGGAGAAGGTCTGGCGCGCCCTGACCGCGGGCCCGCTGATCGAGGACTGGCTGATGTCGAACGACTTCGCCCCGGTCGTCGGCCATCGCTTCCGCTTCCGCGGCCAGCCCGCCCCGCCGCACTGGGACGGGATCGTGGAGGCTGAAGTGCTGGCGGTCGAGCCGCCCCGCCGCCTCGCCTACACCTGGGTGGCGGGCAGCCTCGCCACCGAGGTGACCTGGACCCTCACGGCCACGGACGGCGGCGTGCACGTGCGGATGGAGCAATCCGGCTTCGGCCCCGACGACACCCGCAACGCCGCCGGGGCCACCTACGGCTGGCAGCGCAACCTCGAGGCCCTGGAGCGGGTAGTGGCAGGGCTGTCATGACCTCAAACTCCACCAAGAGCATCGTCGTCGAGCGGGTGATGGCCCATCCGCCCGAGAAGGTCTGGCAGGCCCTGACGCGTTCGCACCTGATCGAGGACTGGCTGATGAAGAACGACTTCCAGCCGGTGGTCGGCCATCGTTTCCAGTTTCGCGCCACGCCGGTTCCAGGCTGGTCGGGGGTGACGAATTGCGAGGTGCTGGCGGTCGATGAGCCGCATCGCCTCGCCTATTCCTGGGGCGACGGCTCCGAGTCCGACAGTGGCCTCAAGACCGTCGTCACCTGGACGCTGACGGCGCGGGACGGTGGAACCCACGTCCGGATGGAACACTCAGGGTTCCGGCCGCAGGACGAGCGCGGGTACAAGGGCATGGGCGGCGGCTGGCCGCGGATCCTCCAGCGCCTGGAGGGCGTGGCGGGTGAGATCTGAGGGGACGGTCCTCCGGCGCCGGACCAGGACGCCGGAGGAAGCGCATCAGCCTCGCAGCTTCGCGCCCGTGGCCTTCTCGGCCGCGGCGAGGATGCGGGCTGACAGGCCCTCGATCTCGCCGTCGGTGAGGGTCTTCTCGCGTGGCTGGACCACCACCTCGACGGCGACCGACTTCATCCCCTCCGGCACGCCCTGGCCGGCATAGACGTCGAAGACCCGGGCGTCGGCGATCAGCGCTTTGTCAGCGCCGAGGATCGGGCGGACCAGGTCGCCCGCCGGGGTCTCGGCGGAGACCAGGAACGCGAAGTCGCGCCGTAGCGGCATCAGGGGCGAGAGCTCCAGCGCCGGCTTGGTCTTCACGCCCTTCTTCTTCGGCTCGGGGATGGCGTCCAGGTTGACCTCGAAGGCCAGCATCGGCCCGTCGGCGTCGATAGCCTTCAGCGCCCGCGGATGCAGCTCACCGAATTCGGCGACTAAGACCTTGGGGCCAAGCTGCAGGCGGGCCGACCGGCCGGGGTGCCACCAGGCGGCGTTCTGGCCCTGGACCACCTGCAGCGTGGGGGCGCCCACCTCGTCCAGCAGGGCCAGCAGGTCGGCCTTGAGATCGAACAGCGGGTCGCCGCCGGTCTTGGCCCAGTGCTTGGGCGCGTGCGGGGCCAGCAGCGCGGTGACGGCGGTCCACTGGTCGGCCGGCTGATCGCCGCGGAAGTTCGGCCCCACCTCGAAGAGGGCCGCGTCGGCGAAGCCCTTGCGGGCGTTGCGGGCGGCCGCGTCGATCAGGTTGGCGAGGGCCGTCGGCCGCATGGTCGACAGGTCGGCCGCGATGGGGTTGGTCAGGACCAGCTTCTCGTCGCCGCCGCCGAACATCTCGGCCCAGTCGCGGCGCATGAAGCTCCAGGTCACAGCCTCCGCGAAGCCGCGAGCGGCCATCAGGCGGCGGGCGTCGCGCATCCGGCGCTGGCGAACGGTCAGGGCGCCGCCCACGGGACGGGCGATCTCGGGCAGGGGCTCCACCGGCAGGCTGTCGAAGCCCTCGATGCGGGCGACTTCCTCGACCAGATCGGCCTTGCCCTCCACGTCGCGGCGCCAGGACGGCGGGGTCACCGCGTCGCCGTCCACCGCGAAGCCCAGCTTGGTCAGGATCTCGTCGATGCGCGCCGGGCTCACGTCCAAGCCCGAGAGCTTCTTCACATAGCCGCGGTCGAAGGCGATGGCGGCCGGCGGCGCCGGCGCGTGCCCAGCGACGCGGACCTCGGAAGCCTCGCCACCGCACAGGTCGAGGATCAGGCGGGTGGCCAGTTCGATCCCGGGGACAACCGACTCAGGATCCACGCCGCGGGCGAAGCGGTACTGGGCGTCCGAGGTGATGCCCGTGGCGCGACCGGTCTGGGCCGTGCGGATCGGGTCGAACCAGGCGCTCTCCAGGAACACCTCGGTGGTGTCGTCCGAGCAGCCGGTGGACTCGCCACCCATGACGCCACCCAGGCCGATCGGGCGCTCGCCGTTCGCATCGGCGATGACGCTCATTTCGGAGCCGAGGTCGTAGGTCTTGCCGTCCAGGGCGATCAGCTGCTCGTCGTGATGCGGCGCGGGCGAGGGCGCGTCCGAGCTCGGCTCCGCCGAGCCGCGGCCCAGCCTGGCGGTGATCACATTGCCCACCAGCTTGGCGCGGTCGTAGACGTGCAGCGGCCGGGCGCGGTCGTAGGTGATCAAGTTGGTGATGTCGACCAGCGTATTGATGGGGCGCAGGCCGACGCTGGCCAGCCGCCGCTGCAGCCAGGCCGGCGAGGGACCGTTCTTCAGTCCGCGGATGATCCGGCCGGCGAACACGGGGCAGGCGTCGCCGTCCACGCGGATCTCGATCTCGCAGGGGTAGGTCCCCGGGACCGTCGCCAGGGTGTCCGGCTTCAGTGCGCCGAGCCCCGCAGCCGCCAGGTCGCGGGCGATGCCACGGACGCCCAGCCAGTCGGGCCGATTGGGGGTCACCTCGAAGTCGATGGCCGCTTCCAGGCCGAAGGCCTCGACCGCGCTCGTCCCCACCGCCAGATCGTCGGGCAGCTCGACGATGCCGTCGGACTCCTCGGCGACCTCCAGTTCCTTGGCCGAGCAAAGCATGCCGTTGGAGACGACGCCGCGAACGGGCCGCGCTTCCAGCGTGACGCCTGAGCCGGGCACATAGGCGCCGATCGGGGCGTAGATGGTGGTCAGGCCCGCCCGCGCGTTCGGCGCGCCGCAGACGATCTCCAGCCGACCGTCCCTGGTGTCGACCTGGCAGACGCGCAGCTTGTCGGCGTTCGGGTGTTGCACGGCCTCGACGATCTTTCCGACCGTGAAGGCGGCCAGCTTCTTGCCGGGGTCCTCCACGTGCTCGACCTCGAGGCCGGCCATGGTCATGGCCTCGACCACCTGGTCCACCGTGGCGGACGTGTCGAGGTGCTCCTTGAGCCAGGAGAGGGTGAACTTCATCAGCGGGCTCCTTCGCCCAAAATCTCGACCAGGCGGAACCGCTCGCACCAGAGCATCATGTCCGGGGCGAAGCCTCCGTTGCGGGTGAAATAGGCGCGGTGGCCGTCGCGCCAGTCCTCGAGGCATTCATCGCCTTCGCCCTCCGCCAGGGCGAAGGTCCAGCCCACCTCGTTGAAGCGCATCTGCTCCAGCGACACGGTCTCGATGACCGCGCGCGGCTGGCCGGCGCCGTCGTTGACCACCATGCGCTTGCCGACTTCGGTCTGCTGGCCATCGCGCACGGACCAGCAGGTAGCCGTCTTCGCGCCCGACAGCACGAAGCCCAGCAGGCGGTCGGCCATCTCGGGGCTGTCGCCGAAGGCGAAACTCTCCAGCGACCGCCAGTCGTTACCGGAGCCGTCCATCACGACAGGCCCGTGGCGGTGTTCGGCGCCTGGAAGGCCGAGAAGCCGTAGTGCTCCAGCCAGCGGACGTCCGAGGCGAACATGTCGCGCAGGTCGGGCATGCCGTACTTCAGCGTCCCCAGCCGGTCGATGCCGAAGCCGAAGGCGAAGCCCTGCCACTGGTCAGGGTCGAGGCCGCAGTTGCGGAGCACGTTGGGGTGCACCATCCCGCAGCCGACGATCTCCATCCAGTCCGTGCCCTGGCCGATCTTCACGTCCGCACCCGAGCGGTCGCAGCGCACGTCCATCTCGGCCGACGGCTCGGTGAACGGGAAGTGGTGCGGCCGGAACCGGGTCTCGACCATGGGGGTCTCGAAGTACCGGCTGATGAAGGTGTCCAGCGTCCACTTCAGGTGGCCCATGTGGATGTTCCGGTCGATGACCAGGCCTTCCATCTGGTGGAACATGGGCGTGTGGGTGGCGTCGCTGTCCGAGCGATAGGTGCGGCCCGGCACGATGACGCGGATCGGGGGCTCCTGCCCGTTGGCGATCCAGCCGGGCAGCTTCTCGTTCAGCCGCTGCATGACGCGCACCTGCACCGGGCTGGTGTGGGTCCGCAGCACCTTGCGCTCGCCGCGTTCGTCCTCGGGCAGCCAGAAGGTGTCGTGCATCTCCCGCGCCGGGTGCTTGGGCGGGAAGTTCAGCGCCGTGAAGTTGTGGAAGTCGTCCTCGATGTCCGGCCCTTCGGCCAGGCTGAAGCCCATGTCGGCGAAGACGGCGATCATCTCGTCCAGCACCTGCATGGTCGGATGCACGCGGCCCTTGCGCTCCGGCGGCGCGGGCAGGGACAGGTCGACGCGCTCCGACGCCAGCTTGGCGTCCAGCTCGGCGGTCTCCAGCGCAGCCTTGCGGGCGGCGATGGCGGCGGAAACCGCATCGCGCAGGCCGTTGATCCTGGGCCCCTGCTCGCGCCGCTCGTCGGGCGACAGCTTGCCCAGGGTCTTGAGCAGTTCGGAGATGGAGCCCGTCTTGCCGAGGGCCTCGACGCGGATGGCTTCGAGGGTGGCCAGGTCCGCGGCGGCGGCGACGCGCGCCGTGAGCTCGGCTTCCAGTTGGGTCAGGTCGGTCATGGAACCGGTGTCCTAGATGACGTTCGTTTCAAGTGGAACCCGCTCCTCCCCCGAACCGAAGAGTTCGGGGGAGGGGAACCACGAAGTGGTGGAGGGGGCGTCAGGCGGAAGCGCTGTGCCTGGGGCCTCGCGCCCCCACCGTCGGCTTCGCCGCCACCTCCCCCGTTCTCTTCGGGGCGGGGGAGGAGCGAGGCAGCAAAAAGCCCCCCGGCGGTTCGGCCGGAGGGCTTCTTGAAAGCGTCAGGATCGAGACGATCCCAGGCCTTAAGCCAGCGCGGCGCGAACCTTGTCGGCGATGGCCTTGAAAGCGGTCGGATCGGCGCCGGCGACGTCGGCGAGGACCTTGCGGTCCATTTCGATCCCGGCCTTCTCAAGGCCGTGAATAAACTGCGAGTAGGTGAAGCCTTCCAGGCGCGCCGCCGCATTGATCCGCTGAATCCACAGCGAGCGGAAGTTGCGCTTGCGGACCTTGCGGTCGCGGTAAGCGTACTGGCCGGCCTTGTCCACGGCCGCCTTGGCGGTGCGGATGGTGTTCTTGCGGCGCCCGTAGAAGCCCTTGGCTTGCTCGAGAACCTTCTTGTGCTTGGCGTGGGCGACCACGCCGCGTTTCACGCGTGCCATCTGTCAGTTCTCCTTAGAGGCCGTAGGGGAGCCAGAGCTTGATAATTTTCGTATCAGCTTCGCTCATCACCTTGGTGCCGCGGTTCTGACGGATGTACTTGGCGTTGTGGCTGATGAGGCGGTGGCGCTTGCCGGCCACGCCGGCCTTCAGCTTTCCGGACGCCGTCATCTTGAAGCGCTTCTTCACGCCCGACTTGGTCTTCAGTTTGGGCATTTCACGTCGGGCCCCGAAGGTCCCGTCCTCTGGTCGTGTTGATGAACCGCCCTGGCATGCCTTGGGGCCAGGCGGTTCCGAAGGGGCGGGCTAGTAGACGAAAGGGGGGCGGAATGCAAGGCGCGCCATGCTTTCGCGGGATTTACCCCATCTCTTAAAGGTCGGTTACCCGACATCTCCTAGAAGCTGGTTCATCGGTCGCGAAAAGCGGCCCGAGGAGACGAGAATGTCGAGCACGACCCCCGCGGCTTCGATCGCATCGCAACCGCCCGTCGCCTACACGCCTCCGGTGCGGAACGAGCAGCCTCAGCAGGACGCCAAGGCCGCCGAGCGCAGCGCCAAGGTCACGGAGCTGACCCAGACGGCCGTTGCGGCGCAGTCGGCGAAGGAAGTCGGCAAGGGCCTGGTCCTCGACCTGAAGATCTAGGCCTACTTCGCCTTCCGGACCGCGATCCCCATGATCTCGAAACGGGCGTCTCCCAGGAGGCGTCCGGCGCCGAGGTATGCGCGCGCCGGAAGCGGGCCCTTGAAGTAGGTCCGGTAGACCTCGTTGAAGGCCGCATAGTCGTCGAGGTTGCTGGAGAACACCTGCACCGAGACCAGGTCGTCCAGGGTGACGCCAGCCGCCTCGGCGTTGCGCTTCATGCCCTCCATCACCCGGCGCGCCGCGTCGGCCGGCGTGCCGCCCAGGGCCGCGCCGCCGTCGGTGTTGCCCGAGAGGTAGACGGTGTCGCCGACCACCACCGCGGCGCTGAACGGCGGAGCCACGTTCGTCCCGGGCCTCGGGGGCGACGGAACATGCGTCACGGCGGTCTGGGCTTGGGCTGCGAGCGGCGCCAGCGCGAGGCTTGCGGCCGCGAGGAGAGCACTTCGGATCATGGCGGGCGTCCTTCGAAGGGTTGGGCCCTCGCCATAGCCCAGCCTGCGGTCAGGCCAAGCGCGGCGTGCGCCGGATCACCGCCCAGGCGAACCACAGCGCCGGCAAAATGAGCAGGGCGGAGAAGGCGAAGGGCGCTCCCGGGGCGACCAGCGAGAACAGCTGGCCGGCCACAACAGGTCCGCCGATGCGGGCCAGCGCCATGCCGCTCATGTTGAGGCCCAGCATCTCACCTTGCCGGTCAGGCGGCGCGGCGCGCGAAATCAGGGCGCTGATGTTGGGAAAGCAGATGGATTGGCCCAGGCAGACCAGGGCGAAGCCCAGCATGGCCACGTGCCAGGTGGGCGACAGGCCCTGCGTGACCAGGCCCAGCCCCATGAAGGCCAGTCCGCCGGTGAGCGTGCGCGCTTCGCCATAGGCCCGCGCCAGGCGCCCCGACAGCCACCCCTGGCAGACGGCGCCCAGGAGCCCGATGACCATGAAGGCGAAGCCGATCTGGCGCGGCCCCCAGCCGAAGCGCTGTTCGGTCCAGAGGCCATAAGTGGCCTCGATGCCGGCGAAGCCCACCACGACGATGAAGCTGACCAGGATCACCCGGCTGATGATCGGGTCGGCGAATCCTTCGCGCAGGCCCGCGGCGCGCACCCGCTTCTGGGGCGCCGCGTTGGCTGGACGGCTTTCGCGCACGAACAGGATTACCGCCAGGGCGGACGCCAGCGCGAAGCCGGCCGCCACCAGGAGGGGTAGCTGGAAGCCCAGGGCGCCGCGGCTGGGCTGGGCCAGGAAGCCGCCGATGGCCGGGCCGGTCATGAAGCCGGCGCTGAACGCCGAGCCCATGATCCCCATGCGCTGGGCGCGCTTCTCGGGCGGGGTGATGTCGGCTAGGGCGCCCTGCAGAGTGGAGATGTTGCCGGCGAAGATGCCGGTGAGGAACCGCAGGCCGAACGCGACCCAGATGTTCGGCGCGAAGGCCAGGGCGGCATAGCTCAGCCCCACCATGGCGATGGTGACGATCAGCACCGGGCGTCGCCCGATCCGGTCGGACAGCTTTCCCCAGAACGGCTCGCCTATGAACTGGCCCACCGAAAAGGCCGAGAACAAGAGGGTCACCTGCCAGGCCGGCGCGTCGAACGCCTGGGCGAAGAACGGCAGCAGGGGGATCACCAGCCCGAAACCGGCGATCATCAGGAAGATCACCGCCAGCAGGATGACGAGGGCCCGGCGCTCCTCTGCCGGGCCCATGGCGCGCTCGGGGGTAGGCGGCAGGTCCGTCATTCCCGCGCCTTCCCGGTCTGGGCCTGTCGCCAGGCCTGGGCCCTGCGGGCGGCGATGACGGCCAGCCAGATCGAAGGCGCGACGATCACAGCGCCCAGGATGAAGGGGCCGTCCAGGCTGACGTTGGCGAAGGCGAGGCCGGCGCAGAACGGCCCCGCCACGCGCGCGGCCGCGCCCATGGCGTTGTTGAGGCCCAGGTACTGTCCCTGGCGGTCGGGTGGCGCGGTCTCCGAGATCAGGGCGCTGACATTGGGCCAGGCCACGGACTGGCCGATGGCGGTCAGGCACATCAGCGCGATGACCATCCCGGGATGGAACGACAAGGGCTGCAGCGCCTGTCCGACCAGGGTGATGGCCATGCCCACCGCCAGCATCGCGCCGGGACCGAAGCGCTCGGCCATCGGCCCGGTTATGAAGGTCTGGGTGAAGGCCGCGGCCACGCCGACGAAGGCGAAGCAGAGGCCGATCTCCTTCGGGCCCCAGCCGAACTTCGCCTGGGTCCAGAGGCCGAAGGTGGATTCGATGCCGGTGAAGGCGAAGCCCACCAGGAAGGTCAGCAGCATCAGCCGGCCGATCACCGGATGGCGGATGGCCTCGCCTGTGGCGGCCCAACGGTTGGGCCGCTCGGTGACGGTGGGCTGGCGGTCCCGGCTTTCGCGTATGAACAGCACGATCGAGATCGCCGACAAGGCCGACAACCCCGCACAGATGAACAGGGGGATCTGGAAGCCGATCGGGCCGGACTCCGGGTGGGCGAACAGGCCGCCCACCGACGGGCCCACGATCAGGCCGACGTTCCAGGCCGCGCCCATGTAGCCCATCACCCGCGGCCGCTTCTCGGGCGGCGTGACGTCGGAGATGTAGCCCTGGATCACCGCGCCGTTGCCGCTGGCCAGGCCGCCCACGAAGCGGATCGCCAGCGCCGCCCAGACGTTCGGCGCGAAGGCCAGCGCCAGGTAGCAGAGGAAGTTGCCGCACAGGGTCGAGATCAGCAGCGGCTTGCGGCCGTATTTGTCCGAGAGCCGTCCCCAGAACGGCTCGCCGAAGAAGCCGCCCGCCGCATAGGCCGAGAACACCAGCGCGATCTGCCAGGGCTCGGCGTCGAACGACTTGGCATAGAAGGGCAGCAACGGGACGATGATCCCGAAGCCCAGCATGTTGATGAAGATCACGGCGATCAGCGACGGCGCCGCCATGGCAGACGGTGTCGCCTGCCGCGGCGGGGCGTCGGACATGTGAACGGTGTTAGGACGCCCGCGCGCGGGCGGCAAGCGCGTGGCGCGACCTAATGTCGATGGCGGGCGGAGGCGTCACCCGCACGCATCACTCGAGCGGGGAGCTCGGGGTTCTGCCGCTTCAGTTCGGCGCGGAAGGCCGCTTCCTGCTGGCCGTAGAAAGCCTTGCAGCCCGCCGGGTCGACGAAGGCCTCGAGGTGGCCGGCGTCGAGGGCCTTCTTCTTGTTCGCCAGGCCGAAGAACCTGGCGTGCGAGCCCAGGAAGACCTCGCAGGGCAGCGTCTTCCAGGTGGCGAAGCTGCGTTGGTAGTCGGCGGTTTGGCCGGGGTAGGTTTCGGTCTTGCCCAGCTTGTAGCCCGGCAGCACCGAGGAGGAGCAGTGCACAAGGGCCTGGCGCACCTTGCCGGCCACGGTGACCGGGAAGGTCCAGGTGGTGCAGCCCTTGGTGTGTCCGCCGGTGACGTGGGCGGTCAGCGTCCAGCCGCCGAGCGTCACCTTCTGCTTGTCCTTCAGGATCACGGCCGGCTGCACGGGCTGGTAGTAGAAGCGCGCGCCCTTCAGGAACGGATCGCCCCGGCCGCCCGCCGCGATGATCGGCCCGTCGGCGGCGCTGGCGTAGAGCTTCGCGCTGGGCGCGGCCGCCTTCAGCGCCGCCAGGCCGGCCGCGTGGTCGAAGTGCTGGTGGGTGTTGAGCAGCACCTTCACGTTCGCCGGATCGAAGCCGAGCGTGCGGATGTTGGCCACGATCTGCTTGCCGGTCTCGGCGCTGCCGCCGTCCAGCACGATCAGGCCGGCCTGGGTGGCGATCAGGTAGGACGCATAGTCGACGGACCCCACGTAGTAGAGCCCCTCGCCGATCTTGAACGGCGCGGCCGGCGCATCCGGCTTGTCGGCCGCGAGCGCCGGCGAAACGAAAGCGGCCGCCCCAAGGGCGGCCGCGCTCAGAATTCCGTAAGCCGTGGCTTTCAACCGGACGCTCGCTATCGCGGGGCCAGGATCATGATCATCTGGCGGCCTTCCATGCGAGGCTCGTACTCCACCTTGGCGACGGGCTCGAAGTCGGCCTTCACCTTCTGGAGCAGCTTCATCCCCAGTTCCGGGTGGGCCAGTTCGCGGCCCCGGAAGCGCAGGGTGATCTTCACCTTGTCGCCTTCCTCGAAGAAGCGGTGCATCGACTTCGCCTTGACCTCGTAGTCGTGGGTGTCGATGTTCGGCCGGAGCTTGATCTCCTTGATCTCTACGACCTTCTGCCGCTTGCGCGCCTCGTTCTTCTTCTTCTGTTCCTGGAATTTGAACTTGCCGTAGTCCAGGATCTTGCAGACGGGCGGATCCGCGTTCGGGACGATCTCCACGAGATCGAGGCCCGCTTCCTCGGCGGCTTCGATGGCGGCGGAGGTGGGCATGACGCCCTGCTTCTCACCGTGCTGATCGATGAGCAGGACCCGAGGGACGCGGATATCTTCGTTCATGCGCGGCCCTTCCTTGACGGGCGGCGCTTGCATGGGACGGCGAATAGGCAGTGCTCCGGACTGTTGAAACGCGAAAAACGCCGGGCGCGGGGCGCTCCGGTCGTCACGGCTAGTATATGACGCGCGGGGCCTGTCGTATCAAGGCGCGGCAGAGGGGGTAGGGGCCAAAGAGTTGGCCGCCTGCGCCACTTGCGCCACAGGCAGGTCGGCCAGGTTCTCGGCCCGCAGGATCGCCACCCGGCCGCGCGGGGCCGAAAGGGCCGGGTCGGAGGCCTTGGAGAACAGCACGATGGTAGGGGCCCCGCCGGCTGCCGCCAGGTGCAGGGGGCCGGTGTCGTTGCCCACCGCGAGCGCCGCCTTCGCCCCCAGCCGGGCGACGGAGGCGAAGTCCGTGCGGCCGGTGAGATCGCGCGCCCGCGGCACGGCCCGCTGAATGACGTGGGCCAGGTCAGACTCGGCTGGCCCCCCGATCACCACGATGTCGAAGCCGCGCGAATAGAGGATGCGGGCCAGTTCGGAATAGCGCTCCACCGGCCAGCGCTTCTCGGGCCGATGAGCCGAGCCGCCCGGCACGAAGATCACATAGGGGCGGGGCTTGTTGGCGCCGGGCACGGGCCGGTCTGGCGGGGCCGACTTCATGATCCAGGACAGGTCCGGCGGCGGCGCCGTCCCGGGCTCGGTGGGGGCGTCCTCCCAGATGCCGGCGTACATCAGCTGGTCGGCCTGCCGCTCCAGGGTGTGCATACCGTTCCGCAGCGGGTTCTTGTGCGGCAGGGAGCATCCGAACGCGATCCCGGACCAGGGCGGCGGCCCGGGGCGCAGGAGTTGGAAGATCCGGCTGGAGTGCGCCGAGGTCTGCAGATCGTACACCCGGGCGTAGTTCGCGCCCTTGATCCGCCGCCTGAGCGCCATCCACTCCGGGAAGCTCTCGGGACGGCCGCCGGTGTCCACGGCGTTGAAGTAGGGGCAGATCCGCGCCAGGGCCTCGAACGGCGGCGTCGTCAGGAGCGTGATGTGCGCCTTTGGGTGAGCCTGGCGGATCTTCTTCATGGCCGCCAGCGCCAGGACGAAGTCGCCGAGGGCGGACAGCTTGATGATCAGGATCCGTTCCACATGCCGGGGCATCAGGCGCGGGCCTCCAGCACCCGTTCGTAGGCGGCGAGGGTCTGGTCGCACATGGCGTCGGCGGAATAGAGCTGCCGGGCGCGCTTGCGGCCCACCTCGCCCATCTCCAGGCGCTTGGCCGGGCCCAGGTCGATGGCGCGGGCGAGGGCGTCGGCCCAGGCCTGGGGGTCGTCGACCGGCGCCAGCCAGCCGGTGACGCCGTCCAGCACCGTCTCTGTGACCCCGCCGTGGTTGGAGGCGATGACGGTCCGGCCCATGGCCTGCGGCTCCACCGCCGCCCGGCCGAAGCTTTCGGGCACGTTGGTGGGCAGAATGGCGAGGTCGGCCAGCAGGTAGGCGGCCGGCATGTCGTCGCAGTGCCCGACAAGCTTCACGGCGTCACCCAGGCCCGCGGCGTCGATGGCGGCCTGGACCTCGGCGGCGTAGCCCGTCCGCCCCTGGTGGTCGCCGGCGAACAGGATCTGGAAGTCGCGCCGTCCCGTCGCGGCCAGCCGCCGCGCCGCCTCCACGATCGTCAGGTGGCCCTTGATGCGGGTGACGCGTCCCGCCAGCAGGATCTGAGTGCGATGGTCGTTGGGCTCCAGGCCCCAGGCCGCGCGCAGCCCCTCGATCCGGTTGGCCGTGACGAAGGTCGGGTCGAACCGCTCGAAGTCGACGCCGCGCGGTATCGTGACCAGCTTGTCGGGATCGATCTGGTGCTCCGAAAGCACGTGGTCGCGCGTGAAGTCCGAGTTGGCGATCACCAGGTCGCCGCGGGTCATGATCGCATTGTACCAGCGCTTGAGCCCGGACTGCGCCTTGTAGACCCCGTGGTACGTGGCGACGAACGGCGTGCCCGTCGTCTTGGCCGCCCAGAGCGCCGAGAAGGCGGGCGCACGGCTCCGGGCGTGGACAATCGAGACCTTCTCCTGGCGGATCAGGGTCACCAGCCGCGCGGCGTTGCCCAGCATCACCAGCGGATTCTTGGTCTGTACCGGCATCTGGGCCAGCCGTCCGCCGTCGGCCTCCAGGCGCGCGACCATGCGCCCGCCGCGCGTGGCCACGAGGGCCGTGCCGCCTGCGCGGACCACGGCCTTGGCCACCTCGATCGTGCTCTGTTCCGCGCCGCCGGTCTCCAGTTCGGGGACCACCTGCAGCAGGGTGAAATCGGAGGGTAGGGACACGAGGCCCTCTCTAAACTGAGTTGCCCCCACCTGCTAAGGGTCACGCATGAGTGAGATCGAAGGTTTCCTGGATCGGCCCGACGGGGCGCGGCTGGCGTGGCGGCTGGTGGAGGGCGCCGGGCCCACGGTGGTCTGGCTGGGCGGCTTCAAGTCGGACATGACCGGGACCAAGGCGCAGGCCCTGGCCGACTGGGCCCTGGCGCAGGGACGCGCCTATGTCCGGTTCGACTACTTCGGCCACGGGGCGTCTTCCGGCGACTTCGCGGACGGCACGATCACCCGCTGGCGCGAGGACGCCATCGCAGTACTGAACGAGCTGACCGCCGGCCCGCTGGTGCTGGTGGGCTCGTCCATGGGCGGCTGGATCGCCTGCCTGGCGGCCATGGCCCTGCCGCGGCGGGTGGCGGCCATGGTGCTGATCGCGCCCGCCCCGGACTTCACCGAAAAGCTGATGGCGCCCGAGATCCCGCCGGAAGGCCATGCGGCGCTGGCCGCCGACGGAGTCTGGCTGCGGCCGTCCGAATACGGCGATCCCTATCCGATCAGCCGCAACCTGCTGGAGGACGGCGCCCGCTGGTCGATCCTGGGCGGCGAGCCGATCCCCATCCAGGTCCCCGTGCGGATCCTGCAAGGCGGCGAGGATCCCGACGTGCCCTGGCGCCACGCCCTGGAGCTGGCCCAGGGCCTGAAGAGCGACGATGTGGTGTTCACCCTGATCAAGGATGGCGACCACCGCCTGTCCCGCCCACAGGACATCGCCCGCCTGCTCGCGGCGGTGGAGGAGGTGGGCTAGCCGCCTCCACGCTTGTCATCCCGGGGTCAGGCGGCTCGTTCTTCCGCAAGTATCGCCGCCAACCCTTCCCGATAGGTCGGGTAGGCCGGCCGCCAGCCCAGCTCGGCCTTGGCGCGGGCGTTCGAGACGCGCTTGCTTTCGGCATAGAAGCGCATCGCCGCGGGGGTGAGGTTGGCGTCCTCCAGCCGGACCTCGGGCGGCGGCTCCAGGCAGAGCAGGCGGGCCGCGTGGGCGATGACCTCGCTGTTGGGCGCCGGCTCGTCGTCGCAGAGATTGTAGGCGGCGCCGGCCCGGGGGCGGGCGATGGAGGCCTCGAGCCCGGCGGCCAGATCGTCCACGTGGATGCGCGAGAACACCTGGCCCTCTGCGACGATCCGGCGGGCGCGGCCCTCGCGCAGCCGGTCGAACGCCGAACGGCCCGGCCCGTAGATGCCCGGCAGGCGGAAGACGCAGACGGTCAGGCCCATGCCTCGGCCGACCTCCCACCAGTCCCGCTCGGCGCCGACCCGTCGCGCGCCCTCGACCGACTGGGCGGCCAGGCGGCTCTCCTCGGTGACCCAGCCGCCGCGGCGGTCGCCGTACACGCCGGTGGTGGAGAGATAGCCGATCCAGTCCGGAAAAGCGCCGGCCTCGGCCAGCGGGCCGACCAGGCTGTTGAGCCCGGGACAGCCCTGCGGACCCGGCGGGGCGGTGACCAGGAGGGCGCTGGCGCGGGACAGCGCCTCGGTCACCGCGTCCCGGTCGCCCAGGTCCACGGCGCGATGGCCGTCCGCAGCGATGCGCGCCGCGCCGGCGTCGTCGCGGTGGGTGGCGAACACCTCCCAGCCCTTGGCGGCCATCCGCCGAGCCATCGCCCGGCCGGAAAACCCGTAGCCGAAGAGGAAGAGGCGCACCGTCCTTACAGCAGGGCCGCGATGGCCTTGCGCGCGTCGGCGGCCAGGTCGGGGCGGGCGAGGGCGAAGGCGACGTTGGCGCGCAGCAGGCCGATCTTGTCGCCGCAGTCGTAGGTGGTCCCTTCGTACTCCAGGGCATGGAAGTCCTGGGTCTTCATAAGGCCCGCCATGCCGTCGGTGAGCTGGATCTCCCCGCCGGCGCCCCGCTCCTGGGTCTCCAGGATGTTGAAGATCTCGGGCTGCAGGACGTAGCGACCCGAGATGAAGAGGTTGGAAGGCTCCGTGCCGGGCGCGGGCTTTTCGACCATGCCGGTCATGCGATTCAGCCGCCCGTCCTGCCCGTCCAGGGCGACGATGCCGTACTTGTGGGCCTCGCCCTCGGGGGCAGGCTCGACCACCACGATGTTGCCGCCCTTCTGTTCGTAGGCGGCGACCGCCTGGGCCAGGGCCGGGGGCTTGGCCATCATCAGCATGTCCGGCAGCATCACCGCGAAGGGCTCGTCGCCGATCACGTCGCGCGCGCACCACACCGCGTGGCCCAGGCCCAGCGGCGCCATCTGGCGGATGAAGCTCATCTGGCCCGGCTGCGGCAGGTCGCGGCGCAGGTCGGCGAGGATCTCGGTCTTGCCCTTGGCTTCCAGGATGCCCTCGACCTCGGGGCTGGCGTCGAAATAGTCCTCGATGGCGCCCTGGCCGCGGCCGACGATGAACACGAAGTGCTCGATGCCGGCGGCCCGGCCTTCCTCGACGATGTAGCTGAGGATGGGGCGGTCCACGACGTTCAAAAGGTTCTTCGGCGTCGTCTTGGCGCCCGGCAGGACCCGGGTGCCCAGCCCCGCCACCGGCAGGACGGCCTTCCTCACGCGCTTCGCCATCAATTCCTCCGCATGTTCATCTGCGATCCCTAATGCGTTCTGCGGAGGCTGGGCGAGAATTTTTGGCGACGGCGGCGCGATCACGATTTTGAGATCGCACGAAGTTGTGTAGGGTCGCCTCGTCGGGGATTCACCCCACGGGGAGCCTACTCAATGAAGCTTCGCATTCTGACCGTCGCCACCGCTGGCGTCCTGGCCCTGAGCCTCGCCGCCTGCCAAAAGAAAGAAGAAGCCGCTCCGGCCGAAGCCCCGGCGGCTGACGCTGCTGCTGCTCCGGCTGCCGATCCGGCCGCTGCTCCGCCCGCCGATGCCGCCGCGCCGCCGGCCGATGCCGCTGCGACGCCGCCCGCCGACGCTGGCGCGATGTCCGCCACGCCGCCGGCCGCCGAGCCGGAAAAGAAGTAAGCCTTCTCTCCAAGAGATCGCTTGGAAGCGGCCGTCCCTCTGGGGCGGCCGTTTTTCTTTGTCCCTGCCCTATGGAGGGACGCCCGCTATTCCACCGTCACCGACTTGGCGAGGTTGCGGGGTTGGTCCACGTCGGCGCCCTTCTGGACCGCCACATGGTAGGCCAGCAGCTGGATCGGTGGGGAATAGACCAAAGGCGCGATCAGCGGGTCGCAACGCGGCGCCGTCACCACTACCCGGGCGCCTGAAGGCGCGTGCTTCTGGCCCTCCGGATCGGTGATGAAGATCACCTGGCCGCCGCGGGCCATGACCTCGCTCATGTTCGAGGCGGACTTCTCGAAATAGCTGTCGAAGGGCGCCAGGATCACGATGGGCGTCTGCTCGTCCACCAGGGCGATCGGACCATGCTTCAACTCGCCCGCGGCATAGCCCTCGGCGTGGATGTAGCTGATCTCCTTCAGCTTCAGCGCCCCCTCCAGGGCCAGCGGGTACATGGGTCCGCGGCCCAGGTAGAGGACGTCCCGCGCCTTGGAGACCTCCAGCGCCACCTTGCGGACCGCGTCCTCCAGCTCGATCGACTCGGCGATCAGCCGCGGCGCCTCCAGCAGCACCCGGACCATCCGCTGTTCCTCGGCCGCCTCGATGCGGCCTCGCGCGCTGGCGGCGGCCACGGCCAGGGCGGTCAGCACGCTCACCTGGGCGGTGAAGGCCTTGGTGGAGGCCACGCCGATCTCCGGGCCGCAGTGGATCGGCCAGACCACGTCGACCTCGCGGGCCATGGTGGACTCCGCGGCGTTGACCACCGCGGCGCTCTTCATGCCCTTGGCCATGCAGTAGCGGAGCGCGGCCAGGGTGTCGGCCGTCTCGCCCGACTGCGACATGGCGATCACCAGGCTGTCCGCGGACAGGGCCGGCTCGCGGTAGCGAAACTCCGAGGCGATCTCGACGTCCACCGGCAGGCCGGCCAGCTGCTCTATCAGGTACTTGCCCAGCAGGCCGGCGATATAGGAGGTGCCGCAGGCCACGATCTGGATCCGGCCCAGGGCGGCGAAGTCCACGCTGCCCGGAATGGCGGTGCGGGCCGTAAGCGTATTCACATAGGCCGCGATGGTGTGCTGGCACCCCTCGGGCTGGTCGTGAATCTCCTTTTCCATGAAGTGGCGATAGTTGCCCTTTTCCACCAGGGCGGCGGAGGCGGGCACCGTGCGCACGGGGCGTTCCGCCGGCCGGCCGGTGTGGTCGAAGATCCTGGCCTCGCCATGGGTGATGGCGACGAAATCGCCCTCGTCCAGGTAGCAGACCCGGTTCGTGAACGGGCCGACCGCGAGCGCGTCCGAGCCGATGAACATCTCACCGTCCCCATAGCCTACCACCAGCGGGCTGCCGCGGCGGGCGCCCATGATCAGGCCCTCCTCGCCCTCGACCAGCACGCCCAGCGCATAGGCGCCGCTGAGCTGGTCCAGGGTCGCCTTCAGGGCGGCGACGGGGTCGAGGCCGGTGGCCAGCTCGCTGTCCAGCAGGGCGGCGATGACTTCGGTGTCGGTCTCGCTCTCGAACGCGCGGCCGGCCGCCTGCAGCCGCTCGCGCAGTTCGGCGTAGTTCTCGATGATGCCGTTGTGGACCAACGTCACGCGGCCCTGGGTGTGCGGGTGGGCGTTGCGCAAGGACGGGGCGCCGTGGGTCGCCCAGCGGGTGTGGCCGATGCCGACGGTGGCCGCTAGCGGCTCGGCGGCCAGCACGTCCTCCAGCGCGCGGATCTTCCCCTCGGCCCGGCAGCGCTGGACCTTCCCGCCGACGACGGCAGCGATGCCGGCGGAATCGTAGCCGCGGTACTCCAGCCGCTTCAGGCTCTCGATCAGCCGTTCCTGGACTGGCTTGGCGCCGACGATGCCGATGATGCCGCACATGTGGCTCGGGCTTCCTTTGTGCTAAGGCGAATCGTGGTCACGCCGGAGGATGCGGCGGCTTTAGCATCGGCTAGGCTCGCGTCGACTAAATCTGAGTTTCCGAACGTTTCTGGATCATCTGCATGAGCAAGCGCGCCTATTTCGGCACCGACGGCATCCGCGGGGAGGCCAACCGCCACCCGATGACGGCCGAGGTCGCCCTCCGTGTCGGCATGGCGGCCGGCAAGATGTTCATGTCCGGGGATGAGCGCCGGCACCTGGTGGTGATCGGCAAGGACACCCGCCTGTCGGGCTATATGATCGAGCCCGCGCTGGTCGCGGGCTTCACCAGCGTGGGCATGGACGTGCGGCTGTTCGGGCCTCTGCCGACGCCGGGCGTGGCGATGATGACGCGCTCCCTGCGCGCCGACCTGGGCGTGATGATCTCGGCCTCGCACAACGCCTTCTCAGACAACGGCATCAAGTTGTTCGGGCCCGACGGCTACAAGCTGTCGGACGAGAAGGAGCTGGAGATCGAGGCCCTGATGGACGAGGGCCTGCAGCAGAATCTGGCGCCGCCAGCCGCCCTGGGCCGGGTCCAGCGCATCGACGACAGCCAGGCCCGCTACGTCGAGATCGCCAAGGCCACCTTCCCGCGCCGCCTGAACCTGTCGGGAATGCGGATCGTGATCGATTGCGCCAATGGAGCCGCCTACAAGGTCGCGCCCGAGGCCCTTTATGAGCTGGGCGCCGAGGTGATCCGGGTCGGCGTGGCGCCCAACGGCTTCAACATCAACCAGGAGTGCGGCTCGACGCATCCGGCCGCCATGCAGAAGGCGGTGAAGGAATACCGCGCCGACATCGGCATCGCCCTCGACGGCGATGCGGACCGGCTGGTGATCTGCGACGAGAAAGGCCAGGTCGTGGACGGTGACCAGATCATGGCCCTGATCGCCGGCGACTGGGCCCGGCGGGGCAAGCTGCGCGGCGGCGGCGTGGTGGCGACGGTCATGTCGAACCTGGGCCTCGAGCGGTTCCTGGCCGGCCGCAACCTCACCCTGGAGCGGACCCAGGTGGGCGACCGCTACGTGATGGCCCGGATGCGCCAGGGCGACTTCAACGTCGGCGGCGAGCAGTCGGGCCACCTGATCCTGTCGGACTTCTCCACGACGGGCGACGGCCTCCTGGCGGCGCTGCAGGTCCTGGCGGTGCTGAAGGAGAGCGACAAGCCGATGAGCGCCCTGGCCCGCCAGTTCGAGCCGGTGCCGCAGCGGCTGGAGAACGTGCGCTTCGCCGGTGGCAAGCCGCTGGAGAGCGATCAGGTGAAGGCGGTCCTGGCCGACGCCGAGCAGCGGCTGAACGGCACGGGCCGGATCGTCGTCCGCGCCTCGGGCACGGAACCCCTGATCCGCATCATGGCCGAGGCCGACGACGAGAAGCTGGTGAACCAGGTGATCAAGGACATCGCTGGCGCGGTGAAGAAGGCCGCCGCCTAGCCAGGCCGGCGGCGGGTCCTCTCGGGCGCCTACGTCTACACCCCCGCTTTTGACGCACTGCAAAGCTGCAGAGGCGCCCTGCAATCACGCGGATTGTGGGCGTCCGCGGCCCCTCGTATCCCGCCGGTCCCCAGAACGACGGTCCGCCAAAAGGGCCGCCTCCAAGACTAGGTGTGTGAGATGAAACCTATGCTGAAGTGGGCCGGCTATGGCCTGGCCGGCGTCGCTGCGCTGTTGCTTGTCGTCGTGGGCGGCGCGTTCGCTGTTTCCGAGGCGATGATCCGGTGGCCGGTCGACAAGCCCGAGGTGCGGTTGGTGGCGGCGCGGGATCAGGGCGCTGCCGAGCGAGGTCGGCGGGTGGCGAAGCTGAACGGCTGCCACGATTGCCATGGCCGGCAGATGGAGGGCCAGCTCTTCCACGACGAGATGCCGATCGTCCGCGCCTGGGGGCCGAACCTCTCGCGCCTGATGGCGAACCAGACCGACGCCGATCTCGACCGCGCCATTCGCCACGGCGTCGGCGCCGACGGCCGGCGGCTCTGGATCATGCCTTCCAGCGCCTTCGCCCATCTGACCGATCAGGAGGCGTCGGATCTGCTGGCCTACCTTCGCACCTTCCGCCCGACGGGGGAGGCTCAGCCGCGCTTCCAGGTGGGGCCAGTGGGCCGGCTCGGCGTGCTGCTTGGCAAGATGAAGTCCGAACCGGACCTGCTGCGGGCCAACGGCCAAGGCCTGAAGCTTGTCGACCTGGGGCCGGAGCACGCCCAGGGCCGCGACCTCGCGCGCACCTGCATCGAATGTCACGGCCAGCAACTCGAAGGCAATCCGATGCTGAAGTCGCCCGGCCTCGACCTGGTCGCTTCGTACGAGCCCGAAGACTTCCAGCGCCTGCTGCATACCGGTATCGCGGCCGGGAACCGCAAGGTCGGGCTGATGACGATGGTGGCCCCGGCGCGGTTCGGCGATCTCACGCCAGAGCAGGTTCAGGCGCTGCAGGCCTATCTGAAGGCCCGCGCGGACCGCCGGATCGCCCAGAATGACGTCACGTCAGCAATGGCGCAGCAACCCTAGCTAAGGGCAAATTGTTGTGTCACCATCGTCACAAATCGGCCGGCTCGACCCGGACCGAGGTGAATAACGGGCTCTGGGAGGAATAAATGCGTCGCGACCTCGCCGTGATGGGCGTGGCGCGGCAGGTGGAGCGGCCCGCCCGCTCGATCGCCTGTCTCGCTTTCGTAGCTGTCCTGGGCACGGCCTTCTGGGCCGGCGCCGTCTGGATCGCCGAAGCCTTCATGAGAATGCCCGGCCCGGGCTTCTAGGCGGCCCGCGCCGGCTGCCGCCGCGGGCCTGGGTCAGGCCCGCCCGATGCTGTGATAGGCGAAGCCGCGGGCGCGCATGTCGGCCGGCTTGTAGATATTGCGCAGATCCACGAGCACCGGCTGGTTCATCGTCAGCTTGATGCGGTCCAGGTCCAGCGCCCGGAACTGATCCCACTCGGTGATGATCACGAGGACGTCGGCGCCGGCGGCCACCGCATAGGGATCGTCCTTGAAGTCGACGCCGGTCATCAGCTTGCGGGCTTCGTGGCCCTCGGGATCGAAGGCCTGGATCTTCGCGCCCTTGTCCTGCAGCGCCGGCACGATGGCCAGCGAGGGGGCGTCGCGCATGTCGTCGGTGTTGGGCTTGAAGGTCAGGCCCAGGATGCCGACCGTCTTGTCCTTCACGTCGCCGCCGAGCGCCTTGATCACCTTGCGGGCCATAGCGCGCTTGCGCTCGTCGTTGACCTTGATGGTGGTCTCGACCAGCTCCACGGGGCTGCCGGCGTCGCGGGCCGTGCGGACCAGGGCGATGGTGTCTTTCGGGAAGCACGAGCCGCCGTAGCCGGGGCCGGCGTTCAGGAACTTGCCGCCGATGCGGCCGTCCAGGCCGATGCCCTTGGCCACCTGCTGCACGTCGGCGCCCACGGCCTCGCAGAGGTCGGCCATCTCGTTGATGTAGGTGATCTTCAGCGCGAGATAGGCGTTGGCGGCGTACTTGATCAGTTCGCTGGTCCGGCGGCTGGTGAACAGGATCGGTGTCTCGTTCAGGTACAGGGGCCGGTACAGCTCGCGCATGATCGCCTGGGCGCGCTCGTCCTCGGTGCCCACGACGACGCGGTCCGGGCGCTTGAAGTCCTCGATGGCGGCGCCTTCGCGCAGGAACTCCGGGTTGGAGACGATGGCCACGTCGGCGTCGGGCCGCACGCGCTTGAAGATCGCCTCGATCTCGTCGCCGGTGCCCACCGGAACCGTCGACTTGGTGACCACCACCGTGAACCCGTCCACCAGCCCCGCGATCTCCTCGGCGGCCGAATAGACGTAGGACAGGTCCGCGTAGCCGTCGCCGCGGCGCGAGGGCGTGCCGACGCCGATGAACACAGCATCCGCCTCGCGGATCGCCTGGCGGGCGTCGGTGTCGAAGAACAGCCGCCCCGCCCGGACGTTCGCCGCCACCAGCTGGTCGAGGCCGGGCTCGTAGATCGGGATGCCACCATTGCGCAGCTGCTCGATCTTCGAGGCGTCCTTGTCGATGCAGGTCACCGTATGGCCGAAGTCGGCGAAACAGGCGCCGCTCACCAGGCCCACATAGCCGGTACCGATCATCGCCACGCGCATTCAGCAACTCTCCTCGATGGCAGCGCCTTTCACCACGCGTGAAAGTCGGCCGCAACGACACATCGTCCCGCACTGCAGCAAAATCCGCGCCGCGGTCGTGGGCGGATCAGATTTCCTGGTTGTAAGCCCCGACCTGCGGCCGCTTGGCGAGCCGGGGCTTCACCTCCTCGCGGAACAGGCGACGCATGTCCTCGTCGGACTGGGTGCTTTCCACCACCACGACGATCTCGGGCTTGTTGGACGAGGCGCGCACCAGCACCCACGAGCCGTCCTCCAGCGCCACGCGCACGCCGTTGACGGTGATCAGGTCGACGATCTTGCGGCCCAGGATCGTGCCGCCGGCGTTCGCCAGGGCCTGGTACTCGGCGACCACGTCCTCGACCACGCCATACTTTTCCTCGTCGGCGCAGTGCGGACTCATGGTCAGCGATGTGTAGGCCACCGGGAGGGCCTTCTTCAGGTCGCTGAGCTTCTTGTCCGGGTTGCGATCCAGCATGGCCAGGATCGCGGCGGCGGCCACCAGGCCGTCGTCGTAGCCGCGGCCGATCGGCGGGTTCATGAAGAAGTGCCCGCTCTTCTCGAAGCCGGCCAGGGCGCCCAGCTCGGCGGTCTTGCGCTTGATGTAGCTGTGGCCGGTCTTCCAATAGACCGTCTTGGCGCCGTTCTTCTTCAGCACCTCGTCGGTGGAGAAGAGGCCGGTCGACTTCACGTCGACGATGAAGGTCGCGTCCTTGTGCAACTCGGACAGGTCGCGGGCCAGCATCAGGCCGATCTTGTCGGCGAAGATCTCCTCGCCCTCGTCGTCCACCACCCCGCAGCGGTCGCCGTCGCCGTCGAAGCCCAGGGCCAGGTCGGCGTTGTGCGTGCGCACGGCGTCGGCCATGGCGTGCAGCATCACGCTGTCCTCGGGGTTCGGATTGTAACGGGGGAAGGTGTAGTCGAGGTCGCAATCCATCTCGATCAGCGTCGCCACGCCCATGTCACGCAGGGCCTTGGGCGCGAAGGCGCCGGCGGTGCCGTTGCCGCAGGCGGCCACCACCACCAGTGGCCGCTTCAGGTTCACCCGGCCGGCCGCGTCCTGGATGTAGCGCTCGGCCACGCCGCCGATATGGGCCAGCGAGCCGCCGGGCCGCTGGGACCACTTGCCCTCCAGCACGATCTCCTTCAGCCGGCCCATCTCGTCGGGGCCGAAGGTGAGGGGGCGCTGGGCGCCCATCTTCACGCCGGTCCAGCCGTTCTCGTTGTGGCTGGCGGTGACCATCGCCACGCAGGGGGCGTCCAGGTCGAACTGGGCGAAGTAGGCCATGGGCGAGACGGCCAGGCCGATGTCCAGCACCTCGCACCCGGCGGCCACCAGGCCGATGGTCAGGGCCTGTTTGATGGAGAGCGAATAGGACCGGTAGTCGTGGCCGACCACGATGCGCTTTTGGCCCATCTCGTGGATCAGCGTGCCCAGACCCAGGCCCAGCGCCTGCACGCCCAGAAGGTTGATCTCGGGCCCGAACAGCCACCGCGCGTCGTACTCCCGGAAGCCTGTCGGCTTCACCAGCGGGGTGACTTCGTAATCCCAGGTGTTGGGCGACAGGTCGGCGCGAGGGGCTGGCAGCATCGGGACTCCAGGGGTGCGGCGTTTCGGCGCGTGTTTAACCGAGCCGATAGCCCTCACGCCACTTCGTAAGCCTTAACGCGGATAACGTGTTCGGGTTGGCGCCTACATCACGCCGGCGCGTAGCAGGTCGTGCACGTGCAGGATGCCCACCGGCTTGCCGTCCTCGACCACGAAGAGGACCGTCACCGCCGGCGGCGGATCGCTCATCAGGGCCAGGGCTTCGCCGGCCAGCATACCGGGGGAGACGGTCTTCCTGGGGCCTGGCGTCATCACCTCGCCGGCGTTGTGGTCCAGCAGTCCGTCGATGTGGCGGCGCAGGTCGCCGTCCGTGATCGCGCCCAGCAGCCGGCCGCCGGCGTCGACGACGCCCACGATCCCCCAACGCATCTGCGTCATCACCAAGAGGGCCTGGCGCATTGGCGTGTCCGGCCCGACGATTGGCAGCTCCTCGCGCCCGTGCATCAGGTCGGCGGCGGTGCGCAGCATGGCGCCGAGCTTGCCGCCGGGGTGCAGCACCTTGAAGTCCTGGGGCTTGAACCCCCGCCGCTCCAGCAGGGCGACTGCCAGGGCGTCGCCCATCGCCATCTGCAGGGTCGTGGAGGTGGTCGGCGCGTTCACGGCGTCCGTCGCCTCGGGGGCGTCGGGCAGCAGCAGGACGATGTCGGACGCCCGCGCCAGAGTCCCGTCCGCCGCCGCGGTGAGCGCGATCAACGGGATGTCGAACCGGGCGGCATAGGCGATCACGTCCGCCAGCTCGCGGGTCTCGCCGGTCTTGCTGAGCGCCAGGATCACGTCGTCGGCGCCGATCATTCCCAGGTCGCCGTGGCTGGCCTCGCTGGGGTGGACGAACATGGCGGTCGAGCCGGTGGAGGCCAGCGTGGCGGCGATCTTGCGCGCCACATGGCCCGACTTTCCCATGCCGGTGCAGATCACCCGG
The DNA here is from genome assembly GCF_001557235.1 of Phenylobacterium sp. CCH9-H3. Taxonomy (GTDB): domain Bacteria; phylum Pseudomonadota; class Alphaproteobacteria; order Caulobacterales; family Caulobacteraceae; genus Phenylobacterium. The sequence continues at coordinate 8,658 of NZ_LSJI01000077.1, read as the reverse complement.
CCCCGGGCGGTGAACAGGGTCTCGACCGCCTGGGCGAAGGGCTCGCCCAGCTCGGCGGCCGTCCGGCGCAGGCCCTCGGCCTCGGTGTCCAGCACGCGGCGGCCGACGGCGATGGTGTCTTGAGAGCTCATTGCGCGGGGGCGATCGCCTGGTTCTGGATGTTGCGCACGGCCTCGCGCGCCGCCGCGGCCCGTCGCTGGGCGGCTTCGTGCTCCCGCTTCATCCGGGCCTGCATTTCAGCCGTGCGCTGCACAGGTTCATGGCCGAAAGGTCCGGGGGAGCGGTCGCCCAGACCCTGCGGCCAGACCATCGCCAGCGCGATCGCGGCGGCGGCGGCCAGGGCCAGCAGCGGCAGGTAGAAGCGGTCGAGCATGGGTCCGCTATAACGCGCGCCGGGTTGACGGGGTAGGGCCCGTTGTCTAGCCCCGGGGCCCGTCCGAAGGAGGTCCCGCCTTGCCCACCCTGATCCTGCTGCGTCACGGCCAGAGCCAGTGGAACCTGGAAGACCGCTTCACCGGCTGGGTGGACGTGGACCTCACCGCCGAGGGTGAGGCCCAGGCGAAGAAGGGCGGGGAGCTGATCAAGGCGGCGGGCCTCGCCATCGACCGCGTGTTCACCTCGGTCCTGACGCGGGCGATCCGCACCTCGTGGCTGGCGCTGCACGCGGCCGGCCAGGCCTTCGTGCCCGAGGTGAAGGACTGGCGGCTGAACGAGCGCCACTACGGCGGCCTCACTGGACTCAACAAGACCGAGACCGCCGCCAAGCACGGCGCCGACCAGGTCAAGGTGTGGCGCCGCTCCTACGATATCCCGCCGCCGGATATGGCCCCGGGCGGCGAGTTCGACTTCTCGAAGGACCGCCGCTACGCCGGCCTCGACCTGCCGTCGACCGAGAGCCTGAAGACCACCCTGGTGCGGGTGCAGCCCTATTGGGACGCCGAGATCGTCCCATGCCTGAAGGCGAACGAGACCCTGCTGGTGGCCGCCCACGGCAACTCGCTGCGCGCGATCGTGAAGCTGCTGTTCGCCCTGTCGGACGAGGCGATCATCGACATCGAGATCCCCACCGGCAATCCGCTGGTGATCGAGCTGGACGCCGCCTTGAAGCCCACCGCGGCGCGCTACCTGGACGCCGACCGGGCGACGCGGCTGCCCGCCCTCTAGACCGAGCTGAACGGGCTTTCCGTCTTCCGGCGGGCGCGCCGAGGGGCCATGGTGCGCCCATGAGCGACGAAGCCTTCATGCGCCGCGCCATCGCGCTGGCGGCCACGCGCGTGGGCCGGACGGGCGACAACCCGTCGGTCGGCTGCGTGATCGTTCGGGACGGCGCGGTGGTGGGAGAGGGCGTGACCGGCGAGGGCGGCCGGCCCCATGCCGAAGAGGTCGCCCTGGATCGAGCAGGCGCCGCGGCCAAGGGGGCCACCGCCTATGTCACCCTGGAGCCATGCGCGCTGAGGTCGACCGGCGCTCCCTCCTGCAGCGAACGGCTGGTGGCGGCGCAGGTGGCCCGGGTCGTGGTCGCCTCGAGCGATTCGTCGGTGTTCGCCGGAGGGGAGGGATGCCGGCGGTTGCATAACGCCGGTATCGTTACCGACCGGGGGTTGTTGGAGGCCGAGGCCGACGCGCTCTATGCGACGTATCGCCCGGCTAAAACCCTGGAAAGTCGCCGTTAATCCAGGGGGGCTAACATGGTTCATATGGTCTTTCGCTAGCGAACCCGAATGTCAGCCAACAACGCCAGATCGCTCGTGCAGACGCGCCTCACGCAGGCGGAGGTCGACGCCATCTGCGCGAAGCACGACCGCCTGTGGAGCTCCAAGCCCGGCGGCGCGCGCGCGGTGTTCGCATTCAAGGACCTTTCCGGCACCCAGCTCGTGGGCCGCAATCTGTGCGACGCCGACTTCACCGGCGCGATCATGAACGGCTGCAAGCTGCGCGGCGCGCGGCTGGATAACGCCACCCTCTTCTGCGCCGACCTCACCGGCAGCGACCTGCGCGAGGGCTCCCTGCGGCGCGCCGACCTGCGCGGCTCGTGCATGCGCAATGTCGACCTCACCGGGGCCGACCTGTTCGAGGCCGACCTGCGCGAGGGCACCCTGGCCGCCGGCGACCGGCAGTTCGGCTTCCGCAAGCTGGAGATCGGCTCGCCCAACCAGGGCGAACTTCAGGGCGCGATCCTGGCCGGTGCCAATCTGGAGCGCTCGCGGCTGTCGGGCGCCATGGCGGTCCGCGCCGACTTCACCGACGCGGTCCTCAAGGACGCCAAGCTGATCCGGGCCAATCTCAAGCAGGCCTCGCTGAACGGCGCCAACCTGTCGGGCGCGGACCTGTCGGGCGCGGACCTGGCCGGCGCCGACCTGCGCGACGCGATCCTGGTGGGCGCCCGCACCGTCGCCTGGAACGTCTCGGACGCGAACATGACCGGCGCCCTGACCGACGAAGCGGTGGGCCGGGCCATCAGCGACCTGCCTTACGACGACATGATCCGCGAGCACGCGAAGTGGTGCGAGAGCGGCGGCGGCGAGGGCAAGCCCTCGTCGTTCGACAACGCCGACCTGCGCAAGCTGACGTCGATCCGCGGCTACAACCTGACGGCCCTTTCGGCCAAGGGCGCCACCTTCTACGGCCTCGACATGGAGGGCGTGCAACTGCAGGGCGCCCACCTGGAAGGCGCGGACCTGCGCAACGCGGTGCTGCGCCGGGCCGATCTGCGCGGCGCGCGGCTGGTGGGCGCCAAGCTCTCCGGCGCCGACCTGCGCGAGGCTCAGATGGGCCCGCTGCTGCTGGGCGCCGACCGGGTGCTGCCGACCAATCTCACCGGCGCGCAGCTCAAGAACTGCGACCTGACCGCCGCCGATGTTCGCCACGCCGTATTCGTGGACGCCGACGTCAGCCGTTCCAACTTCACCCGCGCGCTCCTGAAGCAGGCCGACTTCACCGGCATCATCCGGTTCGGCGCGCGCGGCCTGGAAGATGTGATCTAGGCTCGCCGCGTGATCCGCCTCCAAGGCCAGCCCCGTGAGCCCGCCCTGCCCGGGCGCAGGCGCCTCAGCGACGGCGAGATCACGATCCTGCTCGACAACCACGCGCGTTTCCTGGCTGGCAAGGGCGGCAAGCGCGCGCATCTGCCGTTCGTGGACTTCAGCGGCCTCGACCTGAAGGGCCGCAAGCTGTCCGGTGGCGACTTCTCGGGCTCGGTCTTCGACGGCGCACAGCTCGCCGGCGCCCAGCTGGACGGGGCGATCCTGGCCGGCTGCGACCTGCGCCGCGCGGACCTGCGCAACGCCAACCTGCGCAAGGCGGACCTGCGCGGCGCTTGCCTGTCGGGCGCCAACCTGGCCGGGGCCGACCTGACCGACGCGGATTTCCGCCCCGGCTCCATCGCCCGGCCGCATCCGACTCGCGGCTTTCCGGCCGTCGTGGAGGAAGATCGCGGGGGCGAGGTCGATGGCGCCAACCTGTCGGGCGCCACCCTGGACGGCGCGCGGCTGGACGGTCTCTACGCCGCCGACGCCGACTTCTCCGACGCTTCCCTGGCGGGCGCGAAGCTGACCGACGCCAATCTGAAGGGCGCCAACTTCGACGGCGCCCTTATGGCCCGCGTCGATGTCTCCGGGGCGGTGCTCGAGGATGCGAACTTCGGCGGCGCCGACCTCTCCGGCGTGGTGCTTGCCGCGGCCCGCACCCGCGCCGCCAGCCTCGACCAGGCCACCGCCCCGCCCAGCCGCGAGGATGCGGCGCGCGCCGCAAAGCTGGCCATAGAAGCACGGGCCCACGACGCCTGGGTCGGCTCGGGCGGCCGCGAGGGAGCCCCGGTGCGCCTCGACGGCGCAGACCTGCGATCGCTCGCGGGCGAGCTGAAGGGCCTGAAGCTGACCGCCGTCAGCGCCAAGGGCGCCAACCTCGCCGGGCTCGACCTTAGCGGGGTCCATTTCCAGGGCGCCAACCTCGAAGGTTGCGACCTGCGCGGGGCGATCCTGCGGGGCGCCGATCTGCGGGGCGCCCGGCTGGGCGGCGCCGACCTGACCCGTGCGGACCTTTCCCAGGCCAATCTCACCCCGCTGGAGATCGCGCCCGGCCGCTCGACGGCCACAAACCTCGCCGGCGCGCGCCTGCGTTACGCCCGGCTGCAGACCGCCCTGACGGAAGGGGCCGTCTTGGACGGCGCCGATCTGCGCGGCGCCAGGCTTCCGGCATAGAAAAAGGCGGCGCCCGCGAGGACGCCGCCTTGGTCAGGTCCTGAGAGTCGAGAGGGCTTTAAGCGGCCTTCTCGGCTTCGATCAGGGTCGGCTGCTCGCCGGTGGTGATCTGCACGGTGCGCGGCTTCAGCGCTTCCGGCAGCTCGCGCTTCAGGCTGATCGACAGCAGGCCGTCCGCCAGGTTGGCGTCGGTGACGATCACGTAGTCGGCGAGCTGGAACCGGCGCTCGAAGTTGCGCTCGGCGAGGCCGCGATGCAGGTACTTCCGGCCCTCGTCGTTGGCCGCCTTGCGACCGGTGACGGTGAGCAGGTTTTCCTTCACCTCGACATTGAGCTCATCCGGACGGAAGCCGGCCACCGCGATGTCGATGCGGTAGGCGTTCTCGTCGGTGCGCTCGATGTTGTAGGGGGGATAGCCCGTGGCGGCGTCGGCGGCGGCGGTCTCGAGAAGACCGGCCAGGCGGTCGAAGCCCACGACGGAGCGATACAGGGGGGAGAAATCGATCGTACGCATGCGGTCACATCCTTCTTTCAAAGCAAGGTTGCGTTGTCTGATGGACCTGTCGGCGCCCCGAACGGCGACGCCTGCAGTCCAGGAGGCCCGGACATCCAGCGCCTCCAGGCCATGAGTTGGGGACCGCAAAATCGCTCTTCAAGGGCTGTTCGCGTATGAATTCGCAGCCTAGGTTTCCGCCCCTCAATCCAGGAGGGAACCCCCCATGCTCCGCCTCGCCTCGGCCTGCGCCGTCGCCCTAGCCCTTTCCGCCGCCGTTCCGGCCCAGGCCGCCGACGCCCAGTTGAAGGCGGCCGTCGACGCCGCCCATCGCGCGCCGGCGAACAAGGCCCGCGACGCCGCGCGCCACCCGGTCGAGACGCTGACCTTCTGGGGCCTGAAGCCGAAGCAGACGGTCATCGAGCTTTCGCCCGGGGGCGGCTACTGGACCGAAATCCTGGCGCCCTACGCCAAGGCCACGGGCGGGACCTATGTCGCCACCGGCGCCGATCTCGCCAATCCGCAGCTTTCCGAAGCGGCGAAGGCGGGCCGGGCCGCCTTCGAGGCCAAGTATGCGGACGCGGCCGTGTACGGGCCCATCAAGTACGTGAACTTCGGGCCCACCTCCGGCCCGCTCGGTCCGCCGGCCTCGGCCGACATGGTCATCACCGCGCGCAACATCCACAACTGGATGATGAACGGCAGCCTCGACAAGGTGCTGAAGGACGCCCACGCCGTGCTGAAGCCGGGCGGCGTCCTGGCCGTCGAGGAACACCGCGCCGATCCCAAGCCCGAACTGCCGGGGGTCACCAACGGCTACGTCGCGACGGCCACGGTGATCGCGGCCGCCGAGAAGGCCGGCTTCAAGCTGGACGCCAAGTCCGAGGTGAACGCCAACCCGAAGGACACCAAGGACCATCCCTTCGGCGTCTGGACCCTTCCGCCCACCCGCCGAACCGCGCCCGCGGGCCAGCCCGCGAATCCCGCCTTCGACGGCGCCAAGTACGACGCCATCGGGGAAAGCGACCGGATGACCCTGCGCTTCGTCAAGGCGGGCTGAGGCTTTGACCCTGCCCGGCCGACCCGCTAGCTCTAGGCCCGCGGGTTGGCCGGGGGGCGCTCGTGAGTGAAGCGGCGTCCATGATCATGTTCTCCCGGCGCGCGGTCCTGGCCGGCGCGATCGCCCTGGCCGGTTGCCAGCGCAGCCCCAAGGCCCCAGCGGCCGCGCCGCCCAAGACCATCGCCGCGGCGGTCGCCGGATCCTGGCGCAGCGCCGCCGACAAAGCGCGCGACCGCTGGCGCCACCCCGCCGAGAGCCTGGCGTTCTGGGGCCTGGAGGCGGGCGACACGGTCGTGGAGTTCTGGCCGGGCGCCGGCTGGTACAGCGAGATCCTGGCGCCGTTCCTGAACGCCACCGGCGGCAAGCTCGTCGCGGCGCACATGCAACTTTCCGAGCCCGTCGACCCCGCCGCCGCCCAGGTGGTGGAGGCGTATCGAGCGCGGTTCGCCGCCGGCCGCAAACCCTATGGGGCGGTCGAGATCACCGCCTTCGGGCCCACCAGCGGCCCGGTGGCGCCGGCGGGGAGCGCCGACCTGGTCCTGTTCCTGCGCAACCTGCACAACTGGATGGCCGCCGGCATCGCCGAGAAGGCGTTTCGCGACGCCTTCCTCGCCCTCAAGCCCGGCGGCGTCCTCGGCGTCGAGGAACATCGCGCCGCGCCGGGCGGCGTCCCCGATCTGCTGGCCGACAGCGGCTACGTGGACCAGGCCTATGCGATCAAGCTGGGCCAGGAGGCGGGCTTCCGGCTGGCGGGGACAAGCGAGATCAACGCCAACCCCAACGACACGCGAGACCATCCCTTCGGCGTCTGGACCCTGCCGCCCGTCCGCCGGTCGTCGCCGCGAGGGGAGGCGTTCGATCCGAAATTCGATCGGGCCCGGTACGACGCCATCGGGGAAAGCGACCGGATGACGCTGAAGTTCGTCAAGCCGGCCTGACGCCGGCCCTGCGCGAGCCTCTCCGACGGGCGCACGCTTCCTTTACATTCTAACGTCTAGAGGCTCGCGCGCGTCAGGAGCAGTTTACACAACCGACGCCTGCGGCGAAGCTCGCCCTGATTCACGAAAGATAATCTGGGGCATGGCGACGTTGGAGGAGCTCACCGACCGGATCCGCCGCGCCGCGGGGGCGGGGGACGCCCTTGGCCGGACCGTGAAGCTCGACCTCAGGGGCGAGGGCGTGATCCACGTCGACGGCGCCGCCGTGACCAATGAGGACCGGCCGGCGGACCTGACGGTGTCCGTCAGCCGTTCGGACCTTGTTAAGCTGGGCAAGGGCGAACTGGATCCCATGCGCGCAGTGATGACCGGCCGGCTGAAGCTCTCCGACATGGGCGTGGCCATGGGCCTGATGCCCAAGGTCAAGGCTTTGTTCGAGAAGGCGGTCTAGGCGGCGCCATGTTCGAATCCGCCCCTCTCGTCGACACGCCGGAAGATCCGATCCCGCCTGGAGCGGAGGCCGACTGGTACGTGGGCGCCGGTGGGGCCAAGCTGCGCGCCGCGCTGTTCACGCCGCCGGGGCGGGCTCGCGGCTCCGTCGTCCTGTCCGGCGGCCGCACCGAGCCGATCGAAAAGTACTTCGAGACCATCCGCGACTTCATGGATCGCGGCTTCGTGGTGCTGGCGCACGACTGGCGCGGGCAGGGACTGTCGGCGCGCGAGTTGCCCGACCGGCTGAAGGGCCACGCCCGTGGCTACAGGTCGTTCCTCGAGGATTTCCGCCGCCTGCTGGGCGCCTATGAGGCGCGGTTGCCCAAGCCGTGGATCGCGGTGGGGCACTCGATGGGCGGATGCCTGACGCTGCTGGCCATGGCCAACGGCGAGCGGCGTTTCGCCGGGGCCTGCCTGTCGGCGCCGATGCTGGGCCTTCAGTTCGGCAAGGTCTCGCCGGCCGTGGCCGGTGTCCTGACCTGGCTGAACCTGACGCTCGGCCGCGCGGGCAAGTACACCCTGGGCCAGGCCGGCAAGCCGTTCGACGACACGTTCGACGGCAACGTCCTGACCCACGATGCGCGCCGGTTCGCCCGGCACCGGGCCCAGGTCCGCGCCAATCCGGACCTGGCCCTCGGCAGCCCGACCTACGGCTGGCTCGACTTCGCGCTCAAGGCCACCGCCTTCCTCAGCCGTCCCGAACGGCTGCGCGGCGTCACCGTGCCGGTGGAGATCGTTTCCGCCGGCGAGGACCGCCTCGTCGACAATTCCGCGCAGGCCGCTGCGGCCCGCAACCTCCCCCAGGGGCGCCTCATCACCGTACCCGGCGCCTACCACGAAATCCTCATGGAGACGGACGACATGCGTAACATCTTCTTGCGAGTGTTCGACGCGCTCACCGGCAAGGCCGCGCCGAAGCCCGCCGAAGCCCCGAAGCCCGCGCCGGCCCCCGCCGCCGCGCCTGCCCCGTCGCCGGTCGCGGAAGCGCCGAAGCCCGCGCCCGCGCCGACGCCGGCTCCGGCGCCCGCCCCGGCGCCTGCAGCGGCCGCCAAGCCCCCGGCCAAGCCTGCGGCGACCAAGAAGCCGGCCGCGAAGAAGGCTGCCGCGCCCAAGGCGGCCACCGCGAAGCCCGCCGCCGCAAAGGCTGCGGCGCCCAAGCCGGCCGCGAAGCCCGCTGCGGCCAAGAAGGCCGCGCCTGCGAAGGCCGCCGCCAAGCCGGCGGTCGCCAAGCCTGCTCCTGCAAAGCCCGCCGCCGCGAAGGCGGCTGCGCCGAAGAAGGCCGCCGCGCCCAAGGCCGTCGCCAAGCCGGCCGCGGTGAAGGCCGCCCCTAAGGCCGCGGCGCCGAAGCCTGCCGCAAAGACGCCTGCCAAGCCGGCCGCGAAGGCCGCTGCGAAGCCGGCGCCCAAGCCCGCGGCGGCGAAGGCGGCTCCGAAAACGGCGGCCAAGCCCGCTGCCAAGGCTGCCGCCGCGGGCTTG
>NZ_LSJI01000076.1 GCF_001557235.1 Phenylobacterium sp. CCH9-H3 | reverse complement strand
GGGCGGCGCATCTGCTGGACGAGCCGATCCCGGTGGCCGGCGGCTATGCGATCATAGTCCCCAACGCGCGGCCCATCAACCGGACCACCGGCGGCAACTGGGAGGGCCGCGGCGTTCGCCCAGACCTGCAGGGCGGCGATGATCCCCTGCATGTGGCGCGGCAATGGCTGGCGCAGCGCTGACACGGGCCGAGCTGGTCGCCGATCTTCGCCGGCTGGGCCTGGCCGAAGGCGACCTGGTGATGGTCCACGCCTCGCTGAAGGCGGTGGGGCCGGTGGACGGCGGTCCCGCCGAGCTGGCCCTGGCGCTGCGGGACGCGGTGGGCGCGACCGGGACGCTGATGGCCTATGCGTCCTGGGATCGCTCGCCGTACGAGGAGACGCTGAACGGGGCGCGGATGTCGGCGGCGCAGAAGGCCGCCTGGCCGGCGTTCGATCCCGCGACGGCCGGTGTCTACCTGGGGTTCGGGGCGCTGAACGCCTACCTGGTGAAGCTGCCGGGCGCGCGCCGCAGCGGGCAGCCCGACGCCTCGATGGTGGCGATCGGCGCGCTGGCCGACCACCTGTCGCCGAACACCCGATGGCGGCCGCCTTCGGGCCGCGATCGCCGCTGGAGCGGCTGGTGAGGGCAGGCGGCAAGGTGCTGATGCTGGGCGCGCCGCCGGACGCGGTGACCGTGCTGCACTATGCCGAGGCCATCGCGCCGATACCCGGCAAACGGCGGGTCACCTACGAGATGCCGGTGCGGGACGGCCGGGGCCGCAAGGTGTGGCGGCGGGCGGAGACCTTTGATTCCAACGGCATCCTCGACGCCTATGCGGTGGAGGGGGAGCCGGACGCGGTGGAGCGCATCGCCCGCGACTATCTGGCGCTGGGCCGGCATGCGGCCGGGCGGGTGGGGAACGCCCCGTGCCAGCTCATCGACGCGGGGGACATCGTGCGGTTCGGCGTCGACTGGCTGATGAGCCGACACGGGTCGCCATCGGAGGGTTGACACTGACCGGCGGTCAGTAGCTAATGACCATCAGTCATTAGGAGCTGGCCATGGGCAAGCCCGTCCGGCGGCGCCTGCATCCCGAGGCGCGAAAGCTGGAGATCGTCGAGGCCGCCGAGCGGTTGCTGCAGGCGCACGGTTCACGGGTGCGGGTGGAGGACGTGGCCCGCGAGGCGGGGGTCGCGAAGGGCACCTTCTTCCTCTACTTCCCCACCTGGGACGACCTGCTGGCGACGGTGCGCGAGCGGCTGATCGCCGAGCTGGACGCGGCCTATCCTCTGCCGACGGAGGTGGACGGGCCGGTGGACTGGCCGTCCGTCGTGGCCGGCCTGGCGGCGGCGTACATCGACTTCGCCAGCGCCCGCCAGGGCATCGGCCAGGCGCTGTTCCACTCGGATTTCGCGAAGCGGCAGACGTCGGCGGACAACGCCGTGACGCGCCTGTCCGCCATCATCCGGGCGGGCCAGGAAGCGGAGGCCTTCGGCCCGGTGGATCCGGAGCCGACCGCGCTTCTGCTGTTCGCCGGCCTGGACGAGGCGGCGCGCGCGGTGGCCGCGGGCGCCCACCGCGACGCCATGGTGGCGGCGCTGCAGACCCTGATCCGGCGCGCCCTGGCGCCGGGCAAGCCGGAGGAGTTCCCATGAGCGAGAGCCAGGTGAACGTACGCTACATGGTCGGCGACGTGCAGGCCTGCGTGGATTGGTACGTCGGCCGGTTCGGCTTCAGCGTCCAGCTGAACGCGGCGCCGGCCTTCGCGTCGGTGGAACGCGGGCCGCTGCGCCTTCTGCTGAGTGGGCGGACCAGTTCCGCCGGCCGGCCGATGCCCGACGGACGCCAGCCCGAGCCCGGCGGCTGGAACCGCTTCCAGCTCATCGTCGACGACCTCGCCGCCGAGGTCGAGCGGCTGCGGGCCGAGGGCGTGAGTTTTCGCAACGAGATCGTCGTCGGCCCCGGCGGCTCGCAGATCCTGGCCGAGGACCCTGCGGGCAATGTGGTCGAGCTGTTCCAGCCCGCCGGGCGCGCCTGAGGTCCAGTCGCCTGACGCGGCGTGAGGACTGGCGTCGACTCGCTCCCGGCTCTACCGTGTCGATCCTGTGACGCTCGGAGCGGCGCGTTTCGCCGGTCGCGGGCGGGTGACATCCCTAGCCACGGGAGCTCGGGTGCCGAACATCGCCTTCATCAGCCCGAAGGGGGGCGCGGGCAAGACCACGGCGGCGCTCGCCCTGGCGCTGGGCCTGGCGGACCGGGGCGCGCGGGTGGCGCTGATCGATTCCGACCCCAACAAGCCGCTGGTCCGATGGGCGTCGCTGCCCGGCCGGCCGCAGGCGATAAGCGTGCACGCCGCGCCGACGGTGCAGGACATCCGCGACGCCGCCCAGGAGGCGCGCCGGCGCGAGCCCGACTGGATCATCGTCGACACCGAGGGCTCGGTGCGCGGGGCCATGGTGTTCGCCGCCCTGCGCTTCGACCTGGTGGTGACGCCGCTGACCGGATCGCAGATGGACGCCATCGAGGCGATCAAGGCCTCGGAACTGGTGGCCTCGTTCGGCAAGCGGGCGGGCAACAACCTGCTGCACCGATGCCTTCTGTCGCGGGTGCCGGCGGCGTTGAAACCCCGCTCGCTGGGCGCGGTGGTGGCCCAGCTGCGCGAGCGCGAGATCGAGATCCTGCCGGCCGCCCTGATCGAGAAGGAAGCCTTCCGCGCCCTCTTTGAGGTGGGCGGCGGGCTGGACGCCCTTGAAGCGCACGGCGTCGCGGGCGTGGCCGCGGCCCGGCGCAACATCGAGGCTTATGTGGCCGCGGTTCAGGACTTGGTGGCCCCGCCGGAGGCGTTGCGGCGGGCCTGTTAACTGCTAAGCGCGCTCTTGACGAGCATGTCTTGCGAATACAACCTCTGTCTGTCGGTTGGGAAGCGGCCGGCAGGGGGCTTTCATGGATAGAAAACTTGGTGCGGTGCTCGCTGTGAGCACTGCGATGCTGGCCGGCGGCTGCGCAAGCGATGCGGAGCATAAGGCCACTCGGACAGCCTATGGAGAAGCCGCTCTCGCGGAGGCGGGGGCCGGGGCGAAGTTGCTCAGCGTCTGCGGTCCTTTCATGTCGGAGGGAGACGTGGACCCTGCCCATAAATTGCCAGCAGAGGGCAAGTTCATGGCGATTGTTGAGCGCGCAGATGAATCGCTGTTTGTGCGCGCGCCGTTCACCTTGATTGCCAATCCTCCGCTGCCTGCGGATCCTGACATCGTCGCCGTGGACCAAAACGGGCGACCGCTTCCGAGCTTGGGCTTCGTACGGAACACTCAACTCAAGAGCCGTTCCACTTCGCCTGGGCAGGTCAACTTCACCGCCGTTGTCTGGCGCGCTGACGCCAACGGCGCTCCGGTTTTCGAAGATCGGGAGGTCTATGAGGTGAGCAAGACGCCCGTCAGCAACAAGGCGCGAGCCACGGTCGACGTTGACGGGAAGCATTCAACCTTTGTGGCGGAATGCGGCTAGAGCCGGCGATAGGCTGATTTTCACAGGTGCTATCCCGGGCAGGCGGCCTGAATGATCGGCGCCCTGGAAAGGTCCTAGCGCCCTCAGAACGCGGCGACCAGCATCGGGCCGACGATGGGGATCGCCATGACGACGGTGAAGCCGAGGGTCATCAGGGACAGGGCGATGTTCATGGCGAAGCTCCTTGCTCGCCAGCCAAGGTGGGGGTTCGCCCGCGCCGGCGCACTGACCGATTTTGCAGAACAGTTCTGCCGTTTCGGCAGCAAAGGGCCGCGGGCCTGCTAAGGTGGAGGCCCAGACCCCGCGGAGCCGAACATGCGCCTTCTGATGAACGTCCTGTGGTTCATCCTGGGCGGGTGGATTTCGGGCAGCCTTTGGCTGCTGGCGGGCGTGATCCTGGCGATCACCGTCGTCGGCCTGCCGTGGACGCCGGCGGCGTTCCGGATCGCGGGCTTCAGCTACTGGCCGTTCGGCAAGGTGGTGGTGGAGCGCGACCCCGGGGCGGTGAGCCTCCTGCTCAACATCCTGTGGCTAATCCTGGCCGGCTGGTGGCTGGCGCTGCACCATCTGGCGCTCGCCCTGGCGCTGGCGGTGACGATCATCGGCATCCCGTTCGCCTGGCAGCACGTGAAGCTGGCCATCCTGTCCCTGACCCCGGTGGGCAAGGGGATCGCCGAGGTTTAGGCGTCGGCCAAGGCGCTCGCATCGCCGCGCAGGCGGACCGCGTCGCGGGCGGGCGGGGCGCCGAAGGCCCGGGCGTATTCGCGGCTGAACTGGGACGCGCTTTCGTAGCCCACGGCATAGCCCGCGCGCGAGACGTCCTGGTGGGTGATCAGCAGGCGGCGGGCCTGCTGCAGGCGCAGGTTCTTCTGGAACTGTAGCGGGCTCATGGCCGTGGCGGCGCGGAAGTGGCGGTGGAACGAGGCGCAGCTCATGCCCGCCAGGGCGGCCAGGTCGTCGATGCGCAGCGGCCGGTCGTAATGCTCGCGGATCCAGCCGATGGCGCGGCGGACGCGCGCAAGGCGGCTGTCCGCGCGGGCGATCTGGCGCATGACGCCGCCCTGCGGCCCCTGGAGTAGGCGGTAGAGGATCTCGCGCTCCAGCAAGGGGGCGAGGACGGGGATGTCGCCGGGGGCGTCCAGCAGGCCGAGAAGGCGCCGGCACGGGTCGATCAGCTCAGGGGTCACGGGGCTGACGGCGAAGCCCGCGGACTGGCCGGGCGGATCAGGTTGCGGCGCGGCGTCGGTGAGCAGGGCCGCCAGGCTCTCCGGCGGCAGGGCGATGGCGATGGACACGTAGGGGCGCGCCGGGCTGGCCTCGGCGACCCGGCCCGAGGCGGGGAATTCCAACGAGGCGATGAAGTAGCCGAAGGGGTCGTAGCGGAGCACCTGGCCGCCGATCAGGACCTCCTTGGCGCCCTGGAGCACGAGGCAGAGCATCGGCTCGAACACGCCGGGCTGGAGAGCCGTGGGGGCGTCGGCGGTGTGGATCGACAGGCCGGGCACCGCGGTGTCGGTCCGCCGGCCGGCGGCGTGGCGCACGGCGGCGGCGCACATCTGGCGAAGGAGGTCTTCCACCTTCCCATGATCGGATCGCGGCAGGCTTCACGCAAGGGCGGCCGTCTCGCACGGGCCGCCGGTGAGAGGATCGGGCAAGAGGTCGAGGCGATCGGGCGCGCGCCGGAGCGAGGCGGCGCCCACATCCCAACCGACAGGGGGACCGTTTCCCCCGACCGGATTCGAGGGAGATCGTCATGAGCAAGATCTTTGGAGCCCAGTCCACGACGGACGAGGTGCTGGACGGCGCGGACCTGAGCGGCAAGCGCATCCTGGTGACCGGCGTGTCGGCCGGCCTGGGCGTCGAGACCGCCCGGGCGCTGGCCGCCCGCGGAGCGCAGGTAGTGGGCGCGGCCCGGGACCTCAAGAAGGCGCAGGCGGCGACCGAGGCGGTGCGCGCCGCGGCGGCGAACGGCGGCTCGCTGGAACTGGTGGCGCTTGACCTGGCCTCGCTGGACAGCGTCCGCGGCTGCGCCGACGAACTGGTGGCCGACGGCCTGCCGTTCGACGTGGTGATCGCCAACGCCGGCGTCATGGCCCCGCCGTTCGGCAAGACCGCCGATGGGTTCGAGACCCAGTTCGGCACCAACCACCTGGGCCACTTCGTGCTGGTGAACCGCATCGCCCCGCTGCTGAAGCCGGGCGCACGTGTCGTCAGCCTGGCCTCGTCGGGGCACCGGTTCTCGGACGTGGACCTGGACGATCCCAACTTCGACCGCGGGGGCTATGAGCCGTTCGTCGCCTATGGGCGCTCGAAGACCGCCAACGTGCTGTTCGCGGTGGAGTTCGACCGACGGCACAGGGACGCCGGCGTGCGGGCGACGGCGGTGCATCCCGGCGGCATCCAGACCGAACTGGGCCGGCACATGACCGAGGAAATGCTGCAGGGCATCCTGGACTCCATCGCGCGATCCACCCCTGCCGGCGGCACGGGCGCCTTCGAGTGGAAGACGATCCCCCAGGGCGCCGCCACGTCGGTCTGGGCCGGCGTCGTCGCCCCGGCCGATGCGGTCGGCGGCCGCTACTGCGAGGACTGCCGCGTGGCCGAGACCGTCGACGGCGAGGGGCTGCGCGGCGGCGTGCGCTCGTACGCCCTCGATCCCGCGCGCGCCAAGGCGCTGTGGGCCAAGAGCGAAGAGATGGTGGGCGAGCGCTTCTGACGCTCGCCGGCCGGAACCGCGCCTATCTCAGGCGGTGGATCTGAGCCGACTCCTCGGCGAGGCTCTTGATCTCGCGGATCGCCTCTTCGGCGGCCTCGAGGTCGTCCTCGTCGAGCTTCTCGGCGCTGACGCTCAGCCAGGTGCGGTCTTCCTTCGCCACGATCTCGAAGGTGTCGGGAAAGGCGCCGCCGGCCTCGGCGTCGTACGCGATCCGCAGCAGACGCTCCGGCACGATGGCGGCGATCGCCCCGACCGCCCGGGTGGAACCATCCGGGGCTTTCCAGGTGACGGTCTCGCCCTGGCGCCAGGTCGTGCGGATGGAAACGCCGTCGAGGTAGGCGGCCGCCCACTCCCGGACCAGTTCGGGGTTGGTGAGAACCCGCCAGACCTCGGTCGGCGGAGCGTCGATCTCAAGGGATCGCTTCAAGGCGGGCTCATGACACGGCTTGGACACTGGGGAGAACCTTCCAGAAGACGGCGATGTTCCCGCGCCCAGGCGTGTGCTCGCCTGAGCGCGCGCGTTGAGCCATCCCGCCTTGGCGCCACAAGAAATTCCCCTCCCGGTGCGCCTCAACTCAACCCCTAGCGATGTTGAGGCCGAACAAGGCCGGATTGCGGCGAAGGTTTCAGGTGCGACAGAATGTGCAGAGGTGAGATTGATTCTGAGAGTCATTCGCAATAATGAGCGGTCCAGCTTTGCTTTCGGAGACCGTTTCCCATGCGTCCTGCCCTGTTCGGCGTCGCCTCCCTCCTGGCGCTGGCGACCGCGGTCCCGGCCTTGGCCGAGGACGCCGCCGGCGACGTGACCGTGGACCCGGTCGCGGTCCTGGGCTCGCGGACCGAAAAGCCCGCCAGCGAAACGCCCATGACGGTGAGCGTCATAACCGCCGAGGAGCTTGAGGACCGGCTGGCGGCCGACATCGAAGACGTGGCGAAGCTGGAGCCGGGCGTCAGCGTGCGCGCCGCGCCGACCCGCTTCGGCGCTGCGCTCGGAACCACGGGGCGGGATGGCGCTGCGGGCTTCAACATCCGGGGCCTGGAGGGCAACCGGGTCCTGATCCAGGTGGATGGGGTGCGCGTACCGGACGGGTTCACCTTCGGGGCCCAGGCGGTGGGCCGCGGCGACTACCAGGACCTGGACCTGATGAAGTCGGTCGAGATCCTGCGGGGGCCGGCCTCGGCGCTCTACGGCTCGGACGGGGTCGCTGGCGCGGTGAGCTTCACGACCAAGGACCCTGAGGACTTCCTGCGGGACGGCCGGTCGTACGGCGGCCGGGTGCGCGCCGTCTACGGCTCGGCGGACGACAGCGTCGGCGCCACCGCGGTCGCCGCCGGCCGCCAGGGCCGCCTTTCGGGCATGGTCGCCTACACCCATCGCGCGGCGCACGAGACCGAGACGCAAGGGACCAACGACGCCGCCAACACCGACCGCACCACGGCCAATCCGCAGGACATCCTGACCCGCTCGGTGCTGGGCAAGCTGGTGTTTGACATCTCAGAGACCAACCGTGTGCGGCTCACCACCGAACACTACGACCGGGACATCAAGGCCAATGTACTGTCCGGCATCGCCAAGCCGCCGCTGGCGTCTGCCAGCGTGGTGGGCCTGAGCGCCGCTGACGACATCCAGCGGGACCGGGTGATGCTGGATCAGCGGGTGAGCTTCGGCGGCGGCCCCGTCGACCGCTTGCTGTGGTCGGCCTACTGGCAGGAGAGCGAGACGGTCCAGTTCACGGCCGAGGACCGGAACACGGCGGCCGACCGGACCCGGCTGAACACCTTCGACAACCGGGTCTATGGGGTGTCAGCGCAACTGGAGAGCGACTTCAGGGCGGCGGGCCTGGAGCACCGGCTGATCTACGGCTTCGACGCCTCGCGCACGCGCCAGACCGGCGTGCGCGACGGGACCGTGCCGCCGGCGGGCGAAGCCTTCCCGATGCGCGCGTTCCCGACGACCGACTACACCCTGGCCGGGGCCTTCGTGCAGGACGAGATCGGGCTCTTGGGCGGGCGGCTCAAGCTGTTCCCGGCGCTGCGGTTCGACCATTACAAGCTCTCGCCCAAGGCCGACCCGCTGCTGGGCGCCTTCTCGCCCGCCTCGTCGGACGACAGCCGCCTGTCGCCGAAGCTGGGAGTGGTATTCGAACCGGCGGCGCGGGCCCGGCTGTTCTTCAACTACGCCCGGGGGTTCAAGGCGCCGTCGCCCAGCCAGGTGAACAACGCCTTCGCCAATCCGATCCAGAACTACCGCTCGATCTCCAACCCCGACTTGAAAGCCGAGACCAGCGAGGCCTTCGAGGGCGGCGCGCGCTGGGTGACGCCGATCTGGTCGGCCGAGGTGACCGCCTTTTCGGGCGAGTATCGCAACTTCATCGAGCAGGTGCAGGTGGCCGGGACCTTCACGCCCACCGATCCGGGGGTCTTTCAGTTCGTGAACCTGTCGAAGGTGAAGATCCATGGGATCGAGGGCCGCGCCCGCCTGCGGCTGGAGAACGGCCTGGGCGCGTTCCTGAGCGCCGCCTACGCCAAGGGGAACAGCTATTCGCCGGCCAAGGCGCCGCTGGACAGCATCGATCCGGTGAAGGTCGCCTTCGGCGTCAGCTATCGCGATCCGGACGGCCGGTTCGGCGGCGAGCTGACGGCGGTGCATACCGAGCGCAAGGCCGCCGGGCGCGTGGCGGTGGTCTGCGCGCCGACCTGCTTCCGCCCCACCGGCTCTACCGTGCTGGACGTGACCGCCTTCTGGCGCCTCGCGGACGGGCTGACGGCGCGCGGGGGCGTGTTCAACGTCACGGATGAGACGTACGCTTACTGGAGCGACGTCCGGGGTCTCAGCTCCACCGCCGCCAGCCGCGACGCCTACACCCAGCCGGGCCGCAACGTTTCGCTTTCGCTCACCTACGACTTCTGAGGACGATGGACATGGCCATGACCACTCGCCGCAACTGCATCGCAATCGCCCTGGCGTTCAGCCTGACCGCGCCGGCCTGGGCCGTGGCCGCCGACAAGGCGCCGGAGCGGGACCGGGCCTCGATCCTGGCCATGGCCGGCGACTATCGCGTGCATTTCGACATGCGCGAGACCGTGCCCTTCGTCGCCGACTACAAGCCGCTGCCGGAGAAGCACAGCGGCGGCTACGAGGCGGTGCGGGTGATCGAGGACCGCGGCGACTTCATCAGCCTGCAGCACATCCTGGTGGTGGACGACGACGGCAAGCCGATGATCGTCAAGCACTGGCGGCAGGACTGGACGTACCAGCCGGCCAGCCTCCTGACGTACGAGACCGCCAACACCTGGAAGCTGAAGCCGCTGCCGGCCGAGGCGCGCAAGGGGGCCTGGTCGCAGACCGTCTGGCAGACCGACGACAGCCCCCGCTACGGCGGCGTCGGCAGGTGGGTCTACGAGGGCGGCGTCGCCCGGTGGCAGAGCGAGCGCACCCTGCGACCGCTGGCCCGCCGCGATGCGGTGAGGAAGCCGGTCTATGCCTGGTACGCCGGCTGGAACCGGCACGCGCTGACGCCCGACGGGTGGGTGCACGAGCAGGACAACGCCAAGCTGGGCCTGAAGGACGGCAAGCCGGTGACCTATGTCCACGAGGTGGTGCTGAACACCTATTCCCGCTCGGACCGGTTCCAGGCCAAGGCGGCGGACGACTACTGGAACGCCACCAAGGGCTATTGGGCCGAGGTGCGCGCGGCCTGGGATCGCGCCATCCAGAAGGGCGGCGGCGTCACCGTGACGGAGGAGGCGGAGAACGGCTCCATCGTCGGGCCGAAGCTGATGGGCCTGGCCGACGAGGTGGCGGCGGGCAAGATGACCCCGGCGAGCGCCATCGCCGAGGCCAGGACGCTGATCGCCGGCGGCGAGAAGAGCCGGCCGCTGGCGTCGCTGAAGTAGCCCTTAGGACCAGGGGCCCAGGCGGCGCGCGGGGGTGACCGGCACGGCGGTGGCGCGGCGGCCCGGGACCGCGGCGCGGACCTGGCCCGCCATGTTCATCAGCGCCTCGACACGGTTGTGCGTGGCCGGGTGGGTGGAGAACAGGCTGTCCCCTTTGCCGCCGGCCAGCGGGTTGATGATGAACATGTGCGCCGTGGCTGGATTGCGCTCGGCGTCGGGGTTGAAGTAGCCGCCCTTGGCGTAGGCCTCGATCTTCTGCAGGGCCGAGGCCAGGGCCGCGGGATCGCCCGAGATCTCGGCGCCCGTGCGATCGGCCTCGTACTCGCGGCCGCGGCTGATGGCCATCTGGACCAGGCCGGCCGCGATCGGGCCGAGGACCGCGATGACGATGGCGCCGATCAGGCCGGTGGGGCGGCCCTCCTCGTCGCGGCCGCCGAAGAAGAAGGCGAAGTTGGCCAGGGCGCCGATGGCGCCGGCGATGGTGGCCGTGACCGTCATGGTCAGGGTGTCGCGATGCTTCACGTGGGCCAGCTCGTGCGCCATCACGCCGCGGATCTCGCGGCGGTCCAGCATGGCGAGCAGGCCGCGGGTGGCGGCGACGGCCGCGTGCTGCGGGTCGCGGCCGGTGGCGAAGGCGTTCGGCTGGTCCTGGTCGATCACATAGATCTTGGGGACCGGCATGTTCGCCCGCTGCGCCAGCGCCTGGACGTCGGCCACATAGTCGCGGATCAGCGGCTCGGGGTGCGAGCCGTCGACCGGCGCAGCCCGGTACATGGCCAGCACGATCTTGTCCGCGTTCCAGTAGCTGACGAGGTTCATCGCGCCGGCGAACAGGAGGGCGATCAGCATGCCCGTCGCGCCGCCGATCATGTAACCCGCGCCGACGAACAGCGCGGTCAGGACGGCGAGCAGCGTGAAGGTGCGAAGGTGGTTGCGCATGATCTCCATATGACGTTCCGGGGACCCTCAAAGGCCCTGACGGCTATATGGGGATTTCGTACGCGTATGGAAGATCAGCTCGCGACGGCGAGGCGCGGGGCGGCCGGCGTGTTGGACTCGCGCAGCAGCGCTTCCATGGCGTCGGCGGGCATGGGGCGGGCGAAGAAATAGCCCTGCATCCGCTCGCAGCCGGCCGAGCGCAGGAAGAGAGCCTGGCTTTCGTTCTCGACCCCCTCGGCGACGATCCGCACGCCCAGCGAGCGGGCGGCGTGCAGCAGGGAGGCCACCAGCTTGGACACCCGGCTGTCTCGGCCGACGTCGTCGATCAGCGAACGGTCCAGCTTCACCGTCTGGATCGGCAGGTGCATCAGGGCGCGCAGGTTGGAATAGCCGGTGCCGAAGTCGTCGAGGGCGACGTTGACCCCCTTGGCGGCCAGCCGCTCGATGTGCCGGCGCGACAGGGCGAGGTCCTGCAGCAGGAAGGTTTCGGTGATCTCGACGGTCAGGGCCGTGGCCGGCAGGGCGGTGCGCGAGAGGCGGCCGATCAGCTTGCGGGAGAAGGCGGGGTCCAGCAGGTCGCGCGGCGAGACGTTGCAGGCCACCGACTCGATCAGGCCTTCCGCGACCCAGGGCGCGGTGCGCGCACAGGCGGCCTCGAAGACCGCCTCGTCGATGGCGCGGATCAGGCCCAGCTCCTCGGCCATGGGTACGAAGGCGCCGGGGGCCAGCAGGCCCTTCTCGGGGTGGCGCCAGCGGGCCAGGACCTCGACGCCCACCATGCGGCCGGTCATGGAATCGATGATCGGCTGGAACCAGGGCTCGATCTCGCCGGCCGGAATGGCGCGGCGCAGCTCGTCTTCCAGCGTGCGGCGGCGCTCACTCTCCTCGCGGAGCGCGGCGTCGAAGCGCGACCAGCGCCGGCCGCCGTCGGACTTGGCGCGGTACAGCGACATGTCAGCGAAGCGTTGCAGGTCGGCGGCGTCCTGCGCGTCCTGCGGGAAGACCGCCACGCCGACCGAGCCGCCGGGCGCGACCGCGCGGCCGTAGATGAGCTGCTGCTGGCCCAGGACCGTGAGGAGGCGCTCGGCGCGGCCCGACACGTCGACGTCGCTGGTGACCAGGGCGAACTCGTCGCCGCCCAGCCGGGCGATCAGGTCGTCCGGCCCGGCGTCCTCGCGCAGGCGGCGGCCCAGCTCGGCGAGCAGCAGGTCGCCGGCGTGGTGGCCGAGGCTGTCGTTCAGGTGTTTGAAGCGGTCCAGGTCGATGACGAACAGGCCTACCTGGGCGCCGTTTTCGCGCGCCGCCTCGAGGCGCTCGCAGAGGCCGGAGGTGAAGGCGCCGCGGTTGACCAGGCCGGTCAGGGAATCGGTCTGCGCGAGCCGAAGGGTCATCTCCCGTTCGGCTTCCAGCTCGGCCACGCGGGCGGCGAGTTCGGAAAGGCGGTTCGACAGTTGCGGCACGGGCGGTCTGTGTGGGTCCTGCGTAAGGCCACACCATTCCGCATACGAGGCGAACGCCGCGTTAAAGCATAGGGTTACCGGACGTTAGGACGCAGGCTCCATAGCCTGCGCCCCCTTCAGGCCCGGGCGGGCGCCGGTTCGGCCGGCGGCTCCTCGATCTGGTTCTCCCATTTGGCCACCACCGCGGCGGCCACCGAATTGCCGACCACGTTGGTGGCCGAGCGGCCCATGTCCAGCAGGTGGTCGACGGCCAGAATCAGCAGCAGGCCGGCCTCGGGCAGGTCGAAGAAGGTGAGGGTGGCGGCGATGACCACCAGCGACGCGCGCGGCACTCCGGCCATGCCCTTGGACGTCACCATCAGCAGGGCCAGCATGGTGATCTGCTGGGCGATGGTCAGTTCGATCCCATAGACCTGCGCGATGAACAGCGTCGCGAAGGTGCAGTACATCATCGAGCCGTCGAGGTTGAACGAATAGCCCAGCGGCAGGACGAAGCTGGCCACCTTGCGCGAGACGCCCCACTTCTGCAGCTCCTCGAGGGTGCGCGGGTAGGCGGCCTCGGACGAGGCGGTGGAGAAGGCCAGGAGCACAGGGCTGCGAAGGGCGGCGACCAGCTTCAGCGCGCGCTTGCCGACGATGAGGATCGCCACGGCGATCAGCAATCCCCAGAGGATGCCCAGCGAGGCGTAGAAGCCGAGCACGAACTTGGCGTAGGTGGCCAGGACCTCGAGGCCCTGGGTGGCGATGCTGGCGGCCAGGGCGGCGAAGATGGCCAGCGGGGCGGTCTTCATCACATAGCCGGTCACTTTGAGCATGATGGCGGCGCCTTGCTCGACCAGGTTCAGCACCGCCGGCGCCTTGTCGTCGATGGCCGAGACGGCCGTGCCGACCAGCACCGAAAACACCACGATCTGCAGGATCTCGTTCCGGGCCATGGCGTCGACGATCGAGGACGGAACCAGATGGGTGACGAAGTCGCGCAGGGTGAACTTGGCGGTGTCGATCCCCGCAGAGGCGTCCACGGGCGGCGCCACCAGCGACAGCCCGGCGCCGGGCTGGATGAGATGGACCATGAGGAGGCCGATGGTCAGGGAGGTGATCGAGGCCAGGATGAACCAGCCTATCGTCTTGACGCCCACGCGCCCGACCTCGGAGGCGTCGCCCATGTGGGCGATGCCGGCCACCAGGGTGGTGAACACCAGGGGCGCGATGATCATCTTGATCAGGCGCAGGAACACGTCGGTGATGATCGAGAGGTTGGAGGCCACCTCCTTCGCACTCTCGGCCGGCAGCGACTGATTGACTGCGTAGCCGACGAGGACGCCGAGCAACATGGCGCCCACGACAAAGGCGGTGAAGAGACGATTCATGCGGCCCCCAGGGAAGACAGGGCGCCTTTTTCGCTGGGAAGCGCGCCCGCGTCCAGCACGGGAGATTCGCAAGCGTCACGGACCGGCGCTATAAGTCTCGCGATGAAGAAACAAGAAGCAGCCGGCATCGTCGATCGGCTTGAGACTGAGTACCGCCAAAGCGTCGAGTCTCTCCGCACCGCCCTGAAATCCTTCCTGTCCGGCGGACCGCCGCCCGACCCAGCCGTGCGGCGGGGCGGCGCCTTCGTCTATCCGGAGCTTCGGCTGGCCTGGCCGCCGGGCCTGCCCTATCCGCGCACGAGCCGGGCTTTCGCGCGCCTGCCGGCGGCGGGCCACTACGCGATCACCGTCACCCGCCCGGACCTCTACCGCGACTATCTCGTCGAGCAGCTGACCCTGCTGCAGGAGGATTTCGACATCACGCTCGAGGTCGCCCGCTCGACCCAGGAGATCCCGTTCCCCTACGTGCTGGACCCGGCCGACATGGCCATGGCCGACATCAGCTCGGTGGAGATCGCCCGGCACTTCCCCACGACCGAACTGGCGTTCATCGGCGACGAGGTGGCTGACGGGGCCTGGATCGGCGTGGGCGACGAGCCTCGGCCCCTGGCCCTGTTCGACGGCCTGCGGACCGACTTCTCGCTGGCGCGGCTGGCCCACTACACGGGCGCGCCGGCAGAGCACACCCAGCAGTACATCCTGTTCACCAACTACCACCGCTATGTGGACGAGTTCGTGGCGTGGGGGTGCAAGCAACTACAGGCGGGCGGCCCCTACACGGCGCTGTCGGCGGCAGGCCACGTGATGGTGACGCCCGACACGCCGAACCCGGAAGCCGCGGTCGCGGCGGGCACCTGGCGCAAGCACCAGATGCCGGCCTATCACCTGATGGCGCCGGGCCGGGGCGGCATCACCCTGGTGAACATCGGGGTCGGCCCCTCCAACGCCAAGACGGTCTGCGACCACCTGGCGGTGCTGCGGCCCCAGGCCTGGCTGATGATCGGCCACTGCGGCGGCCTGCGCGGCAGCCAGAAGATCGGCGACTACGTCCTGGCCCACGCCTACCTGCGCGACGACCACGTGCTGGACAAGGTGTTGCCGCCCGAGATCCCGATCCCGCCGCTGGCGGAAGTCCAGCTCGCCTTGAACGGGGCGGCGGAACAGGTGACCGGCGAGACCGGCGACATCCTGAAGCGGCGCCTGCGGACCGGCACGGTGGTCTCCACCGACGACCGGAACTGGGAGCTGAAGTACTCGTCCAGCGCCCTGCGGTTCAACCAGAGCCGCGCCGTGGCCATCGACATGGAGAGCGCCACCATCGCCGCCCAGGGCTATCGGTTCCGGGTGCCGTACGGGACGCTGCTCTGCGTGTCGGACAAGCCGCTGCACGGCGAGATCAAGCTGCCGGGCCAGGCCAACGCCTTCTACGACCGCGCCATCGGCCAGCACCTGCAGATCGGGCTGGCGGCGATCGACCTGCTGAAGCAGGAGGGCGCTCGCCTCCACTCGCGCAAGCTGCGCAGCTTCGACGAGCCGCCGTTCCGGTGAGCGCGCGCTACCGATTTCTCGTGCATCGGCGCCATCCGGCGTTCCGGCTGGTGGTGCGTGCGGATCGGCCGTTCCCGCCGGCGGCCATCGAGGCCGACTGGCGCGACACGCGGATCCGGGACGAGGCCGACGTCAACGATCAGGTCCGGCAGGACGTGATGCGCGACGGCTACAGCCTGTTCCGGATCGGTCTCAGCCTTGCGGACTTGCCGGCGGACTGAGACGACGCGCGTTGCGCGGAGTCTCCTCGGTTTCTCCACTTCGCGGGGCGTGGCGAGACTGGGTAGGGTGTCGTCATGACCCGGCACATCGATTTCGAGGCGATCGAGAACTTCCGCGACTTCGGGGGCTATGCGACCGCGTGCGGGCGGGGCCTGACGCGCGGGCAGCTGTTCCGGTCGGGGCATCATGGCCTTGCCACCGACGCCGACCTGGAGCGCCTGCGCGCCCTGGGGGTCGGGGCGATCGCCGACCTTCGCCAACCCTCGGAACGCGCGCGCGAGCCCGCCCGGCGCTGGGACGGCTTCGCCGGCGAGGTGATCGAGAGCGATGCGCCGTCGGTGACGCCGGACTGGGTGGAGGCCCTGCACACCGCCTCCCTGACCGCCGAGTGGTGGTACGAGAGCACGCTGTCGCACTACCGGCTGCACGCGTTCGAGCCGCGGCACATCGAGGTGTTCCGGCGGATGTTCCGGCACATCGCGGACGGCGAGGGCGCCGTGGTCGTGCACTGCGCGGCGGGCAAGGACCGAACCGGCGTGGCCTGCGCCCTGGTGCACCACCTCGCCGGCGTGCCTTACGAGGAGATGCTGGCGGACTACCTGCTGACCAACGACGAGAGCCGCATCCAGCGGAAGATCGTCCATGGGGCGGATTTCGTGGAGCGCGTGACCGGGCGGCGGCCCACGGACGAGGCCATGCGGGTGGCGGCCTCGGTCTATCCCGCCTTTCTCGACGCCTTCTTCGACTCCATTCGCGCCGAGCACGGCTCGGTGGACGCCTACGCCGAGGCCGTGCTGGGCGTCGATGCGGACCTGCGCGCGCGAATCCACGAGCGGGTTCTGGGGCCGGTCTGACCGGCGCCGGCCGTCACCTTGCGTCACCCCGCCTCGAAATCTTCTCGGAAGGCGATTAGAAGACCGGCGATGACGCGCCACATTCCCTTCGAAGCCATCGAGAACTTTCGCGACTTCGGCGGCTATGCCGCCGGGCAGAAGCGATTGAAGCAGGGTCTGCTGTACCGGTCGGCCAGCCAGGCGCGCGCCACCGACGCGGACCTCGACCGCCTCGCGGCCCTGGGCCTTTCCGTCATCGTCGACCTGCGCCGCTCGAACGAGCGTGAACGGGAGCCGTCGCGGCGGTGGAACGGGTTCGCGGCGCGGGTGATCGAGAACGACATCGGCCAGGACACCGCCGACGAGTGGCTGACCTTCATCCAGGCCTCGGATCTGACCGCGGCTTCGTTCCGCAACTACATGATGGACTACTATCGCCACCTGCCGTTCCAACGGCGGCATGTGGACCTCTACACCCGCTACTTCCACGCCCTGGCGGAGAGCGAGGGGCCGATCCTGGTCCACTGCGCGGCGGGCAAGGACCGGACGGGGATCATCTGCGCCCTGACCCATCACCTGGCCGGGGTGCACGACGACGACATCCAGGCGGACTACCTGCTGACCAACGATCCGGCGCGGATGGAAAAGCGCCTGCCGATGGTCCGAGAGGCGGTTCGCGAAGCGACGGGACGCGATGCGTCGGACGAGGCGCTGATGGTCGCCATGCGAGTCGAAGCCGAATACCTGGCCGAGGCCTTCCGGGTGATGTGCGAGGCGCACGGCTCGCTCGACGGTTACCTGGACCAGGCCCTGGGCCTTGATACCGACCTGCGCGGCCGACTCCACGACCGCCTGCTCGCCTAGGATTTCAATGCAAAGCTTCCAACCGCCGCGCCGGATCCTGATGGGACCCGGCCCCTCCGACGTTAGCCCGCGTGTTCTGGCCGCCCTGGCGCGGCCGACCATCGGGCACCTGGACCCCGAGTTCCAGGCGCTGATGGAGGAGATCAAGACGGCGCTGCAGCGCCTGTTCAACGCCCCCGACCACGCCTGCGTCCCGCTGCCCGCGCCCGGCACCGCCGGGATGGAGGCGGCGATGATGAACCTCCTGGAACCGGGCGACCGGGCGGTGGTGGCGGTGAACGGCGCCTTCGGCGGACGCATGGCCGACATGGCGGGCCGCGCCGGGGCCACGGTGGTGACGGTCGATCACGAGTGGGGTCTGCCGGTGGACCCGGCCCGCGTCGAGGCGGCCCTGGCGGAGGCGCCGACCAAGGTGCTGGCCTTCGTCCACGCCGAGACGTCGACGGGCGCGCGCAGCGACGCGGCCAGCCTGTGCGGGCTGGCCCGCAAGCACGGCGCCCTGTCGGTGGTGGACTGCGTGACCTCGCTGGGCGGGATCGTGGTGGACGTCGCGGCCTGGGACGCCGACGTGGTCTATTCCGGCACCCAGAAATGCCTCTCCGCGCCGCCGGGACTTTCGCCCATCGCCATCAGCAAACAGGCGCAGGTGGCGATCCAGGGGCGCAAGGAGAAGGTCCGCAACTGGCTCCTCGATTTCAACCTGCTCATGTCCTACTGGGGCGGTGAGGGCGGCCGGACCTATCATCACACCGCGCCGATCAACGCCCTTTACGGCCTGCACGAGAGCCTGGTGGCGATCTTCGAGGAGGGCGTCCAGGCCGCGGTCGTGCGGCACGCGCGGGTGCACGAGGCCCTGGTGGCCGGCCTGGAGGCGGCGGGCCTGGAGATGCTGGTGGAGCCCAAGGATCGCCTGCCGCAGCTCAACACCGTACGGGTCCCCGACGGGGTGGACGAGGCCGCCGTGCGCGCGCACGTGCTGAAGGCCTGGGACCTGGAGGTCGGCGCCGGCCTCGGACCTCTCAAGGGCAAGGTGTGGCGCATCGGGCTGATGGGGGCCTCGGCTACGCCCTGGCACGTGCGGCTGTGCCTGACGGCCCTCTGCGAGGCGCTGGCCGCGCAGGGGGTGAAGACCGATGCGGCGGCAGCGGTCGCGGCGGCCGACGCACGCCTCAAGTAATCATCGACAACCTATCTTCGCGGGCTAGGGTGCCGCCGAGCGCCGTCCCCGTGAACGGCTGTGCGGGGACCCTATCGTGAAAGACCAGACGGACGCCGAATCCCGTGGACTGCCCGCCGACGGGCGGCTCAACCGGGGCGGCGTCGCCTGGTCGATCTTCGAGGGGGGCCGCGACCCCTTCGTCATCCTGATCACGATCTACATCTTCATGCCCTATGTGGCCGGGTCGATGATCGGCGACCCGGTGCTGGGGCAGGAGACGATCTCCCGCTGGCAGCAGTGGGCCGGCTGGACGGTGATGGCCACCGCGCCCTTCATCGGCGCCTCGATCGACAAGGTGGGCCAGCGCAAGGGCTGGCTGGCGCTGATCGTCGGGCTCATGGTCCCGCTGTGCGCCGCCCTCTGGTGGGCCAAGCCCGACGGCTCGGGCCTGTCGGTCGGCATGACCATGCTGTTCGCCATGACCGTGCAGGTGCTGTTCGTCTACAACGAGGTGCTGCACAACTCGCTGCTGGTGCGGGCGGCGGGCCTGTCGGGCGCGCATCGCGCCTCCGGGCTGGCGCTGTCGCTGGGCAACCTGTTCTCGGTCCTGGCGCTGATGTTCACGGCCTGGGCCTTCGCCCTGCCGGGAAAGGTCGACTGGAGCTGGGTTCCCGCGGCGCCCCTGTTCGGCCTGGACCCCGCGACCCACGAACCGGAGCGGGTGGTGGCCTGGCTGGCGGCGGGGTTGCTGTTCTTCGGTTCGATCCCGTTGTTCCTCTGGACGCCCGATGCGCCGCGCACCGGGACCCCCGTGCTGCGCGCCTTCGCCCAGGGCGCGGGCGAGCTGTGGCGGATGCTGAAGACGATCAGCCGCTTCAAGGACGCGGCGATCTACATCGGCTCGCGGATGTTCTTCGTCGACGGGATGAACGGCGTGCTGGTCTACGCCGGCGTCTATGCCGTGGGGGTGATGAAGTGGGGCGCCCTGGAGATGCTGGCCTACGGCATCCTGCTCAGCATCTTCGCCGTGCTGGGCGGCTATGTGGCCCGCTGGCTGGACGCGGGCGTCGGCCCGAAGAACGCCCTGCGGATCGAGATCTTCATGACCATGCTGGGCCTGACCGGCTTCCTCGGCATGCGGCCGGACCTGATCCTCTATTTCTGGCCGTATGACGCGGCGAGCGCGGCGCCGATCTGGAACGGGCCCGTGTTCACGCACCTGCCGGACGTGATCTTCGTGCTGGTGGGCTTCGTGAACGCCATTTTCATCACGGCCCAATACGCGTCCAGCCGAACGCTCCTGACCCGCATCACGCCGCCGGACCAGACCGGCGCGTTCTTCGGCGTCTATGCGCTGTCGGGCGTGGCTACCGCGTGGCTCGCCCCCACGCTGGTCAATCTCGGAACCCGGGCGACGGGCACGCAGCAGGGCGGCTTCGCGACGCTGCTGTTACTGCTGGCGGCGGGGCTGGCGGGCCTGTTCCTGGTCCGCGGGGGCGGACGCGGCGCGGCCTACGGCCACTGAAAGGGGTTTGATTCCACAGGGAAACCGGAAGCCCCGCCGCGACATGGTTTCCCGTCGTAAAGGCTTAACAAGCGCTAATTGTATAAGAATATTAGGCATTTGGATTCATGACGCCTTAAGCGCGAGGCGGGACATTGGGCGTGTTCTTAGGGGCGAGCAGGCAAGAGCTTGAGGCCCCCGCACAGTCTGCTCGCTAGATCCAAGGAGAGAGCCCAATGTCGAAGTTCGTGACCCGTTTCCTGAAGGACGAATCCGGCGCCACCGCCATCGAGTATGGCCTGATCGCCGCCCTGATCTCGGTCGTCATCGTGACCGCCGTCGGCCTCGTCGGCACGAGCCTGGAAGATACGTTTACGACCATCCAAGAAAAGCTGGCGGGTACGTCGGCCTAAGCAAAGGCTGGACCGCAAGTTCCAGGCCCCCGGCGGAGACGCCGGGGGCTTTTTTCGTTTCAAGCTTCGCTGCAACGCTCCGTTCATTCGCTGGAAGGCATAAGGTGGGCGGAAAGAGGTTTTCGTCCCGATGCTCGCGCTGCTCGCTGCCGCCCTCGTGATCGTCTTCGCCGCCCTGGTCCTGGCCGCGGCGGCCTCGGACGCCGTCTCCTTCACCATTCCCAACTGGATTTCCCTGGCGCTGGTCGCGGTCTTTCCCGTCGCCGCGCTGGCCGCCGGGATGCCGCTGCCCGCCATGGGCCTGCACCTGGCCGTGGGCGTCGCCGCCCTGCTGGTCGGCATGGCGATGTTCGCCCTGCGCTGGATGGGCGGGGGCGACGCCAAGCTGGTTTCCGCGGTGGCCCTTTGGCTGGGCCTGGGCGGTCTGCCGACCTTCCTGCTGGGTGTGGCCGTGGCCGGGGGCGGGCTAGCCATCCTGCTGCTGACGCTGCGCTCGGCGCCCTTCCGCCCGATCGTCGTGCTGGGTCCGCCCTGGGTGAACAAGCTGGCCGAGCCGGGTCACGGCATTCCGTATGGCGTCGCCATCGCCGCCGG
This sequence comes from Phenylobacterium sp. CCH9-H3, assembly GCF_001557235.1. GTDB lineage: Bacteria > Pseudomonadota > Alphaproteobacteria > Caulobacterales > Caulobacteraceae > Phenylobacterium. The sequence goes on along the minus strand of NZ_LSJI01000076.1, from coordinate 11,250 downwards.
CGCGCTGTGGGCGCTGCCGGCCTCGCCGTTCGGCGCGGTGCTGGGGCTCTAAGCATGGCGGACGTGATCCTCGACGCCTGGGAAGGCCCCGCGACGCCGATCCATGTGCTGACCGAGGCGCAGGCCGCCGCGGCGCTCGAGGCCGACGCCTTCGCCGCCGCCCTGGCGCGGACGGCCGAGTTCAAGGGCAAGGCCGGGCAACTACTGCTGGTCCCGGACGCGGACGGCGGGCTGGCCCGCGTCCTGTTCGGCGCCGGCGAGAGCTGGACGGCGCTGCGCGCGCTGCCGGCGAAGCTTCCGGCCGGCGTCTATCGGATCGCCGAAAAGCCCGACACGATCACCGCCGACCAGGCCGCCCTGGCCTTCGCCCTGGGGAGCTATCGGTTCGACCGCTACAAGGCCGCCGGAGGCGAGCGTCCCCGCTTGCTGGCGCAGGGCTGCGATGTGGCCGAGGTGCGCCAGGTGGCGCACGCCTGCGCCGTGGCCCGCGACATGGTCAACACGCCGGCCAACGACATGGGCCCGCGGCAGATCGAGACCATCGCCCGCGAAATCGCCGAGCAGTACGCCGCCCGGATCACCGTGATCGAGGGCGAGGGCCTGCTGGAGGCCAACTACCCCGCCATCCACGCGGTGGGCCGCGCCGCCGACCCGGCCCGCAGCCCGCGGTTCATCGAGATGAGCTGGGGCCAGGCGGAGCACCCCCTGGTGTGCATCGTCGGCAAGGGCGTGGTGTTCGACACCGGCGGCCTGGACATCAAGCCGTCGGCCGGCATGCGGCAGATGAAGAAGGACATGGGCGGCGCCGCCCACGCCCTGGCGCTCGGCCGGATGGTGATGGCCGCGGGCCTGCCGGTACGGGTGTCGGTGCTGCTGCCGGTGGTCGAGAACGCCATATCCGGCGACGCCATGCGGCCGGGCGATGTGCTGGCCTCGCGCAAGGGCCTGTCCATCGAGGTGGGCAACACCGACGCCGAGGGGCGGCTCATCCTCGCCGACGCCCTGACCCGGGCCTGCGAGCTGGCGCCGGCGTTGACCATCGACCTGGCCACCCTGACCGGGGCGGCGCGGATCGCCCTGGGGCCGCAGCTGCCGCCGTTCTTCACGGACGACGATGGGCTGGCGGCGCAGATCGACTCGGCGGCGGCGGCGGAATCGGATCCTGTGTGGCGCATGCCGCTCTGGAAGCCCTATGCCGACGCGCTGGACAGTGACGTGGCCGAGATCAAGAACGACCCGGACGGCTGGGCGCAGGCGGGCTCGGTGACCGCCGCCCTGTTCCTGCAGAAGTTCGCGCCGGCGGGTCCCTGGGTCCACCTCGACATCTTCGCGTGGAACCCGCGCGCCCGTCCCGGATTCCCCGCAGGCGGCGAAGCCCAGGCCATCCGCGGCCTCTACCGCATGATCCGCGAGCGTTTCGCATGAAGCACGATCCCCGCATCACGCCCTGGCGCGACGGCATCGCCGCCCGCAGCCTGGAAGGCGTGCTGGAAGCCGAGGTCTACCTCGATCCCAAGGCGATGGGCTGCGTGGCCGCCGCCGCCGCCATCCGCTCGGCGTCGGACGGGAGTTCCGAACAGATGGACCAGCTCCTGTTCGGCGAGCGTTTCGAGGTGCTGGAAGAAGAGGGCGGATGGCTGTTCGGCCAGGCCGCGCGCGATGGCTATGTGGGCTTCGTGGAGGCCGGGGCGCTCCAGCCCGCCGGGGCCATGCCGACGCATCGTGTCTCGGCGCTCCGCACCTACGCCTTCGCCGACGCCAGCATCAAGTCGCGGGCCTTCGGCCCGTATTCGATCAACAGCCTTGTCACCGTCGAAGCGGTCGAGGGCAAGCTGGCCAAGGTGACGGGCGCTGGTTGGATGACCGCCGCCCATCTGTCGCCCATCGGCGAGTTCGAGGACGACTGGGCCGCGGTGGCCGAGCGGTTCGTGGGCGCGCCCTATCTGTGGGGCGGCCGGGAGAGCCTGGGCCTGGACTGCTCGGGCCTGATCCAGCAGACGCTGTTCGCCTGCGCCCGGGCCTGCCCCCGCGACACCGACCAGCAGCAGGCGATGGGCGCGCCCATCGAGGCGGCCGACTTCGGCCGCGGCGACCTGGTGTTCTGGAAGGGGCACGTGGCCATGGGCCTCGGCGAGGGCCGGATCGTCCACGCCAACGGCTTTCATATGGCGACTGTGGTCGAACCGCTGGCGGAGGCCATCGCGCGCATCGACGCGGCGGGCTCGGGCCAGCCCACGGCCTACCGCCGGGTCTGAGCCCCAACGAAAATGGCCGGGACTGAGCCCGGCCATTCGCAAATCGGATTGTCGGCCGGCCTACTTCTTGGCCGGAGCCGCTGCGGGCGTAGCCGCGGGCGCGCCGGGCTGGGCCGGGGCCTGACCGGCGGGGCCGCCGCTGGTGGAAGCGGGGGCCGCCTCCGTCGTCGTGGGTTGGCCCTCGGCGGCCGGGGCCGCAGCGCCTTCCGCAGCCGGAGCCGCCGCCGCGCCCGGAGCGCGCGACGGATCGGGCGCCGGGACCGGCAGCGTGCCGCCCTGGGACCGCAGATAGGCGATGATGTTGACCCGCTCGTCGGACTTCTTGAGGCCGACGAAGGTCATCTTGGTGCCGGGAATGTACTTCTGCGGCGCCTTCAGGAACTCGTAGAGGTGGTCGTAGTCCCAGACCGGGGCCTTGCCCGCGAACTCGACCATGCTGGGCGAGTAGGCGAAGCCCGGATGAGAGGCCGGCTTGCGGCCGACCACGGCGTGCAGCCCGGGGCCGGTGCCGTTGGCGTTGGAGGCGTCGACCACGTGACAGGATTTGCACTTGGCGAAGGCCGCTTCGCCGGCCGCCACGTCGGCGGTGGGAAGGACCGTACCCCAGTCGGGCAGCACGTCTGCGGCCGCGGCGCCTTCGCCACCCTCTTCGGCCACTTCGACCAGATAGCCGGGCTTGGCGGGATGCTCGGGCGTGAACACACCCGCTGAAAGCTCACGAAGGCCGACGATCGCCAGGCCCGTCGCCAGGACAGCACCGGCGATCTTGTTGAACGTAAGGTCGCTCATAATCCCCTAGTCACGCCTCTATTCGGCCGTAGAGCAGAGCCCCCGGACGCGCGGGAATCCCGCCCCTTATTGCGTGCGGCTCTCTTACACGCTACCGGCGCTCGCGCAACGCCCAAGACGTCCCACCCCCACGGCATGAACCCGATCGTCCTCATTCCCGCGCGCATGGCCGCGACCCGCCTGCCGGGGAAGCCCCTGGCGGACATCGGCGGGACGCCGATGATCGTGCGCGTGCTGCGTCAGGCTCAGGCGGCCGGCGCGGGTCCCGTGGCGGTGGCGGCGGGCGATCCGGAGATCGCCGACGCCGTCTGGGCTGCCGGCGGGCAGGCCGTGCTGACCGATCCCGACCTGCCATCGGGCTCGGACCGGATTCTGGCTGCCTTGGCCGCGCTGGACCCCGACGGCCGCCACGATGTGGTGATCAACCTGCAGGGCGACATGCCGTTTGTCGCGCCGTCGGTGCTCGCCGCCTGCGCCGGGCTGCTGGCCGCGGAGCCGGCGTGCGATATCGCCACCGTCGTTGCGCCCGAAGCCTCGCCCGCCGACCGGACCAACCCCGACGTGGTCAAGGCGGTGATGTCATTCGGGCCGGGCGCCCGCGTGGGCCGCGCGCTGTATTTCACCCGCTCCACGCTCTATGGCGACCAGCCGGTGTGGCGGCATGTCGGAATCTATGGCTACCGGCGCGCCGCCCTGGAGGCGTTCAACGCCGCCCCGCCGTCGCCGCTGGAGCAGCGCGAAAAGCTGGAACAGCTGCGCGCCATGGAACTGGGACTTTCGATCTGGGCCGCCGCGGCCGAGGACGCCCCGATCTCAGTAGACAACCCGTCCGATCTTGAACGGGCCCGCGAGTACGCAAGGACTATCTCATGACCAAAGGACGCATCGCCTTCCAGGGCGAACTCGGCGCCAACAGCCATGAGGCCTGCACGGCGGCGTTTCCCGACATGGAGCCGGTTCCGCACGCCACCTTCGAGGAAGCCTTCGAGGCCGTCCGTTCGGGCGACTGCCAGCTCGGCATGATCCCGGTGGAGAACTCCATCGCCGGGCGCGTGGCCGACGTGCATCATCTCCTGCCGTCGTCGGGCCTGAAGATCATCGGCGAGCGCTTCAAGCCGATCCACTTCCAGCTCATGGCCAATCCCGGCGTGAAGCTGGAGGACGTGAAGACCGCCCTATCCATGCCCATCGCCCTGGGCCAGTGCCGCAAGACCCTGCGCCGCATGGGCCTGAAGACCGAGGCCACGGGCGACACCGCCGGCGCCGCCAAGCTGCTGTCCGAGCATCCCGACCCCACCAAGGCCGCCCTGTCGCCCGCGCTGGCCGCTGAGATCTACGGCCTGGAGATCCTGGCGCGGGACATGGAGGACGAGCACAACAACACCACGCGCTTCCTGGTGATGACGGCCGACAAGGCGCCGGCGCCCCCGCCGTTCACCACGCCCTGCGTGACCAGCTTCATCTTCCGGGTGAAAAACCTGCCGGCGGCGCTCTACAAGGCCCTGGGCGGCTTCGCGACCAACGGCGTCAACATGACCAAGCTCGAGAGCTACATGGAGAACGGCGCCTTCACGGCCACTTTCTTCTACGCCGAGGTGGACGGGCGGCCCGAGGACATCGGCCTGGCTCGCGCCTTCGACGAGCTGGCCTTCTTCTCCGAGCGTTTCGAGGTGCTCGGGGTCTATCCGGCGGACCCCTTCCGCAGCCGCTAGGCCTCCTCGGTCCAGGCCTTCAGGAGCTGATGCGCGATGGCGAGGGGGGGCGGGCAGAAGACGCCCTCGATCTCGCCCTTCAGCAGGCTTCTCGCCTCCTCGCGAGTGAACCAGCGGACCTCGGAGAGCTCGGTCTGGTCGGGCGTGCCCTCGTCGTCCTCCACCTCGGCGATCAGGCCGATCATGAGGGACGACGGGTACGGCCAGGGCTGGGTGGAGTGGTAGCGCACCTGGCGGGTGCGCAGCCCCGCCTCCTCGGCCAGTTCGCGGGCGCAGGCCTCCTCGATGCTCTCGCCCGGCTCCAGGAAGCCCGCCAGGGCCGAGAACATGCCGGGGGGCCAGGCTTCCTGGCGGCCCAGCATGCAGCGCTCGCCATGATAGGCCAGCATGATCACCACCGGATCGGTGCGCGGGAAGTGTTCGGCCTCGCAGGACGGACACTGGCGCTTCCACCCGCCGTCCTTGGGCTCCGACGGCTGGCCGCAGACGGCGCAATACTGGTGGCGGCGGCGCCATTCGAACATCGACTTGGCGGTGGCCAGGATGCCGGCGTCGGCGGCGGGCAGGCGTAGGGCCACCTGGCGCAGGTCCATGAATTCGCCCAGGCCCTGCAGCGGGCCCTGGGCCGGGTCGCTGGAGCCTTCCATGTCCACGGCGAACACGGCGGTCTCCTGCCAGAGCCCCATGAACAGCAGCCGCTCGTTCCCACCGGCGAGCTCGGCCGCCAGCTTGGCCGGCAGGTAGGCGATCTGGACGCCGCCATCCTTGGTCTTCTCGGCCAGCGGCTTGCCGTTCCACAGGACGAGGCCCAGGGCGTCCGAGGACGAAAGCTGGGCGGCCAGCCAGGCGGCGTCGCCGCGACGGTCGCTGGCCCGGTTCAGCGGGTTTCCGGCGAAGGTGTTCTGGAAAAAGGAGAGCGCCATGGCGACCTACTTACGGTGCGGCTCGGCGCGCGTCGAGGCGGGTGGGACCCGCGCTCGGACCCCTTGAAACCGGACGCGCAGATTCCAAATCATTCGCCGCGCCCGCTTCCTCCTCGGCGGGCGCGTGGAGAAAGGACAGTTTTCAGGAGAACCGCCATGAGGCTCGCGACCTCGGAACATGTGATCCGCGAACAGGGACTGGCCGCCGCGCTGGAGAGATGGCTGAGGCCCGCGGTGGGGTACGACCACCCCCGCGAAGTGCTGAAGGATCCGGAGCTGACGCGCGACGAGAAGCGCGCCGTGCTCTCGTCCTGGGCGTCGGACGCATCCGCCGTGCAGGACCAGCCGACGATGCGCTGGCTTCTGGGGACGCCCGAGCCGGTGCCGTTCCGTGAGGTGCGCGAGGCGTTGGAACGCCTGGACGCAGGCGAGCGCTTCGACGCCTGACTTTCACCACACCCTGACGAAGGAGGACGCCGATGCAGGTCATCGAAGTCGCGCCGCTCGGCCCGGGCTGGCGCGTGTCGCTGGGGTCCCTGGCGGGCGACATGGTCTTCGCGCGGGGCGGGGCGGCCGAGGGCGCGGCGCGGCGGCTGGCCGCCCGGCTGGCGCGCAACGGCCTGGCCAGCGAACTGCGCATCCGCCTGCGCGACGGCTCGCTCGCCGAGCGCCTGGTCTGGCCGGCGGCGCCTCGGCGCGATGCGGCCTCCGCCGCGGCGCTGGAAGCGGCCTGAGCTTTTCTGAGGGGTGGGGCGGCTGGCCAAAGGCGGCCGGGCGCCCCACATCCAGGCAGGCGCCGGTTCAAGGCGCGCAAGATCGCCAGGGAGACCCGCCAAGATGTCCGAGCCGCCTCCGAACCATCCCGCCGGCTATGCGCCGCCGAAAGTCTGGCAGTGGAACAAGGAGAGCGGGGGCCGGTTCGCCGCCATCAATCGCCCGATCGCCGGTCCCACGCACGAAAAGGAGCTGCCGGTCGGCAAGCACCCGTTCCAGCTCTACTCCCTGGCCACGCCCAACGGGGTGAAGGTGACGGTGATGCTGGAGGAGCTGCTGGCCCTCGGCCACAAGGGCGCCGAATACGACGCCTGGATCATCAACATCGGGCAGGGCGACCAGTTCGGTTCGGGGTTCGTGGACGTGAACCCGAACTCCAAGATCCCCGCCCTGATGGACCGCAGCGGGCCGAAGCCGATCCGGATCTTCGAGTCCGGCGCGATCCTGGTCCACCTGGCCGAGAAGTTCGGCGCATTCCTGCCCACCGACCCGGCGAAACGCGCCGAGACGCTGTCGTGGCTGTTCTGGCAGATGGGCTCGGCGCCCTACCTGGGCGGCGGCTTCGGCCACTTCTACGCCTACGCGCCGTTCAAGATCGAATACGCCATCGACCGCTTCGCCATGGAGGTGAAGCGCCAGCTCGACGTGCTGGACCGGCGGCTGGCCGAGAGCGAGTACCTGGGCGGCGACGAGTACACGATCGCCGACATCGCCGTCTGGCCCTGGTACGGCCTGCTGGCCAAGGGCGGGGCCTATGAGTCGGGCGAGTTCCTGGACGTGAAGAGCTACACGAACGTTCAGCGCTGGACCGAGCAGATCGGCCAGCGGCCGGCGGTGAAGCGCGGCCGGATCGTCAACCGCGCACAGGGGACGCCCGCGCTGCTGGAGCGGCACGACGCCCGCGACATCGACGAGGCGCTCGCGGCCAAGGCGGAGGCGGGTTAGGCGTCGGTTCGCCGACCCGCGCTCTGCGGGTCGGTGTCCGGCCGCCGCGGCGGCCCTGCGACAGGACGTCTCCATACGCCGATGTGATCGACGGCCAAGCCGCCGCCGACTGGACCCGCACGCGTCCCTTGGATACGCGGCGGGTCCGTTGCGTTTTGAGACTAGAGATGCAGGACTTCATCGATCTGGAAGGCGCGTCCGGCGCCCGCTACCGCTTCCGCCTCTGGCCGGATGGCGCGCCGCACACGCCGGTGGGCGGGAACTATGTCTACGTCCGCGCGGACGAGGCGGGGGTGAAGGTGCTGCAGGTCGGCGAGACCAACGACCTGTCGAAGGCGCGGGGCGCGTGGGCGGCGGCGGCCAAGCGCGGGGCGACGCACGTGATGACCCGGCTGAACGTCTCGCGCGCCATCCGCTCGGCCGAACACCAGGACATCGCCGCGAAGTACGCCAATCAGGGCGCCAAGGTGCAGGCGGACTGAGCGGGCGGCGGCGGCAGCCGACTAGGCTCCGAAAATCCAGCCGGCGGTGAGCCCGCTCATCTGCACGCCGACCAGAACCATCTGGCCGCCGCCGGTCATGCTGATCAGCGTGTCCGCCCCCGACTGGGAGACGGTAAAGACGGTGCCGGGGTCGAGCTGAACCCGATCGCCGTCCGCCAGGCTGAAATCCAGCACGCGATCGAGGCCGGCGTCGCCGAAGGTGTGGAAAATGTCCGCGCCTGCGCCCCCGCTCACCGTGTCGTTGTCCCGATCACCCGAGATGTAGTCGGCTCCGTCGCCGCCGAAGAGCACGTCGTCCTGCTGGCCGCCGCGGACGATGTCGGCGCCCGCGTCGCCCGCCAGCGTGTCGCGGCCCAGGTTGCCGTAGACGAGGTCGGCTCCCTCGCCGCCGGCGAGATCGTCGTCGTCCTTGCCGCCCACGACCCAATCGTCCCCCGCGCCGCCGGACGCCGTGTCGTCGCCCATGTTGCCGTTGATGTCGTCGAAGCCGGCCCCGCCCGTGAGCCGGTCGTCACCTTCGTCGCCGCGGAGGTAGTTCGAGCCGCCGCTCAGGTCGGCGATGGTGTCGGCGCCGGTCCCGCCGAACAGGCGATCGTCACCGGCGCCGCCGTCGAGGCTGTCATCGCCGTCTCCCCCGAACAGGTCGTCCGCCCCGCCGTTGCCGGCCAGCACGTTGGCGAGTTCGTTGCCCACGATGAGGTCGGATCCGGAGCCGCCGCTGGCGTTCTCGACCTTCGCCCCGTTGGCGATGGTGTAGCCGGCCGATGCGCGGGCGTTGCCGTCCAGCATCGAGGAGAAGAAGCCGCCCGCGTTGCGAAGCGGATCGGTGAGCTCGGCCTTGGCCGCGTCCGTCAGACCTGAGAAGATCCGCGAGGTCGCCGCCACGTCTCCGATCACGTCCGCCAGTCCGCCTGACAAGGCAGTGGTCTTCAACGTGGCCGCGTTCAGATTGAGCAGCACGGCCGAGGCGCCGGCATATGCCAGCGTGTCCAAGCCTGCCGAATCCCAGATGCAGAGGTAGCCGCGGCCGTTCTGGACGGAGCCATCGGCGCCGTCGCGATCCAGGATGGTGTTGCTGAGCGTGTAGGTGGTGGCGCCCAGGTTGGCGGTTGCGGCCCCGTATTTCGCCTGCAGCACCGCGACGTCCAGCGCCATCGGCGTGAGGGGCAGGCCGTCGCCGTACTCCTCGTCGGCCAGCTGATACCAGTTGTAGGACATGACCGTGTACTGGCTGAAATCCAGCGTGCCAGGCATGTCGGTCACATGGTGCAGTCCCAGGGTGTGGCCCAGCTCGTGCAGCACGATCCACTGCTGGATCTGCGGTGTGTAGGACCCCCAGGTGGTTGGGCTGAACGCCAGGATCGGCCCGTTGCCCGGCTCTGCGGCGATGCCTGGATTGTTCGGATTGGTCGGGTTCGAAAAATCGCTGACGAAGTAGTTTGGGGCCGGCGTGTCGGAGATCGCGAAGCTGAACGCGGCGTAGCCTTGCAGAACGCTCAGCAGGCCCGGCACCAGATTCCAGATCGCGTCGGGCAAGCCGGTGCTGGCCGTCACGTACTTCGAAGGCAACTCGGCGGTGAAGCTGGAAACCTCTACCGGGTTCTGCGCGTCGACCCGATTGAAGACGATCTCGCCGGACCAACGCAGGCCGCTGTCGATGGCGTCAAGAAGGGGATTGCCGCTGAAGGGGGTGGATATCGGTGACGCAGACATACGAACCCCCTCGCCCGCCGGGCGTGGCTACTGTGTGCAGATGCTGTCCCGAACGACCAGGATGCCCCGCGGGGGACGCTGCCGCAGATCGAGTTGGGGTTGCAAGCGGGAATGTCGCGCGCTGAACGCTCAGGATCTCGGGCAGCCTGCGACTCGGCCGCCCCTTGCCGCGGCGTCGCTAATCCTCCATATGCCGCCGCGGAGATCGGCGGCGGACGGACGCCCCGCCAACCTGGTCAGGTCCGGAAGGAAGCAGCCACAACGGGTCACGCCTCGGGTCGTTGTCCGGTCTCCACCTTCTCCACACATATCCGGGCTTTCCGCTTTGCCGGGGCTTTGACGTCCCGTTAGATGCTCGCATGGGCGACGACGACCTCACGCGCGACGATTCCGACCTGCCGCCTGAGCGCGACCCCAACACCGGCGACATGTTCGGCGGCGAGGCCCCGCCCGCGCCCAGGCCCGCCGAGGACGAGGGCGCCGCCTATACGGTCATCGCCCGGAAGTACCGGCCGCGCAGTTTCGAGGACCTCTATGGCCAGGAGGCCATGGTGCGGACGCTGCGCAACGCGTTCGCCACCGGCAGGATCGCCCATGCCTTCATGCTCACCGGCGTGCGAGGGGTCGGGAAGACCACCACCGCGCGCCTGCTGGCCCGGGCCCTCAACTACGAGACCGACACCGTCCACGAGCCCTCGCTCGACCTGAAGGACGAGGGCATCCACTGCCGCGCGATCATCGAAGGCCGGCACATGGACGTGCTGGAGCTGGACGCCGCCAGCCGGACCGGGGTCAACGACATCCGCGAACTGCTGGACGGGGTGCGCTATGCGCCGGTGGAGGCGCGCTACAAGGTCTACATCATCGACGAGGTCCACATGCTGTCGACGGGGGCGTTCAACGCGCTCCTGAAGACGCTGGAGGAGCCGCCGCCCCACGCCAAGTTCATCTTCGCCACCACCGAGATCCGCAAGGTGCCGGTGACCATCCTCTCGCGCACCCAGCGGTTCGACCTGCGCCGGGTGGAGCCCGAGGTGCTGGTCAAGAACCTGGAGATGATCTGCGAGAACGAGGGCGCGCGGGTGGAGGCCGAGGGCCTGATGCTGATCGCCCGCGCCGCCGAAGGCTCCGTCCGCGACGGGCAGTCGATGCTGGACCAGGCCATCGTCCAGGCCGAACCGGGCCAGACGGTCAGCGCCGCCTCCATCCGCGACATGCTGGGCCTGGCGGACCGAGCCCAGACCATCACCCTGCTGGAGCAGGTGATGCGCGGCGAGTCCGGGGCGGCGATCGAGACCTTCCGCCAGCTCTACGGCTATGGGGCGAACCCCGACCAGGTGGTCATGGACCTGCTGGATCATATCCACGGCGCCTCGGTGGCCAAGGCCATCGGCCCCAACGCCCTGGTGATGCCCAAGGAGCAGGCGCTGCGGTTGGCGGCCGTGGGGGCGGCGGTGTCGGCCGGGGTGCTGTCGCGGATGTGGCAGCTGACGCTCAAGGCCTATGAGGAGGTGCGGCGGGCGCCGGACGCGGCGGCGGCCGTGGACATGGCGCTGATCCGCATGGCCTACGCCGCCGACCTGCCGGGGCCGGAGGAGGCCCTGAAGCGGCTGCAGGCGGGCGAGAACCCCGCCGG
>NZ_LSJI01000075.1 GCF_001557235.1 Phenylobacterium sp. CCH9-H3 | reverse complement strand
GTCCGACTACGGCGCCCGCCGCCGCTACGGTTCTGCGGTTGGCCCCACCCGGCTATCCCAGGATTTCGGCTACAGGCCCGGGGGCGCCGACGGTTACGCGGCCAGCCGCCCCTACGGGCGCTGGGGCGCGCGCTTCACGCTTCCGTTCCGCTCCCGCGACCGGTCTCACCGGTGACCTCCTTCGCTGCGCGGGCCGGGCGCAGGTCCCAATCCGGGCTCAGTGGCAAGCGTAACTCTGCCTTGAGCCCGGGCCGGTTGTCCGCAAGCACGAGCTGGCCACGATGGACGCGCGCGACGGTCGCCACGAGGGATAGTCCGAGCCCGCTGCCGGGCGTGGAGCGGCTCTCGTCCACCCGGCTGAAGCGCTGTACCGCCCGTTCCCGCGCCTCCGGCGCGATGCCGGGCCCTCGGTCGCCCACGGTGAGACGGCTGACGGCGCCGTCTAATCCCGTGGCGACGACGATCTGCCCGTCTAGGCTCCCATGCTTGATAGCGTTGTCGATCAGGTTGGCGGTCGCGTGGAGGAGCAGGCTCGATACCCCGCGCGCCGGCGCCGGGGAGACTTGAAGGACGAGATGTTGCCCGGCGTCCTCCGCCAGGGGCGCGTACAGGTCGTAGGCCTCCTGGGCGACCGCGGCGAGGTCGAGCGCCACGAAGCTATCGGCCGTGGTGGCGTCCGCCCGGGCCAGCACCAGCAGCCCATTCACCAACGACAAAAGGGCGTCGAGATCGCGCGCCGTGTCGGCCAGGATGTCCTGGGTCGGGGCTTCCGGCCCCCGTAGCGCCGCCAATTCCAGCCGCGCCTTGATGCGTGTCAGCGGCGTCTTTAGATCGTGCGCCAAGCCATCGGTGGCGGCCCGGAGCGAGCGGACCATGCGCTCGATCTCGTCCAGACAGGCGTTGAACACCTCGGCCAGTCGATCGAATTCATCGTCGCGGGGCGAGACCTTGAGCCGCTCATCCAAGTGACCGCTGAGGAACCGATCGCCGGTGTCCGCCGCCGCTCGCACCACGCGCACGCCGCGCCGGCTCACGAGCCAACCGAGGCTCAGCCCAAGCACGGCAGTCGCCAGGACCGAAAGCGCGGGCGACATCCAATAGCGACGCCCAAGCGAAATGCGGCTGTCCGCCAGGTGTCCCACCAGGAGCCGGGTGTCCGGCCCGAGCGTGCGGACCTCGGCCTCGATCCGTCGCGACTGGACCTGACCGCCGCGCCGCACCCGCACGGTCGTGAGAGCCGGGTGGTCGGCCGCAAGGCCGCTCGGCCAGACCAGGACGTTGCCGGCGAGGCGCCGCCCGGCGCGGTCGGAGACCATGTAGACCACGTCGCGCCGCGAGGTCAGAGTCTGCTCATCGATGTAGTTGGCCAGGCCGCCGAGGCCGCCGTCGCGATAGCGTAAGACGAGCGCGTCAGCCTCGCCTTCGAGCAGGTGCTCGAGTTCGACCTTGAGCACGCGGACGGTCTGAAAATGCTGGACGCTCAGCGCCACCACGGTCGTGACCACGGCGATCAGCGTGATCCACAGGGCGCCGCGGAAGGCCGCCGCCTGCGGTCGGCGCCGGGGCGGACTAACGCGCGTCAAGCTGGTAACCGGCTCCGCGGACCGTGTGCAGCAGCGGCGGCTCGTCCCCGTGCTCCAGCTTGCCGCGGAGCCGACTCACGTGCACGTCTATGACATTGGTTCCGGGATCGAAGCTGTAGTCCCACGCGGCCTCCAGCAGCATAGTACGCGTGACCACTTGGCCGGCATGGCGCATGAAGTATTCGAGCAGCTGGAACTCCTTGTTGAGCAGCTCGATGCGCCGGGCGCCCCGCTTGGCTCCGCGCGCCAAGAGGTCCAGCTCCAGATCGCCAACCTGCAGGGTCGTGGTGGCCGTGGCCGCGCCGGAACCGCGCCGGACGATGGCGGCGATCCGGGCCATCAGTTCCCCGAACGAGAACGGCTTGGTGAGATAGTCGTCGCTGCCGGCCTCAAGGCCCTTGATCCGGTCGTCGACCTGTCCCAGCGCGCTAAGGATCAGCACCGGCGTCGTCTGACCCTGGGATCGCAGCGCCTGCAGGACCGACAAACCATCCAGCTGCGGCAGGTTCCGATCGAGGATGATCGCGTCATAAGTGTTGGTGAGCGCGGCCGTCAGCCCGTCGAGTCCGGTCTCGGCGTGGTCACAGGCGTGGCCGAGCTCCGCCAAGCCTTGCTGGACATAGCTCGCCGTCGCGCGGTCGTCTTCGATCAAGAGAAGCTTCATGGGCGAAGTCTGAAGGGTCCTCGGCATCCGAACCAGGGGATATCAGTCTCGGCGATCGCCGCCAGCTGCCGGGGGGTGACCGGCAGCTGGCGGGCCTGGCCGGCGCCTCAAGCGTCCACGGGGGGCGGGTGGACCGCTCGGCGTCACCGCGCCGCCACGGCCTAGGATGCGGCCGAGACCTTTCAGGCGAGTGGGGCCGGCGTGAACTCGATTTCATGTTGGACGGAGCTTCGGAGACAGCATCATGAAATGGAATTCATCCGGCTCCCATCCGCACGCCACCTGGCGGGTCAATCTGGTCAGCTCGCTTGGCGCTGAAAGGAGCGCCCCCCATGACCAAAATCAGCCATGCAATGGTGATAGCGGCCGCCGGCCTTGCCGCGCCGGCCATCGGCGTCGCACAACCCGTCGGTCTCGGCCCGCCGCCTTTCGTCTACTACATCGTGCCGTGCGGCACTCCGGGTGCAATCGCGGCGGCGCCGGTCTTGCCTCCGTCCGCCGACGCGGCCCAGCCGGTGGAGGCCGTTTGTGTCGTGCCGGTGGCCGCCGGCACGCGTCCGCCGCGGCACCGGCGCTATTCTTCCTACGCTTATGATGCTTGGGGGCCGAACTACTATTCCCGGCCGTTCTACGGCGCCTTCGGCCTCAGCATCTTCAGCGGCGTCCACGACGCTGGCGGCCACTCCGGCCGGAGCCATTCGGGCCTCGGCCACGGTGGCGGTGGTTACTTGGGCGGCGCCCACCGCGAAAGCGGGCGCAGCCATTAGATCTCGATGAGTCAGCGTGCGGCGCGGCTGGGCGCCATTCCTGACGAGCCCGTCCTTTGGCGTTCCTGGGTGCAGGTCAGGCGTCTAGGGCACACTTCGACGGAGGAGCGGATGATGGAAACCTGGACGTATTCGGTCGTGCCGGTTCCGGGTGGCTGGGCGCTGGAGCAACCCTGCGGCCTGCCGCTCATGTTCCTGTCCGGAGGGCGGGCGGAGTCAAAGGCAGCGGAACTTGCCAAACAGGCGATCGCCCGCGGCGGATGCGCCGAGGTGCTCATCTTTGACCGCGGAAACAGCCTGCTGGGCCGTCGGCGTTACCTTGGGTATTCGGCCGCGCAGCTTGCCGAGGCGCCCGTAGGAGAGGTTGAGGGCGAGGCGTGACCTGCCGCGTAACTTCTTTAGCACGCGAGTGCTGTGTGAGGTGATGGAGTCGTATGCGTCGCGAGATCGTCTTAGTCGTGGAAGACGACCCCGCATGCCGCGACGTGATCTCAGAGATCCTGGCGGACGCCGGATATGACTGCTTGCAAGCCGACGGCGGCCGTGCGGCCATCGAGCTGATGGCAAGACGGCCCAACGTGCTGCTGACTGATCTGCTGATGCCGGACAAGGACGGCGTCGAGGTCATCATGGAGGTTCGGCGCCGGTGGCCTATGACGCGGATCGTGGCGATGAGCGGGGGCTTCGCAGTCATCGAAGCCGACGCGCTTCTCCGCACGGCCACCATGCTTGGCGCGGACACTGCGCTCCGCAAGCCGTTCACGAGCGCGCAACTTCTAGACCGCGTGTCTGCGGCGCTCCTGGCGCGGCGGCCATAGCTGGAGCCGTGCTCATTTTCGCGCGTCGGCGTTGATCGTTCGGAGCGCGGCGCCCAGCGAAGAAAGTGGGCCATCGGCTGCTTGCACGGCTGCAGACCCCAGGGTCTCTGTTGGTTGGGCGCTGCAGCGCCGTAGGCGGCGGCGACGGCATCACCGTTTCAACAGATCGAGAGTCCTCTTTTCCATCGCATCTTGGTTCTCCAGAACGTTCAGGTTGGCTTCGTAGGCGCGCATGGCCTGCTTCATGTCCAGTGCTTCGATCAGACCGTTCACGTTGGGTAGAAGAACATAGCCGCTCGCATCTGCCGCTGGGTGGCCCGGGTCATACTCTCTGGAGAATTTCGAAGGGTCGGGTTTGACGCCGGCCATTTGCACGCCGTTGCCGCCGTCCATCCGCAGGACCTTGAACACGGGGACCTGACGTCGGTAAGGCTCCCCGCCCGGAGTCTGCGCTGTCGAAGATGAATTCGCCATGTTCTCGGCGATGACCCGCATTCGCGCTTGCTGAGCTCGAAGCGCCGATGCGGCGATAGCGGCGACGCCGTCGCCGTGCATCCCGGCCTTGTCCATGGCATCTATTCCTCTTCGTCGCGTTCAGGCTCGGTGATCGTGGTTAACGACAGATTAAAGACGTGTATTTGGAAGAAGGAGTTGAGCGAACGTGGAGCGACAACAATGACATTCCTGGAATGTTATTGTTGGTCCTTGCGCGTCTGACGCGATGTCGACGCGCCCCCTTTCCGGATACTTCGGAGACTCAGCGGGCCAGGCGCCCGCCGCCTTCTCCAGGATCACGGTCTTCGCGGTGATCTGCGACGGCCCTTGCCTTCGGCTCGGGACGCACGGAGCCTTCCCAAGCGATCCAGCGAATTCCGTCGCCGGCTTCGCGCGCCGGCCGGAATGATGGGCGGCCAAGTCTCTCCTCGTGCGCTCGGCGCACCGGGCTCGAAGATCGAGACAGCGTCGCTGAGCAGGCTTTCGGCCTCGAGCGGGCGCAGCCTGGCGAGACTGAACATCATTGATCCTTTTCGGCGGAGGACAGCTTGTGATTTGAAGGTCGCCGCAGCGAACATGCGGGTCTGCGGGGGGAACGGGTCTTGTCCGACGAGTTGACACGTGAACTGCTGAGCCGGTGGCGGAACGATCCGGCCGGCGCCTATCAGAGCTGGTTCCTCTGGGAGGACCGGCTGAAGAACTTCCGGTCGATCCGGCGCGGCGTCCAGCAGGTGGCCGCGGAGATCGCGGCCGAGCGCTTCGGCGTCGCCTACCGCGGATCGTCGCTGGAGACCGTCGTCCATTCGATCGCCGAACAGCGGCAGGTGTTCAAGGGGGCGGACCACGCCTTCCTGTGGAAGCCGAAGCTGCGCATCCCTGACATCTATGAGCACCCGGGCAACCAGCGCGCCTTCGGCCAGCTGCTGGACGCCTGCGTCTGTTGCGACACCGAAGAGCATGTCCTGGCCGAGATTCACCGCATCGATGCGCTGAAGATCAAGGGTCTAGGCCCCGCGGTCGCTAACATCCTCTATTTCCTGCATCCGACGATCGCGCCGCCGTTCAACACCGCCATCGTGCGCGGCTACAACGCCTTGACCGGCGCCAACGTGAAGCTCGGTCGCTGGGACGAGTACCTGGCGATGCGGCAGGGCCTGATCGCCTTCAATCGCAAGCACCGCGACTTGCTGTCCAATGACCTCGGCGCGGCCGCGGCATTCTGTTTCGACCTGGGCATGGGGCTCTATGCGCCGCCGCCGCGCGCGGATGACGCCGCGGCGCGGGCCGATTGGGCCGCCGATCTGGCCAGAGTTCGCGCCCAGGCCGTCAAACCCTCGGCGGCCGAGGCGGACGCGCGGACCCATACGGAAATCCAGGGTTGGCTTCGCGATCTGGGCCGCGCGCTCGGCTACGACGTATGGATCGCGCAGAACGATCGCGGGCGACCCTGTGGGGCCGGTCGCCTGGGCGATCATTGTCTGGAGCGATTGCCGGCGGCGCTCGACAGTCGCCCAGGCGCCGAAGCCGTGCGCCTGATCGATGTGCTGTGGCTGAGCACGGCGGGCGCGATCGTGGCCGCCTTCGAGGTGGAGCACACGACCTCGATCTATTCCGGGATCGTGCGGATGCTGGACCTCGCGCTGGGGGGCGACGCGAGCGGGCTCCACAGCCTGTTCCTGGTCGCCCCCGACAAGCGCGAGGCTGACGTGCGCGCGCAGATCGCCAGGCCGGCCTTCAGCCGGATCGCCGACCTGAGCGTGCGCTATCTGCCGTACAGCGCCCTCGAGCAGCATCGGGAGGCGATGGCCCGCTTCGGCTCGGGGGTCACGGCGCTGGAGAAGGTCTCCCACCGGCTCACTTAGCTCAAGGCCGCATGTCGGCGTCGAGTTGCTCGGCCAGCAGCTTGCGCGCGCGGTAGACGCGCGTCTCGATGGTCTTCAGCGACACCCCCAGGATCAGTGCGGCATCTCGCTGGCTTAGGCCCTCGAACGCCGTCAGCAGCAGCGGCTCCTTCAAGCCGGGCGGGAGCCGTGCGACGGCTCGGTCGAGCCGCATCGCCTGTTCGTCTTCCAAAACGCCGGCCTCAGCGCCGGGCGATGGGTCTGGCGCGCTCAACGCCTCGGTGTCGTCCAGGCCGCCCGACCCAAAGAGCGCGCGGCGGACGACCAATCGACGGCCGCGGTCGCGCGCCTTGTTGATCGCGATCGTGCGCAGCCAGGCGCCAAACGGGCGCTGCGAATCGTAGCGCTTCAGCGCGCTCCAGGCCGCGATGAAGGCTTCGTGGACGGCTTCATAGGCTTCGTCGGCGTCGCCGGTATAGCGGCGCAGCAGCCGATAGAGGCCGTCCTTGTGGCGACGAACGAGCACGGCGAAGGCCCGATCATCCCCGGCCGCGGCGGATCGGGCGAGGATGCTGTCGGACGCCTCGGCGTCCACGGTCACCTCGTGTCTTCGGTCAGGGACCTGACGACGGTCTCGTCGAACCTGGCCGTCTGATCGGGCGTCAGCACCGCGCGCATCGCCAGGGTGTGCACGATCGTCTCCTTCTGGAGTTCGCCCATGGCGCGGTGGAAACGATCGATCGCCGCCTGCACCTGCGGCGTGTAGGCATGACTCTGCTGGAAGGCCTGCGCCAATTGCGCGTTGGCCGCCCGCATCTCGGCCTCGAGCGCCTGGCGACGCGCCTCGTGGTCACGCTCCATGCCGGCGATGCGCCGTTCCTGGTCGGCGGTCAGATTCAGCTTCTCGTGCACCAACTCGTGCAGCGGCGTCGGTCGGTGCACGCGGTGCATGACGTATTGCGCGCCGCCCCAGACCCCAAGGATGGCCACCAACACCGACAAGATCAGTGTCAGCGCCATGCTCCTCATCACGCTCACCGGCGACCCTCCAGCAGGTTGGACGGCGCGAGGCGGGCTGCGCTGGAGAGGGGGCTGTCGTGTTGCGGCGCCAAGGCCGCCGAGGCCGCGACAGCGCCGCCTGCGGTCAACCCCATCGCCAGGGCCAGGCTCACTGAGGCGAAGCGAACCGGCGCGAGCGCGGCAAGCGCACGCGCATCGCGCCGGCGCGCCGCGATTCTGCGGCCGATCTCAGTTTCCAGTCCGTCCAGTGAACGGTCAGCCGGGCTGGCTGCCAATCGGTTGAGCAGCTCATCCAAGCGTTCGCTCATGTCCAAATCCTTCAAGGTCGCCCCAGGAACTATACGTTCCAGCCCGGCCCAACCCCTAAAGGATCATTGGATGAGGCGCACGACGAGCCGCCGTTGACCGTTGGGACTCGTCGCCGCACCAGTTGGGGTCAGCCGCCGTGCGCTTTGAGCCAGGCCTCGAGCTCGGCCTTACCCTTGGTGTTCTCGTCGATCGTCTTCTGGGCGATCTTCTTGGCGTCCGCGTCGGCGCCGTGGCGAAGCTGGATCTGCGCCATGTCGATGGCGCCTTGGTGGTGGGCCATCATCTTGCGGGCGAACGTGGCGTCGGGCGTGGAGCCCTTCGCGCTCATCATCGCCTGGTCCATCTTCTTCATGGCTGCCATGTAGTCGTTCATGGCCATCATATTGTGATCGCCCTTCGCGCCCTTCATCCCCGGCATGGCGCTGTGGTCCATCCCCTTCATGGCGCCCTGGTTCGACTGAGCGGACGCCGCGCCCGCCCCGGTCGAGAGCGCCGCGATCACCGCGAGGATCGTAAGTTTTGTTCGCATCTTCGTTGTTCCGTCCTGACATAAAGGCGCGACCTCGGCCTCTAGCCTGGTCACGAACGCGAAGAGAACCGCCACAGCGGGACTTCGTTGCTTGAGATCCCCAAAGAGGCCCGCGCCGAAGCCTCCAATGATTGGAGGATGGGCGATGTGGACGGCCCTTCTTGACCGAGACTCTACGCCGCACCTTGGGAGCGCCACAGCAGTCGAAGCCCTGAGGGGCGTGCCTGCGCTGGCGCGTATCCCAAGAACAGCACCGACGGAGCCTTGACCCTCCCATGATGGGAAGCTCTATCTGAGTTGGGCATCGGAAGAAGGAACCCTGCGATGCCCGAAGCTGCAGCCCTCGACGCCATCGAACTGCCCGTGCTCGGCATGACCTGTGCGAGCTGCGTGGGCCGGGTCGAACGGGCGATCGGCGCTGTGCCGGGCGTGCGCCGGGCCAGCGTCAATCTGGCGGCCGAGCGCGCCCATGTCGAAGGCGGCGACCCTGCCGCCGTGGCCGCCGCCATCCGTGCGGTCGGCTACGAACCGCTCGAACATGCCGTCGAGCTTCGGGTCCGCGGCATGACCTGCGCGACCTGCGTCGGCCGGGTCGAGCGCGCGCTCAAGGCGGAGCCCGGGGTGTTGGACGCCCAGGTCAACCTGGCGACCGAGCGGGCCACCGTTCGGATCCTGGATGGGACGGTCACGTCTGAACGCCTCGCCGCGGTGATCACTCATGCCGGCTATGACGCAAGCATGGTGGAAGCAGCGGGCGGCGCGGACGGGGACCGCGAGCAGGCCGCCCGTCTGGCTGAGATCCGCGCCCTGCGCCGCCCGGTCGTCCTCGCCGGGCTCGCGACCTTGCCGCTGTTCACGGTCGAGATGGCCCGACACGCCGTGCCCGGCGTCCACCATTGGCTGGCGGCGAGCCTGGGCGAGCAGCCCTGGCGGCTGATCAGCCTCGCTCTGGCGAGCTTCGTCCTCTTCGGGCCGGGACTCCGCTTCTACAAGAAGGGCGTGCCCAATCTTCTGCGGCTGGCGCCGGATATGAATAGCCTGGTGGTGCTGGGCGCCACTGCGGCCTGGGCCTATTCGCTTGTGGCGACGCTCTTTCCCCAGGCCCTGCCGGCCGGCACGAACAACGTCTACTACGAAGCCGCCGCGGTGATCGTCACCCTGATCCTGCTTGGCCGCTGGTTCGAGGCCCGCGCCAAGGGACGCACGAGCGAAGCGATCAAGCGTCTGCTGCACCTGCAGGCCAAGACCGCCCGGGTGCAGCGCGGCGGGGAGGATGTCGAGCTCCCGATCGAGGCGGTGCGGCCCGGCGATCTGGTGATCGTCCGGCCTGGCGAGCGCGTCCCAGTGGACGGCGAGGTCCTCGACGGCGGCTCCTTCGTCGATGAATCGATGATCAGCGGCGAAGCGATGCCGGTGGAAAAGGGACCGGGCGCGGTCGTGATCGGCGGCACGGTCAACAAGACCGGCGCCTTCCGCTTCCGCGCCACCAAGGTCGGGGCCGACACCCTGCTGGCGCAGATCGTCCGCATGGTGGAGCAAGCCCAAGGCGCCAAGCTGCCGATCCAAGCCCTGGTCGACAAGGTCACGGCCTGGTTCGTGCCCGTGGTGATGGCGCTCGCAGCGCTCACCTTCGGGGTCTGGCTGGCGTTCGGACCGGCCCCGGCGCTCGGCCTGGCGCTGGTCAACACGGTGGCCGTGCTGATCATCGCCTGCCCTTGCGCCATGGGCTTGGCCACACCCACGTCGATCATGGTCGGCACCGGTCGCGCGGCCGAACTCGGCGTGCTCTTCCGGCGCGGGGAAGCGCTGCAGGCGCTGCGAGACGTGAAGGTGGTGGTCTTTGACAAGACCGGGACGCTTACCTTGGGGCGGCCGGCGCTCACCGCCCTGCAGGTCGTCGGAGGATATGGCGAGGACGAGGTCCTGGCCGCGGCCGCCAGCGTCGAACAGCGCTCCGAGCACCCGATTGGCGAAGCGATCGTCGCCGAAGCGCGGAGGCGGGGCCTGACCCTGCGGCCGGCCGAGGGTTTCCAGGCCACCCCAGGGTTTGGGGTGACCGCTCGGGTCGATGGCCGTGAGCTCGTAATCGGCACAGCGCGACATCTGGAGGCGGCCGGCATCGATGTCTCGCCGCTGTCGGGGCGAGCTGACGCCCTGGCCGACGCAGGCGAGAGCCCGCTGTTCGTCGCCATCGACGGCCACCTGGCCGGCGTGCTCGCCGTCGCCGACCCGATCAAGCCGACGTCGGCCGAGGCGGTGGCGGCGCTGCACAGGCTTGGCCTGAAGGTGGCGATCGTCACCGGCGACCACCAGCGAACCGCCGCGGCCGTCGCCCGAACGCTCGGCGTCGACGACGTGCTCGCCAACGTCTTGCCGGACGGCAAGGCGCGCGCCGTGGAGGGCTTGCGCGGGCGCTATGGCGCCGTCGCCTTTGTCGGCGACGGGGTCAATGACGCGCCCGCCCTGGCTACCGCCGACGTGGGCGTCGCGATGGGGCAGGGGACCGACATCGCCATCGAGAGCGCCGACGTGGTGCTGATGGGCGGTGATCTCACCGGCGTGGTGACGGCGCTCGGCCTGTCGCGGGCCACCCTGCGCAACATCCGGCAGAACCTCATATGGGCGTTCGGCTACAACGTCGTGCTGATCCCGCTGGCCGCCGGCGTCCTCTACCCGGCCTTCGGTTGGCTGCTCTCGCCGATGCTGGCGGCGGGCGCTATGGCGCTGTCGAGCGTCAGCGTCTTGACCAACGCCTTGCGCCTGAGGGCTTACACGCCTCGGCGGCTGGCGGCAGAGGACACCGCATGAATATCGGCCAAGCTGCGCGCGCGTCCGGCGTGTCCGCGAAGATGATCCGATACTATGAACAGATCGGACTGATCCGCCCGGCCGATCGCACCGACAGCAACTACCGCAGCTTCAGCGAGCGCGACGTCAACGACCTGCGGTTCATCAAGCGCGGTCGCTCGCTGGGCTTCTCGGTCGAGGAGATCACCAACCTGCTGTCCCTGTGGCGCGATCACACCCGTCCGAGCCGCGAGGTCAAGGCGATTGCCGACGCCCACGTGTCCGACCTGCGCGCGCGGATCGCCGAGATGCAGGCGATGGCCGATACCCTGACGGCCCTGTCGGAGGGCTGCGCGGGGGATGATCGCCCTGACTGTCCGATCCTCATCGACCTCGCCGCAGGGCCCGCCTCGCCAGCGGCCAATGTCGCAGACCGCGCGGGCGCGGTCTCGTGATGCGCCCGGGTTGGCTCCTGGTGCTCGTGTTTTGGCCGACGGTGAGCCAGGCGGGTCCCGCCGACTACCGCTTCGAGCCGTCGCGCCCATCGTCGAACGCGGCGTCGGCGTTCCACTGAAAGTCCGGATCGGGTCACGCACGACCAATGCCGCCATCGCTGGCGCGGACATCCGCGACGCCTATGTCGACCGCTCCCCCGAAGGTCAGGCGGGCGGCGTGCTGCCCGCGTTCTTCACGCCCAGTCTGGAATATGGCGTCTCTAATTTCCGGGCCGCCTACCGACCGACGGGACCTGGGCTCTGAAATTTACCGCGCGCCTCTTCGGAGAGGTCCAGCCGCTGCCGGCCAGCGTGGTTCAAGGTGGTGGGCCGCCTTCCCGTGCAAAGCCGCCGAGCCGGCGGCCATAGGCTCGGATCCGCAAAGCGCATGGCCCTAGCCTGCGAGACCGCCGGCGCCCGGGACGGGACGCCGGCGGCGGTCCTACTTCGGCTGAATCGCCACCACTTCCGGCGTCCCGCCGGTCTTCAGCGTGAAATTGACCTGCTGGCCCATCTTGAGGCCTTTCAGCAGCGCGGGGTCGGCCTTGAAGGCCATGGTCATGGCCGGCCAGCTGAGGGCCGCGATCGGGCCGTGCTGCAGCGTCACCGAGCCGCCCTTGGCGTCGAGCTTCTTGATCACGCCCGCGCCCTGGGCGCCGGCCGCGGCGGCGGGACGGTCCATGCCAGGCATCTTGGCCATGTCATGGCCGGCTTGGGCGAAGGCGGGGCCGCTGAGGCCGAGCGCCGCGACGGCGGCGAGGATCAGTTTCATTGCTAGTCTCCTGGTCTTGCTCGGGTGAGGCGCGCACGGCCTCATGATCGCCCCGCTTGGTTTACGCACGAGGCGGGCTGCGCCCCTCATCGGGTGGGGCAGCGGCCGAGGGGACCGGCGGCGGCCCTGGAAGGGCCGCGTGGGGCCATCGGCTGCACGCGGCGCCTGCAAAGGGATCAGGCCGCGGACGCCGCATAGCCAGCCTCTGCGATTGCGCGCATGACCGCCTTGGGGTCTGCGGCCGTCTCGGCCTCGACCCGCTTGGCGTCAAGATCCACCCGGACCTCAGCCTTGGGATCGACGCGATTGAACGCCTCGGTCACCGATCGGACGCAGTGGCCGCAGCTCATGCCTTCAACATTCAGGCGAAGCATAGCTCATCTCCTCGTTTGGGTTCGCTTCGCCCGGGTACATAGGGATTCCCACGGTAGGAAGGTCAAGGGGGCCGCCTTCAAGCAAACGCGCCAGCAGGCCTCCCATCATAGCAAGCTTTTGTCTTTTCTATTCATTTCATCTGTTCTCGCGGAACCGCGTCGAGGCGCGGCGGTTTGACGAACATTCCCGCGCAGCCAGAGGAAGCTAAACCATGCACGTCCAGGAAATGATCGCGACCCATCCGCATGTCCGCGGCAACACCAACGATGCGCTGATCCGCTGCATCGAGGCCTGCTACGAGTGCGCCCAGATCTGCACGAGCTGTGCGGACGCGTGCCTCGGAGAGGACATGGTCAAGGAGTTGACCCAGTGTATCCGGCTGAATCTGGATTGCGCCGACGTCTGCCTCGCCACGGGCTCGGTCTCGTCGCGCCGGACCGGGACCAACGAGCTCACCATCAAGCGGATGATCGAGACCTGCGCCGAGGCGTGCCGGCTGTGCGGCGACGAATGCCAGAAACACGCGCAGATGCACGAGCATTGCCGCATCTGCGCCGACGCCTGCCGTCGGTGCGAACAGGCCTGTCGCGAGGCAGCCGACACCATCACGCCGACGCTTCAATAGAGGACACCCCACCAGTCAGCGCGCGGTCGTCACTCGCGCGACCGCGCGGCTAGCGCGCCTTGAAGGCATGGGCTGAGATCGCGTTAGCGGCGGGTCCTGGCGTGAACGTGATCCGTTTTTCGACATTTCCATAAGGGTGGCGGCTGATCCGGCGCGTATTTCATGAAAGTGCGCGGCCTCGCAGCCGTGCGGTGTCATTCGCCTGGGATCTCGCATCGACATGAAAGACTTCGATCGTCGCCAGCTTCTGCGCGGCGCCTCGCTGATGGGGGGCGGTCTGGCCCTCAGCACGTTGCTGCCGGGCTGGGCGCAAAGCGCCACGCTGGACACCGGCCCGACGCTGCCGACCCTCACCGGCCCGAATATCGATCTGCGGATCGGCCATTCTCGCCTGAACGTCGATGGCCGCACCGGGCACGCCGTCACCATCAATGGGACGGTGCCCGGGCCTTTGCTGCGGCTGAAGGAAGGCCAGAACGTCCGTCTGTCGGTGACCAATGACCTGGACGAGGACACCTCAATCCACTGGCATGGCCTGCTCGTGCCCTTCCAGATGGATGGCGTTCCGGGGGTCAGCTTCCCCGGGATCAAGCCGCGACAAACCTTCGTCTACGAGTTCCCGATCAAGCAGTCCGGCACCTACTGGTACCACAGCCACTCGGGCCTGCAGGAGGCCGAGGGTCACTACGGCCCGATGATCATCGATCCGGCGGAACCGGACCCGGTCGCCTACGACCGCGAACACGTCATCGTGCTCTCCGACTTCAGCTTCATGCACCCGCACCTGATCTTCAAGCGCTTGAAGCAGCAGGGCGGCGTTTTCAACTTCCAGAAGCAGACCATCGCCAGCTTGCTCGCAGGCAAGGACCAGACGCTTCAAGAGCGCATTGAATGGGCCAAGATGCGCATGGATCCGACGGACGTCTCCGACGTCACCGGTGCGGTGCTGAAGTTCCTCATTAACGGCCACGGGCCGAAGGACAACTGGACCGGGCTGTTCACGCCCGGCGAGCGGGTGCGCCTGCGCTTCATCAACGCCGCCGCTCAGATGGTGTTCGACGTGCGGATCCCCGGGTTAAAGATGACGGTGGTTGCGGCCGACGGCCAGAACGTCCGGCCCGTAGAGGTCGAAGAGTTCCAGATCGGCAACGCCGAGACCTACGACGTCGTCGTGCAACCGACGGAAGATAGAGCCTTCACCATTGTCTCGGAGGCGAGCGACCGCTCCGGCATGGGGCGCGCCACGTTGGCGCCGCGCCCGGGCATGACCGCGCCTGTCCCGCCGCTTCGTGAGCGGCCGCTCGCGACCATGAAGGACATGGGCATGGACATGGGCGCGATGCAGGGCATGAACATGGGCGGGTCCGGCGCCATGCCCGGGATGAACCACGACGCCTCGGGCCATGACATGGCCGCGATGCCGGGAATGGCCGGTATGCCCGGCATGGGAGCCCCGCCCGGCATGGCGCCGCCTAAGCCCCGCGGGTCAGATGCGATGGGGGGCATGGCAGGTATGAAGATGT
The DNA here is from genome assembly GCF_001557235.1 of Phenylobacterium sp. CCH9-H3. GTDB lineage: Bacteria > Pseudomonadota > Alphaproteobacteria > Caulobacterales > Caulobacteraceae > Phenylobacterium. Next base: position 34,558 of record NZ_LSJI01000075.1, on the reverse strand, counting down.
CGATGCGCGACCCGCAGAATGCCCCTGGGGTAAAGCTTGGTCCCGGAGTCCAGACCATTGCACCGATGCCGATGGATCGCACCGGCGAACCGGGACAAGGGCTGGAGAGCGTCGGCCATCGGGTGCTGGTCTACAAGGACCTCATCGCGCTGACGCCGAGCGTCGATCCACGGATACCGACGCGCGCGCTCGACATCCACCTGACCGGGAACATGGAACGGTTTATGTGGGGGTTCGACGGCCTGAAGTTCAGCGAGACCAGCAAGCCGTACACCTTCGAGAAGGGAGAGCGGGTTCGGGTGACGCTGATCAACGACACCATGATGGCCCACCCGATCCACCTGCACGGTCATTTCTTCGAACTAGCGCACGCGCCACCGGGCTACGGGCCGAGGAAACACACGGTGACGGTGGCGCCGGGCGGCAAGGTCTCCTGGGACATCACGGCGGATCCGGGAGATTGGGCCTTCCACTGTCACATGCTCTACCACATGCACGGCGGGATGTTCCAAGTGTTCAGCGTGCGGCCGCTCGACGGAGCCGCCGCATGAACCGGCTCGCTCTGATTTCGCTGGTCCCCCTGCCGTTGGCGACGCCTGTCGCGGCGCAGACCATGGACCATTCTTCCATGCCGGGCATGGCCATGCCGGCTGCGCCGTCACAACCCGCTCAGCAATCCAAGCCCAAGGCAAAGGCCCAGCCCGCGGCGCCCCCGCGCCGCAACGCGACGCCGGCGCCGCCCGCCGACGCGCATGCCGGCCACACTACGCCGGGCGGCGCAGCCCCGATGGACCATTCGGCGATGCCAGGGATGTCGATGCCGGCCCCGTCGCAGGGGCCAGCTTCCAGCGGCATGCCAGGCATGACCATGCCCGCCGCTCCAGGGCCGCAGGACCATGGCGCCATGCCCGGGATGACCATGCCGGCGCAGGCCGCGCCGGCGGATCATTCGGCCATGCCGGGAATGAACAGCGCTCCGGCGGCGACCGCCGATATTCCGAAGACGCCGCCGCCGCCGCCGCCGACGGACCGGGCGGCCGACCGCTTCTTCTCGGCGGCCGCCATGGATAGCGCTGTTGCCGAACTTCGCCGTGAGCACGGCGCGGTTATAACCTCGAAGTTCATGACCAATCTGGCGGAATACCAGGCGCGCAAGGGCGCGGATGGTTATACCTGGGACGCCCAGGCTTGGTTTGGCGGCGACATCAACCGCTTCGTGCTCAAGAGTGAAGGGGAAGGGACCCGCGGCGAAGGCCTCGAAGCCGCCGAGCTGCAGGCGCTCTATTCCCGCGCCGTCGGCGTTTACACCGATGTCCAGGTGGGGATCCGGCAGGACTTTGAACCGCGCAACCGGACCTATGCGACCGTGGGCTTCGAGAGCCTTTTCCCGTATTGGTTCGACGTCGAGGGCGCCGTCTTCCTCTCCAACAAGGGGGAACTCCTCGGGCGCTTTGAAGGTTCCTACGACGTGCGTCTGACCAACCGCCTGATCCTACAGCCGCGGGCAGAATTCAATCTCGCCGCGCAGAACACCGTCGAGACCAAGACCGGCTCTGGACTGTCCAACGCTGAGCTCGGGCTGCGCCTTCGCTACGAGGTCCGTCGGGAGTTCGCGCCCTATATCGGCGTCTCCTGGGACCGGAAGTTCGGCAAGACCGCCGACTATGCGCGCGCCCTTGGCGAAGACGTCGAAGCGACGAGTTTCGTCATGGGTGTTCGCGCCTTCTTCTAGCGCTGCGGCGCGGGCGGGCTGCCGGCGCGAATAGCGCCGGCTCTGCCGCAGCGCCGAGGCTTGATCCGAAGCCGTCGGAGATCGTCAGTTTGTTCACACTCTCCATGGCGAGGGTTCGCCGTGCACTTGCTCCTGAGACCCAGGCGCGAACGATGATCGGGCGTCACGGCCGCTCGCTTCAGCCGCCGCCCCGTACGGGCGCCGTTGCGCCGAATCGCAGCCCTAACCGGATAGCCAAGGGACGAGACAAGATGATTTCCCAAAGGTTGGATCGGCGCCATTTGCTCGCAGGCGGGGCTGCTGCGCTCCTGGTTAGCGGCTGCGCCCGGGCTGCCTCTACGGGACCCTTGGTCGTCTACAAGACGCCATACTGCGGCTGTTGCAAGGGTTGGGTGACCCACATGACTCGTGCGGGCTTCTCCCCGACTATCAATGAGCTCGAGGATCTCGCGCCTGTCCGCAGCCGTTATGGCGTCCCGTTCACGCTGTCCTCCTGCCACACGGCAGTCATTGGCGGCTATGTCGTCGAGGGGCATGTGCCGCCTGCCGATGTGATGCGCCTGCTGCGGGAGAAGCCGAAGGCGCTCGGCCTCACGGTTCCGGGCATGCCGATTGGGTCTCCAGGCATGGAAATCCCCAACGGTTCTGCGGAGAGGTTCGAGACCCTGTTGCTCCTCGATAGATCCGGACGGACGCAGGTGTTCGCCACGCACGGCGCCTGATCAGGCGCGCGAGCGTAGCTTTGCTGCCTTGCGCCCCTTCATCGTTACCCGTGCAGCTGGCTGCCCGTGCCTCCGATAGCCCTCCTCTCCTCGACGGCCGGCATACCGAGGCTGCGTTCATCGCCTCCTAATTTTCCTTCCAGTGGGTCAAGCCGTCCGGCGGGGTTTCCGACGGCACTCCGCAGGCGGAGCGCCTGGGGCGCTTCGTGCGCGTGGCGGCGATCTCAAGGTGGAGATCGCTGCGCGGCCCTCAGCCTACCGCGCGGTCTGCCGTACCGCGTGGGCGCGACACGCCCCCATGGCAAGTCGGTCCCGTCGCCGCCTCGTCGCCGTCGCGGAGATCGCAACGTCTCAACGCCGGTCCGACCGCCCGTTCTTAGACATCGTTTGGCGCCGGATAGCGGTGGCTGGTCGGATCGGGCGGTCCGCTCAGCTGCTCGCACTGTATTGGAGTGCCGTTCGGCTGCAGACGCCGCTTAGCGGCCCGCTCGGGACCCATCCTCAGGGAGCCTCCGGCGGCGAAGGAGGAGATAGCCTGCAGGAACGACGAGCATCGACAGGAGGGGGGCGGTGAGCATGCCGCCGATCATCGGAGCGGCGATGCGGCCCATGACCTCCGAGCCGGCGCCATGGCCAATGAGCATCGGCGCCAGACCGGCGATGATCACCGCGACCGTCATCGACTTCGGCCGGACCCGAAGCACAGCGCCGTCGCGAACGGCCTCCTGGAGATCCTGCCGTGTGGGATTCGCGCCCCGCGCCTCGAGAGCCTGCTTGAGGTAGATGAGCATGACGACGCCGAATTCGGCCGCGACGCCGGCCAAGGCGATGAAACCGATGCCCGTCGCGACGGAGTGGTGGAAGCCCAGCAGGTAGAGCATCCACAACCCACCGGTCAGGGCGAAGGGCAGGGTCCCCATGATCAGCGCCGCTTCATCCCATCGGCCGAAGGTGACGTAAAGCAGGACGAAGATGATCAGCAGGGTCGCCGGGACCACGATCTTCAGACGTTCGACCGCATGCTGCAAGTACTCAAATTGGCCGGAATACGAGAGGCTGACCCCCGGCGGAACCTTGACGTCCTTGGCGACCGCCGCCTCAAGATCTTTGACGACCGACGCCAAGTCCCGCCCGCGCACGTCGACATAGATCCAGGTCGAAGGCCGGCCGTTCTCACTCTTGAGCATCGGCGGCCCCTCGGCTACCTCGACCTTCGCGACCGTGCCCAGGGTGATCTGTTGGCCGGACGGCGTGTAGATCGGCAGCGCGCGCAGCTCGTCGAGGCTGTCGCGAATCTCGCGCGGATAACGCACATTGATCGGATAGCGGGCCAGGCCCTCGACCGTCTCGCCGACGTTTTCGCCGCCAATGGCCCCGCCGATGATGTCCTGGACGTCGGCGATGTTCAGTCCGTACCGGGCCGCCGCGGCGCGATCGATGTTCACGTCCACGTAGCGGCCGCCCGTGAGCCGTTCCGCGAAGGCGGTGCTGACGCCCGGGACGGTCTTGGCCACGGTCTCGATCCGCTGCGCGATCGCGTCGATCTGGCTGAGATTGGCGCCGGACACCTTGACGCCGATCGGGCTCTTGATGCCGGTCGCGAGCATGTCGAGCCGGTTGCGGATCGGCGGAACCCACACATTGGTCAGGCCCGCCACCTTCACCTTGCTGTCGAGTTCCTCCACCAGCTTGTCGGGGGTCATGCCCTTGCGCCATTGGCTTTGTGGCTTGAACTGGATCACGGTCTCGAACATTTCGAGCGGCGCCGGGTCGGTCGCGCTCTCCGCGCGCCCGGCCTTGCCGAAGACGGTGGCCACCTCCGGCACGGTCTTGATCATGCGATCGGTCTGCTGGAGCAGTTCGGAGGCTTTCGCCGCCGACAAGCCGGGCAGGGCGGACGGCATGTAGAGCAGGTCGCCTTCGTTCATCGCCGGCAGGAACTCGCCGCCTAGATGGGTGAGCGGCCAAGCGGTGGTGGCGAAGGCCAAGAGCGCCGCGAGCAGGGTCTTCTTCGGGTGCTTCAGCACCCAGTTGATGGCGGGCCGATAGAGGGCGGTCAGTCCCCGGTTCAGGAAGTTCGCGTTTTCCGGTGGGATGCGGCCGCGGATCAGGTAGCCCATCAGGACCGGCACGAGGGTGATCGACAGGATGGCCGCGCCGGCCATCGAATAGGACTTGGTGAAGGCCAGCGGCTTGAACAGCCGACCTTCTTGCGCCTGCAGGGTGAAGACCGGCACGAAGGACAAGGTGATGATCACCAGGCTGAGGAAGAGCGCCGGCCCCACCTGGGCAGCGGCTTCGGTGACCACCCGCCAGTGCTCGGCGCCTTTCAGCTTCTCGCCGGGATGCTCGTGCTCCCACTGCTCGATGTGCTTGTGGGCGTTCTCGATCATCACGACGGCCGCATCGACCATGGCGCCGACGGCGATGGCGATGCCGCCAAGCGACATGATGTTGGCGTTCACGCCCTGCACGCGCATGACGATCAAGGCCATCAGCACGCCGATCGGCAGGGACAGGATCGCGACCAGGGCCGAGCGCATGTGCCAGAGGAACAGCGCGCAGACCAGCGCCACGATGATGAACTCTTCGATCAGCTTGCCGCGCAGGTTCTCCACCGCGCGATCGATCAATTGGGAACGGTCATAGGTGGTCACGACCTGCACGCCGGGCGGGAGACTGTGCTTGAGCTCTTCGAGCTTGGTCTTGACGGCAGCGATGGTCGCCCGGGCGTTCTTGCCCGATCTGAGCACCACCACGCCGCCGGCCACCTCGCCCTGGCCGTTCAGCTCGGCGATGCCGCGCCGCATCTCCGGCCCGATTTGGATGGTGGCGACATCGCTCAGGCGCACCGGAACCCCGCCGGCGGCGGTCCGCAGCGGGATCGCGCGGAAGTCGTCCAGCGACTGCAGATAGCCGCCCGCGCGGACCATGTATTCGGCCTCGCCCAATTCGAGGACGGAGCCGCCAGCCTCCTGGTTGGCGCGCCGGATCGCCTCGACCGCCTGTTGCTGGGTGACCCCGTAGCCGGCGAGTTTGGTCGGCTCGAGGACGACCTGGTACTGTTTGACCATGCCGCCGATGCTGGCGACCTCGGCGACCCCGGGAAGCGTCTTCAGCTCATAGCGCAGGAACCAGTCCTGCAGGCTGCGGAGCTGCGCCAGGTCGTGGCGGCCGGTCTTGTCGACCAGGGCGTACTCATAGACCCACCCGACGCCGGTGGCGTCCGGTCCGAGAGCAGCTTTCGCGGAGGGCGGCAGCCGGCTCTGCACCTGGTTGAGGTATTCGAGCACCCGCGAGCGGGCCCAGTAGAGATCGGTCCCCTCGTCGAAGATGATGTAGACGAAGCTGTCGCCGAAGAACGAATAGCCGCGCACCGTCTTGGCGCCAGGGACCGACAGCATGGTCGTCGCCAGGGGATAGGTGACCTGGTTCTCGACGATCTGGGGAGCCTGGCCAGGATAGTTCGTCCGGATGATCACCTGCACGTCGGACAGGTCCGGCAAGAAGTCGACCGCCGTCGATTTGACTGCCAGTCCCCCGGCGACGGTGATGGCCAGGGCGGCGAGCAGGACGAAGAAGCGGTTCCTGACCGACCAGCGAATGATCGCCGCGATCATTGGCCCGGCTCCTTGCTGAGGCGGCGCAGGGTGGGGCCGGCGGCCGGCTGGTTAAAGGCGAACCGCACGCGGTCGCCCTTCTTGATCCCCTTCAGCAGCGTCGGCTGTTCGACGCGGAACGTCATGGTCATCGCGGGCCAGCCGATGGCGGGGACCGGCTGGTGGGAGATCGTCACGCTATCCTGGCCGATCGACTCGATGTGGCCGGTCGTTTCGGCCAATCCTGCCGCGGCGTTCGTGGCGACCGCCGGGGACGGGGGCAGGGTCATCCCGCCGCCGATCGGGCGGGCCTGGACTCCGGAAAGGCTGGCCTCGGAATCGATCAGGAACTGGCCGGAGGCGACGATACGCTCGCCTTCGGAAAGCCCGGCCAGGATCTCGGTCTTGTCACCGGCGCTCTGTCCGATCTGCACCTCGGCCGGTTGGTAACGGCCGCCCGGCAAGGCCAGCATCACAAGGCTGCGCTTGCCCGTGCGGATGATCGCTTCCGTGGGAACCAGGATAGCGGGCCGCGCGGTGGAGGTCAGCTGGACGTTGGCGAACATGCCCGGCCTCAGCCGACCGCCGCGGTTCGGCAGCTCGATGCGCACCTGCAGCGTTCGGCTTTCCACCTGGGCCTGCGGCAGGATCGCGGTCACCCGTCCCGAGAAGGTCTCCCCGGGGTAGGCCGCGAGGGTGGCGGTGACCGGCTGCCCCGACCGGACCTGGCCGGCCATCGCCTCGGGCACGGCCGCAGTCAGCCACACAGTGCCCAGGCCGGAGATCTCCGCCAGGGTCTCCCCGGCCGAGACCGACATGCCGCTGCGCACGCTGAGCGTCTTGATGACCCCGCCGATCGGGGCTGTGACGGTCACCACGTTGCGGGCGCGCCCGCTCTGGTCGATCTGGCGGATGAGCCCAGGCGACATTCCGAGCAACTGTAGCCGCTGCTGGGCGGCGCGGATGAGCGCGGGGTCGCCCGTCCGACGCACCGCCAGGTACTCCGCCTGCGCGCCGCCCCATTCCGGGAGCAGGAGGTCCGCCAAGGGCGCGCCAGCTGGAATGATGTCGCCCGGCGCACGACCATAGACGCGCTGCACGAAGCCGGCCGCCCTGGGCTGTACGATGGCGACGTCGCGCAGATTGAAGTCGATCGTGCCGGTCGCCGTCACGCCGCTGGCGAGTTCCCCGCGCGTGGCTGTCGCGAGCCGCATACCGAGGTTGGCCACCTTGGCGGGATCGATCTTGACTCCGACCTCGCCGGCCCCGACGCGTTCGTCGGCGTACCTGGGCACCATGTCCATGCCCATCGGCGACTTGCCCGGTGCCGGGAAGTGCTGCTGTGGCACCATGGGATCGTACCAGTAGAGGACCTTCCTGCCGCCTGGGGCGCTCGCCTCGGATGCGGTCGATGGCCCGGGCTTCAGTTGGGCGAGGCCGTAGCCGCCCGCGGCGGCGACAATGGCGATGGCGCCGGCGGCCGCGAGGGTTCGGAGGTTTGACCGGGACACGGAGCTCATGGCTGGCGGCTTTCGTAGGTGGTGCTGGCTTGGGTGGGTTCACTCGGATGGGTCTGTTCCGCGATGCACCGGGCAAGTCCGGGCCACCTGAAGGCTGAGGCGGCGCTCATGGTCGGTCGCTCCCGTAGGTGAGCACGAGGGTGGCGGCGTCGGCGGCCACCGCCGCCTCGCGGTCCAGCAAGGTCAGCTGGGCGTTGGCGAGCGCCGTGAAGGCTTGGAGCACGTCGGTCAGCCCGCCGCGGCCCGCACCATAGCTCGCCGTCTCCAGGTCGGCGCGCCGCTTGGCGAGCGGCAGCAGCACGTCCTTGGCCCGGCTCCATTGGTCGTGATGCATCAGGTGGTCGGCCAGCGCCGCCTCCAGTTGGGCGGCGAGCTCGCGATGCGTCGCCTCGGCCTCGGCCCGGGTTTGGTTCGCCGCGGCGAGCTTGGCCGCGATCAGCGGGTCCTGCCGCCGGGAAGCGAACAGCGGCAGGGTGACAGTGACGCCTGCGGAAACCATGTCGCCAAACATCGGGTCTCGACGCTGGTAGGCGAGTTCCCAGCTCCAGTCCGGCCGTTTCTGGGCGCGGGCGAGGCGCACGTCGGCCTGGGCTTGCGAAATTATCGCTTCCCGCTCCGCCAGCCGCGGGTGGCCGGCGAGCCCTCCCCTCAGTGTGGTCGCATCAACCTCGAAGCCCGGCGGGGATCCGGCGACCTCGGCCTGCGGATCGCCCGTGTAGCGGACGAGGTCCGCGCGAGCGCGTCCCACGGCGGCCAGGATCTCGCTGCGCCGATCCTGCAGGTCGGCCCGCATCTGCTCGGCCTCCAGGGGCTGGGCCGGCCGCGCCGCGCCCGAGGCGACGGCGGAAGGGGCGCTGTCCCATAAGGGTTCGAGGCCCTTCAGCAACTCGTCGATCGCCGACAAACGCCTTTCGGCATAGTAGAGGTTGATCCAGGCGAGCGCGGTGGCGGTGCGCAGATCGCGGACGCCGACCTGTTCGGCGGCCCCGGCAGCCTGGATATCGGTCTGGGCCCGGGTGCGTTCGGCGGCGCGTTTGGCCCCGTTCGGCATGTCCTGCATCACGCCGACCCGCGCCATGGTCATGCTGTCGCCGTTGAACCGTCCGGCTGGCGGACCCGAGACAGGGAAGTTGTCGAGCCCGAAGACGATCTTGGGATCAGGAAGGGCGCCCGCGGCGCGTGCGGCGGACCGCGCGCTCTCGACCTGCAACGCACGGGCCTGGAGGCTTGGTGAGGTCCTCTGGGCGGCCTCCAGCGCGGCGGCGTAGGTGAGCGGCGCGGCCTGGGCGCCGCCGGCCATGAGCAGGCTGGCGAGAAGGATGGGAAGACGCATGTTCGGGATCCGAAGGGGATGGAGCAAAGCCGGCCGGGACACGCCGGCGGAGCTCGAGCTCCGCCGGCGGCCGTCAGGACCGCGCCCAAGGGGATAGGAGGACGCGGCCCCTTGGCGGTTCAGCCGTTGGGCGTCTGTGACGCCGGACCCTGCATCATCGGGCACGGACAGTCCTTGGCCGCCCGCGCGGCGCTAGGCTTGGCGGTTCGGATCACCGGTCGGAAGACATCGTGCGGGTTAGAGGGCGGGGGCCCGACCCGGTACTCATATTGCCTACCTGGGGCGGGGGCCGCGAAGGCGGAGGTGCTCACGGCGGTGAGCGCGGCGACGCAGGCGGTCGCAGCCAAGAGCTTGGAAAGGTTCATTGTCATCGTCCTGAATGATCGATGAGGCCGCGGGATTGCGGTCCTCCAGCCCACATGAATCACGGCCTCTGAAGAGCGTCGGCCACGACCCGGAAGCGGGCCCGCGCAGGTCGCGCGGACAGTTCAGGCGATCGATTTCGGCGGTCGCTCCGTCCGCGGCGGCGGACGAGCTTTCAGCGGCAGAACCCGGTCGGCGACAACGGCCGCCTTCGGCTGGGGGGCGACGTGGACGTCCGCGCTCGGCAGCGCAGCCGAGATGCCGCACATCGTGGCGCAGGCCTGCGCGCACGCCTTGCTGTCCATCGTCTCCTTGCTGTGGTCGCAGCATGGGTCGGGCGCGCTTGGCGCGGTCGGATCGGATGTGGTCACGGCCATCGTCATGCCGGTCATCTCGGCTCCGGCCTCCACGCATGCCTGCTGGGCCGCCACGGCGGCGGCCGGGCTGTAGAGTAGGCCCAAGAGGGCGAGGAGGATGAGGAGGCGCCGCATCGCTGCGGATCCTACGCCGGTGAAAGGTCGAAGTCGACGGCCGCCCGCATCCAGCGCGACTGCGCCATGGCGAGCGGGAGGCGGACGTTCATTGCGCGGACACCGGCGCGAGCATGCCCAACCAGGCGATCACGCCCAGCACGAGGAAAGCCAGCGCTGTCTCGAAAAGCAAGCTCCGACGGAGGGCCGCGAGCGCCTCCCGTCGCGTCCCCTTGTTCTCGAGAGCGGCGCCAAGGGCTGGGGTCAGGCGAAAACGGTTGGCCGCGGCCAATCCCAACATTGCAGTGAACAGCAGCAGCTTCACGAGAAGGAGCTGGCCGTACGGCGTCGTCCAGAGCCCCGCGAGGCGATCTGGACCCACCAGGAACCAGCTATTGACGAGGCCAGTGCCGACGAGGACCGCGACCAGTCCGGATCCGACGCCGGCGAAGCCGTGAAGCGCCTTGTGCAAGGCGGGGTCGGTTTCGGCATCCGTCGCCCCTGGACGAAGCAAGCCGAAGAAGACGACAAGCGCGCCAATCCAGACCCCGGCGGCGAGCGCGTGAAAAATGTCGGCCGTCAGGTGAATGGGCCCGCCCGGGCCTTGGGTCGCAGCGCCGTGGCCCATCCAGGCGAGGCTGGCGCTGATGACAGCACCGAGGGCTGTGCAGATCCAGAACAGCACGCGGCCGGGGCGGAGGACCAGCACGGCGCTGAGCGCCAGGGCCGCGGCGACGGCGCGGACCACGGCGGCCTTGCCCAAGGACATCGTTGTCACGACGGCCGTGAGCGACGAAAGCTTCAGGCCCTCAGCGACCGACCCCGCGAGCGCCGAGGTTTGTGCCACCAGCCCCAGGAGGGTGGCGGCCAGGAGGGCGACGGCGCTCCAACCGAGTAAGGGTCGCGACCAGTTCAAGCGACCGCCTGATCCTGGGCCCGTGCTTGGCAGGCCGTAGATCAGGAAGAGCGATGATCCGAAGAGGATCATCGCTCCTGCGAACTGAACCAGCCTGAGGAGAATGACCGCAGGCTCAAGCACGCTCTATTTCACCGTAAAGGCGAGATCGCCGTTCATCTTGTGACCGTCCGATGTGGCGGCATGCCATTTGACCTTGTAGGCGCCTGGCATCAACGCACCCTGCGGCGTACCGATCATGGACATGCCGTCCTTCGACACGGTCGTCTTCACCGGCATCTTCATGCCGCCGCCCATCTCCAGGTCAAATCCAGAGAAAGCGGGCGTCAGCTTTTCGTTGAAGGTGAGCGTGATCGTCTTCGGCGCAGCCACCGTCACATTCGCCGCTGGGTTCGACGTGACCAATTTGGCGTGGGCCGAAGCGGTCCCGGCCATTAGCAAGGCTGCAGCCGTGACGAGGCCGGCGATGGAAAGGCTTTTGTGATGAGTCATTGGGATATCCCCGAGGTTTGAACGCTGTCCCTTGAGAGTATACGCAGCGCCTGGTCAGTCCCCCTCACTGTAGCCGCGTGCGACCGGGAGACGCACCTTCCACGATTCTGAAGCGCGCCGCGGCCGGAGCCGGGTGAAGGCCCGGCCCAGCCACGGCGCGCGGCGAGTAGTGCCTGGGCTCACGAGGCCCGAAATCGCAGAGGGCCGCCAGAAATTCGGACCCGCCCTATTTCGGCATCTTCATTCCGGCCATGTCGGAATTCGGATCGGCCTTCTGGTCCCCCTTCTTCGGAGGCATACCCTGGGCCGGCGCCGCGGTGCCTGAAGCCGCATCATGGGCCGTGACGTCGCCGTGCGGGCTAGCTTCGGGATGGGCTCCCTCGTTTGCGGGCGTCGGCGCGGCGGCTACTGGCTGGGCCTCGACCGGAGGCGGGGCAGATTCCTTCTGGCCGCAGGCGGCCAACAGCAAAGCCATCGCTCCGGCGGCGCAGGCCGCGAACTTGTTCCGAATGTTCATCATCTCTCCCATCATTTGCGTTGCTCGATCCTGTTCACCTGCGCCGCCATGCTGCGGCGTAGCGTCAGAAGCGGGTCAGTTCGGTGATCTGCTGGCTCTCCAACCTAAACCGGACCTTGTCCCCTACCGTAGCGCTGTTCAGAAGAGCGCTCTTGCCCACGGCGAAGGCCATCGTCCCTGCAGGCCAGTTCAGCGGCTCGATGGCGTCGTAGGCGATTGTGATCCTGCCTGCCGTTGCATCGATGGCTCGCACCAGGCCGACGCCGCGAATCTCACTCAATTTGACCGGTGGGGCCGCGAGGGACGACACCGCCTGCGGACGCGGCGCTGGCCGGCTTGCGGGCCTGGGGGTTGACGGAGTATCCCCGCCGCCTGGGTGCGCACTCGCAGCCGTAGCGGCGCCGAGGCACAGGACCAACGGAAAGATGTGCTTCATTGCTTGCCCGTTCCTGCCGCAGAGATCGGCCACTTCAGCTGAACCCGAGCGGCCGCGACCTCGCTCCTTGAACATATTACGCGCGCCAAGATGGATACCCCTCGCCTAGCGCGGCATTTCATTCACGGTGAATCGCAGGTTCTAAGGAGGCCCCGGGGCTGGGCTTTGCCGTATGCACCGTTGATGGACAGGATTCGGACCGCCACTTCCGCAGCAGACTACTTGTCTGCTTGCATGGACATCATGGTGTCGCCGCTGAAGGGCTGATGCAAATGGGTGCCACGATAGCTGAAATGCGAAAGGTCGACGCGCTCCTGCTGTGATGGCGCCGCAGCGCCAGAGGTCGGCCAGGATCTGAAGGCGTGCCTGACCGGCTTGTGGGCAGGTGAGGGCACGCTCTTCTGCCAAGACGCGCATCACAAATAGTTTGAGCAATTCACGGTTTCTTCAGTGCGCTCGGATAGCGATTTCTGAGCTCAAGAAGAGCACAACGAGGAAGGAACACTCCGATGAACGTCTCCGCCGCAAGCGCCGTGAATTCTGCCGCCCTGGCACAGGCCGCTCGGGCGCCGCAGCAAACCCAGCCGCCGGCTAAGCCCGAGACGAGCCACGCCACTGGCGAGACCTCGCACAATAGTAAGCCTGCGGGCGCGCTCGACATCAAGGTCTAGGACCACCCACGTCGGGCTCTGAGATTTGACCGGGAGTGATGCGCGAGCGTCATGCTCCCGGTCGGTCTAGCAACAGAGACCCGCGCCGCCTTCAGCGGCTCAAGATCCAAGCTGGTTCGTCGGGCCGCCGACGCGGCCAGCGGAGTTTACTCGTGACAAGCGCTGGCTTGCATTGCCCGTCAGCGCTTTCCGATCAATCCGAGAGCGGACGCTGCTTCACTCCAATAGCATACGGCGCGCTCGGGTCGGTCTCAGGGCGCCCTTGAGGACAGGTGAAGCTGTGCGATGCGCCAGGCGCCCGCTCTTCGCACCAGGACGGCCGTGCTCACCCCGCGCCGTTCGACGACGCCTTGGCGGCCCTTGGCGCGGATGACGTAGTCGTACTCCTCGCGTGCCCACGCCACCTCGCCGAGTACCTGAATGTCCACCTTGCGATTTTTGATCTCGAAGCTGTCGAATGCGGCAAGCTCCGGCCCGAGATGATGGTCCAGGTACTGACCGATCGGCCCCTCGTAGCGCCCGCCTTCCAGTATGGCGGCGTCCGGGGTGAAGAGCCGGGCCAACTCTCGGATCTCGCGCTGCTGAAGGGCGGCCGTGAAGGCGTCGAGGACGTTGCGAGCCTCCGACGTCGACACCTGCGCCGCCGGTGTCTGCGCCGAAGCCGGGGCGGCGATGGCCAGGACCGCGACCGCGGCCAAGTGGTGATGTTGCATCTGTCTTCCTCGAAACCCAAAAGATCCCCCTCCGCACGAAGGCGGAGGGGGCAAGAAGCCTAGAACCGGCGCACGAGCTGCACACCATATTGCCGCGGCTCTCCATAGACGGCGAGCGGCAGGGCCGGGTTCGAGACTCCGGTGGCGTCGGTCCCGACGGTCTTGTAGGTCGCGTACCGCTCGTCAGTGAGGTTGCGGCCGAACACGGCCACCTCCCAGACATCGCCGGCCGTCGCAAAGGTCGCTCGGGCGTTCAGCAGCGTGTACGGCTCGCCCGAGAACTGGCGCAGGTTGTTCGGCTTGAATTGGACGCGATCGCGCCAGGCGATGTCGCCCCGCAGGGTCAGGCTGTGGCCGTCAACGAACTCCCACCGGTACTGTGCGGCCCCTGTGAAGTTCCACCGCGGGGCATTCGGCAGGGTGTTCCCGGCCAGACTAACCCCATTGTCGAAGAAGCGGTCGTACTCGGCGTCGAGATAGGCCGCCGTCGCGTTCAGGTCGAGGCCGCGGACGGGCCTCACCGTGACCTCCAGTTCGCCGCCCTTCAGGGTGGCCTTGCCGGCGTTGGTGGTGGTGGCCACGCCGTTGATGTACTCAACCACCTGCAGGTCCGTGTAGTCGTAGTAGAAGACGCTGAGATTGGCCCGGACGCGGCGGTCCCAGAACATGGACTTCACCCCGCCCTCGTAGCTCCAGATGTACTCCGGCCGGAACGGCCGGCCGTCCCCGAGTTGGAAGCCTCCCGACTTGAAGCCGCGCGTGATCGAGGCGTAGGCCATCACGTCTTCGCTGACGTCGTACTGAATCCCAACCTTCGGGGTCCATGCGCGCCAGGACGCCTTGGCCGCTTCACCGCCCACATCGGTCCCTCCGGAAAGGACGCGGTAGGCGAAATCCTTTTCCTCGTAGCTGTAGCGGGCGCCGCCGGTGAGCCGGAGCCGATCGGTCAGCCGGAACGTGGCTTGGCCGTAGGCCGCCAGCGCATTGGTGACGTTGCTTTCGGGCAGGCCGAGGGCGCGGGCGGGCTCCAGGATCTGCAGCTGGTCGCGGGCCTTTTCGCGCAGGTAGAAGGCGCCGACGATCCATTCCAGGCGCTCAGGCTCGTTGTTGCTAAGCTGCAGCTCCTGCGTGAAGGAGCGCGAGCGTTCATAGAGGGTGATGTTGCGGAGGAAGAGATCCGTCGCATCTACGTCGAGAACCTGGTCGACCGTGCTGCCGCGATAGGCAGTGATCGACTTCAGGGTGACGGGCGCCGTGACATACGTGGCGGTCGCCGAGACGCCACCGTTCTCCACATTGTTGCGCGGTCGCGTGTCGAGGATCAGCTCGTCCTCGCCGCGCGGGATGGTCGCGCCGGCCCGCGCGAAGTCCGCCGGGTAGCTTTGGCGAATGGACGGATAGCCCGTCTCGCGGTCGCGGCCATAGTCGGCGCGCAGCGTCAGATCGAAGTTTTCGGCGAGGTCGATTGCGAGCGTGGCGCGCGCGGCGAAACGGTCGATGTCCTGGTATTTTTCGCCTGTCTTCGGATTGTCGTAGATGCCGTCGCGATCGTTCTTGAGGACGGTCAGGCGGCCGCGGATGCGCTCGCCAAGCGGCCCGGACACGGAGCCGGAGAATGTCCGTCGATCGTAGTTGCCTACCGTCGCGCTGAGTATCCCTTCCAACTCAGACGTGGGCGCCCGCGAGGTGATGTTCAGCGTGCCGCCGGCGGAGTTGCGTCCGAACAGAACGCCCTGGGGACCACGGAGCAGTTCGATGCGCTCCACGTCGAACATGTCCTGGTAACTAGTGGTCGGCCTCGGAATATAGACGCCGTCGTAGTGGACCGTCGAACTCGGGTCGGTGGCGACACCGAAGGCCGAGGTGCCGATGCCTCGGATGTTCACGATCGCCATCGAGTCGTTGGTGATGGTGACACCCGGCGTAAAGACCTGCAGATCCTCAAGGGTGGAGACCCCGAGCGCGCGAAGGGTCTCGCCGGTGACCGCCGTGACGGCGACCGGCGTGTCCTGCAGATTTGTCTCGCGCTTCTCTGCTGTGACGACCACCTCTTCCAGAGCTTCAGGAGCGGTGGACTGAGCGAACCCGGGCGCGGGCGCCAGGGCGAGCACTGTGAACATCGCGGACGCGCCGCGAAGTGCAAAACGATTGGAACGCATGAAACCTCCCCATATCTAAGGGATATACGTACAACCGTGCTTCTCCCCCTCAGAACCACACAACAAAGTTGCCATACCGAGTACGAACGCCGAGCCATCCTCCAATCTGGGCCTACGCAACGGCTTGCTTGCGCGGTCCTCCGGCGTCGATTTGCGAAGACGGTGTCTGCGATCATCGGTCACTTCGGGAACCCTGCGAGCTGCGATCTGTTTGCCTAATCCGTCGTCGAGGTCGGACGACGTCATGCGCAGGATTCCACAGTTCATGCCGCCTCCCGTGGCCCTCTTGTCGCTCGCAACGGCGTCCCCGCCTAACGTGCTGGCGCAAGCGCAAGTGGAGCAGGCGGCGCGAGACCTGTTTTCCGATAAGTTTCCGCAGTTCGAGCGTATGGCTCCGGTCTTCACCTCGGCCGGCGTTCGTACCCGGCAGGTGATCCGGCCGATCGAATGGTACTTCGAGCCCCGGGGCTGGCCCGAACGCACCGAAGCTTACCTCGATGGCGCGACGGACCTGTTCGTGCAGGCGGCCTCCGCGGCGCTGGCCGAGGCGGGGCTCGCCGGCCCCGACGTCGACGTCATCGTCACGGTGTCGTCTACGGGGATCGCGACGCCCAGTCTGGAGGCGCGCGCGATGGAGCGCATGAAATTCCGACCCGACGCCGCCCGTGTGCCGGTCTTTGGTCTCGGCTGCGCCGGCGGCGCGACCGGTCTTGCTCTGGCCGCCAAACTCGCGGCGGCGACTCCAGGCGCCATCGTCCTCTTCGTCACCGTCGAGCTTTGTTCCCTTGCGTTCCGGCTGGACAACCTCAGCAAGGCCGACATCGTGGCCACGGCGCTGTTCGGCGATGGCGCTGCAGCCTGCGTGGTCCGGGCCGGGGAGGGCGGTTTCGCCCAGGTGACTGGGATCGCCGAGCATACCTGGCCCGCCACGCTCGATGTCATGGGGTGGCGGGTCGAGCCGACGGGCCTCGGGGTGATCTTCGCACGCGCGATCCCGCCATTCGCCAAAACCAATCTGCAGCCAGCCATGGCGTCGATGTTGGGCGGCCAGAATCTAGAGGTCGAGGACATAGACCGGTTCATCTGCCATCCCGGCGGCGTGAAAGTGATCGAGGCGCTGGAGCTTTCGCTGTCGATCCCGCAGGGCGGCCTGGATCGAGAACGCGAGGTATTGGCTGACCATGGCAATATGTCCGCCCCGACCGCGCTGTTCGTCCTCGACCGCGTTCGGCGCTCTGGCATGCCGCCGCGCTCGGTTCTCACGGCGTTGGGACCAGGCTTCACCGCGAGCACTGTCACCCTGGATCGCGCGGCGTGACCCTGTCCGTCACGGTCCTGGCCCTCGTGACCCTGCAACGGATCGCCGAGCTTCTCCTTGCCCGCCGGAACTCCGCAAGGCTCCTGGCCAAAGGCGGCGTCGAGATGGGGTCTGGGCACTATCCTATCGTGGTGTCCTTGCACGCCGCCTGGCTGATCGGTCTTTGGATCATGGCCTGGGACCGGCCGGTCGCGCCGCTTTGGCTGAGCCTCTTCTTGCTCCTGCAACTGTTGCGGATCTGGGTCATCGCAACGCTGGGAGATCGCTGGACCACCCGGATCATTGTACTTCCCGGCGCACCCCTGGTGAGGCGCGGACCCTATCGCGTCCTGTCCCACCCGAACTATGCCGTCGTTGTCGCCGAGATTGCGGTGCTGCCGATCGCCTTCGGCTTGCCGACCTACGCCCTGATATTCTCCGCCTTGAACGCCGCCATGCTTTGGGTGCGCATAGGTGCTGAGAACCGCGCACTGGCCAGGCTGACATAGGCTGCCTGCGATCGCCGCTTGTTGTCGACCTCATCGGCGTGCAGCCGATCGCGATCGATTAGAGCCTGCGATCGCAACTCCTCCGACGATCCCTTTGCCACCACGTGCGCGTGTGGAGTCTAAAGCTGGGCCTTGTGATTGAACTCTTCCGATACTGCCGCGTTGTAGCCGCGCATCTACGGCGAAGCCACAATCTAGAATTTGAGCGCGATAGGAGAGGGACGTGCGGACAGAACATAAGATCGAAGGATCAATGGATCGCCAGATGATGCAGCATCACTATATGATGCTCGCGCTCAATCTCGCCTTGAGCCTCGTCATCATGTATATTGCAATGTTCGCGATGATCTCGAGCTGGGGCGAGTTCGTCCAGAACATCAACTTCTTCTACATGGCGCTGGTGATGTGGGCGCCGATGGCCGCAGTGATGCTGCTGACGATGAAGTCGATGTATCGCAACACCAAACTCAATGTTGGCCTATACGTCGTCTTTGCCGCCGTATTCGTTCTTTCGTTGGCAGGAATTCGCGCCCAAGGGTTTGTCGGCGACCGGCAGTTCGTTCGATCGATGATACCCCACCATTCCGGAGCGATTTTGATGTGCGGCCAGGCCCCGATCAAGGATGCGGAAATCCGCGAACTCTGCTTCGGCCCGAACGGGATCATAGAATCGCAGAAACGTGAGATCGCCCAGATGAAGGCCATTTTGAAGCGCCTCTAGCCCGGCCCTCTCCGCGGCACCTGTCTGGCCGCCGACTCCTGGGACGCCTCGCCGCAGACGTGATTCGACACGCGATGACGGCCAGGCCGCTCGCCTTGCTCGTGCCGAAGCTAAGCGACGATTATCCGCATGCCGCTACGCGAACGCGCCCGCGCCGGCCGCGAACGTCAAGGCGTCTGCGCGGCCGCACGTGGGAACCGCTGGCGAGCGGCGCCCTGGAGTTAAAGACTCAGATTGGTCCACGGGTTCCTAATGCCCTCCTCCAGGGGCTACCCAAGAACTCGTTCTAATGGCCGAGGGCGTTCGAATTCGTCCATCTGACCGTTGACCGTTGACCGCGCCGCGCGCCGCCGCGACCGATGGAAATACCGAGCCCATGCGAGGTCCTCTCGGGGCGGCGACCTGTAGCGAAAGGGCTAAGCGTCCGGCGGCGCGTATTCCCTAAATGATGTCCGAGCCGTCGAAATCATGGAGCTCTACGCCGGGGCGGCTGCGGTCGCTTGACGCGGCCCGAGGCTTGGCCGTAGTCGGCATGATCGTGGTCAACTGGGCCACCATCGTCGATTATCTTCGTCTCGGTCCGGTTCCAAGACAGCTCCTGCATGCCGAATGGGTGGGCATCACGCTCGCCGATCTCGTCTTTCCCGCGTTCGTGTTTCTGATGGGAATGTCGTTCGCTCTACGGAGCCCGACATCCGCCGTGTCCCCGATCACCGCCGGTGCTTGGTTCAGGGCCATCCGCTTGTTTGCTGCGGGTTGGCTGCTGTCGAACCTCCACTGGATCGTCAGCCCGGATGGGGAGGCCTTTCGCCTCCTGGGCGTGCTTCAGCGGCTGGCGCTCGTACAGATCTCTGTCGCATTGCTCGTGGCGTACACGTCCCCGCGGCTGCAGGCTCGGATCGTGCTCGCGGTGCTGGTGGGTTACTGGCTGCTGCTGCTCGCCCCAACGCCAACCGGTCAGCCGCCTGACCTTAATTCGCCTGGAACGAACTTTGTCTCGTGGTTCGATCGCTTCGTATTGGGTCGCCACATCTATGTTAGGGGCGAGGCAGGTTATGATCCGGAGGGCATCCTCGGGACGTTGCCGGCGATCGCCCAGTGTCTTCTCGGGGTTCAGGCCGGGCGCTGGCTCCGTACCGGCCACACCGCCTTGAACATCGCGGCGGGGCTGGCGGCGGCAGGTCTGGTGAGCGTCGCCTTAGGGCTGCTCTGGTCGCCGTTGCTTCCGATCTCAAAGCCGCTCTGGTCGAGCAGCTTCGTGCTGCTGACGACGGGCGTGACCCTCTTCGTGTTCGCTTTGATCTACTGGGTGGTCGATGTTTATCGCCGGGGCGGTCCGACGACGGCGTTTCTTGAGGCCTTCGGGCTGAACGCCATCACTGCCTATATCCTCCATTCGCTCATGCTTACCGCTATGACCGCGGCCGCGGCGCGTCTGCTTTTGGCCGGCCCCCGCTCCAGCGCTGAGACCCTCCTCGCGGTTGTATTGTCCTTCGTTGGCTTGGTGGGCTTCACGTGGAGCGTGGCGGCTTACCTGCGACGGCGAGGCATCATCGTGCGGATCTGACATCTGGACCCGCACCCGCGCGCCTGCGGGGGCGCAGTTCTCGCAACCATCAGCCGTACGCCCTGGCCGTGGAGTGACGTTCCCGCTTGACTGGGCCCGCATCATGCGATTGAGAACTAGTCGCAGTCGCAGTGAGCGCGAGGGATTCGGCTATGAGTGAAGTGGTTAAGGGGCGGCGCTGTCGGCGTGTGGCTTTGCTGGCGGCGACGTCGGCCGTCTGTTGGACAGGCGTGGCGCAGGCCGACGCGGCCCCTGACGCAAATACCCTCAGCGGCGTCACGGTGACTGCTCAAGCCCGCGAGCAGGAGTCCAAGGCGAGCTACAAGGTGACAGGAAGCACCACGGGGATGCGGACGGACACCGCACTGATCGACGTTCCGCAGGCGGTTACGGTGGTCTCAATCAAGCAGATCAACGACCAGGCGGCAGGCAGTATCGGCGAGGCCATCCGATACGTTCCGGGCGTCTTCTCAGCGCAAGGGGAGGGCAACCGGGAAACGCTGGTGTTCCGCGGCAATGCCACCACGGGCGACTTCTTCGTCGATGGCGTGCGCGATGACGTCCAGACCTATCGCGACCTCTACAACATCGAACGACTGGAGATCTTCCGTGGGCCCAACGCGATGATCTTCGGACGAGGAGGAATCGGCGGTGTCGTCAACCGCGTGACGAAGGTCGCCAGCTGGCAGCCCGTCGGCGAGCTCCACTTCGAGGCGGGCAGTTACGATCACAAGCGAATCAGCGGCGACGTGGGCCTTCCCGTGAATGACCGTGTGGCGTTGCGCATCACCGGCGTCTATCAGGACAGCGGCAGCTACCGCGACGGCGTCGAAAATGAGCGCTGGGGCGTGAACCCGACGGCATCGTTCCGGATCGGCGATGCCACCAACGTGCAGATCGGTTATGAGCACTTCGAAGACGACCGCATCGCGGACCGGGGCGTGCCGGCTCAGGTCCGCGGGGCCGGGATGGCGGTGGCGAAGCCGCTGAAGACCCCGCGCGGCCAATTCTTCGGCGACCCGGCCAACAGCCCCACTTGGACCGACACGGACGCCGCCAACCTCTTCATCGAGCACACTTTCAGCGACAACGTGTCGATCCGGAACCGGACGCGCTGGGCGAACTACGACAAGTTCTATCAGAACGTCTTCCCGGGCGACGTGAACGCCGCCCAGACCACCGTCTCGCTCTCGGCCTACAACAACGCCACCGCGCGCAAGAATTTCATCAACCAGACCGACCTGAACCTGACCTTCAACACAGGCGCGATCGAACACCTGCTGCTGGTCGGTGCGGAATATGGCCGTCAAATCACTGACAACCGTCGCTTCGAGGGACGCTTCGCCGGCAACGCCGCCTCTGTCACCGTGCCGATCTCTGCCTCTAACGTCCGGCTTCCCTTGACGTGGACGCAGACTGCGTCGAGCGGCGACAACAAGGGCGTCGCGACGGTCAAGGCCGGGTACGTGCAGGACCAGATCGGCCTGACCGGGGCCCTCAAACTGGTGCTGGGCGTTCGCTACGAGGACTTCCGCACGCGCGTGACGGACCGGCGCGTGGTTGGCTTCCCGGCCGGGCAGCAGCGGCAGTTCGATGTGACCGACACCCTCTGGTCCCCGCGAGTGGGGGTGATCTGGAAGCCGGTGGAGAACGCATCGATCTATGCCGGCTATTCAAAGACCTACCAGCCGCGTGGCGGCGACCAGCTCACCAGCCTGTCGATCAGCAATCAGAACCTAGATCCCGAGACGTTCCAGAACTACGAGCTCGGCGCGAAGTGGGACATCAACCCGTCATTCAACGTGACGGCGGCGGTCTTCCAGCTGGACCGCGACAACGTGCTGGCGCTCTCCGATCCCAACAATGCGGCGTCGCCTACCGTGCCGATCGGCAAGCAGCGCACGCGAGGCATGGAGCTGAGCGCGGCGGGCGAATTGACTGAGCAGCTGAGCTTCGTCGCGGCTTACACCCTCTCCAATGGAGAGTTCTTGGACAACGTGTCTGGGACGGTCCGAGCCGGCAACAAGCTGCCGAACGTGCCCAAGTCCAGCGCCTCACTCTGGAGCCGGTACGAGGTGACGCCGAAACTGGGCGTCGCACTCGGCGCGATCTACCAGGGCAAGCGATACGCCTCGACGGACAATGTGGTGGTGATGCCCGGATTCACGCGTCTAGATGCGGCGGCGTTCTATGACGTCACCGACCGAATCACGGCCCAGGTGAACGTCGAGAATCTGCTCGACAAGCGGTACTTCGTCTACGCCAACAGCAACAACAATATCACCCCCGGCTCGCCGACAGCGGTGAAAGTGGGGCTGACGGCGCGCTTCTAGTTTCACTCTTATAGGTTCCAGCCGATGTGCGACGGGTCCGGGGCCTGACAGCAGGTGCGCGCGGAATCCTACGACGCGTAGGGCCCGTCCGTCCAGCTGCTCTAATTTGATCTGCGAGCCTCAGTGTTCGATCTCCGCTCCAGTTCAACCGTCGCTGCTTAGGCCGGACTGATGTAGCGCCGGTTGAGCGGCTGCGGTCACACGCCATATGACGCCGCCGACATCGTCGGCGACGAGGAGGGCCCCACGCTTGTCGACAACCACCCCGACCGGCCTGCCCTGGATCTTGCTTTCGGCGTTGAGAAAGCCGGTTAGGAACAGCTGCGGCGCCTGGGGCCGCCCTGCGACGAAGGGGATGAACACCACCCTATAGCCATTGAGCGGCTGGCGGTTCCAGGATCCGTGCTGCGTGACGAAAGCGCCGCCTCGGTAGGACGGCGGATAGGTCCCGCCTCTGTAGAAGACCAGGCCCAGAGACGCCGTGTGCGGACCGAGCCCGTAATCGGGGACGATGGCGCTCTCCACGAGATCCGGCCGCGGCGGACGCACACGCGGATCGACGTGCTGGCCCCAGTAGCTGTAGGGCCAGCCATAGAAGCCGCCCTGTCTCACGCTGGTGAGATAGTCGGGCGGCAGGTCGTTGCCGATCTCATCGCGCTCGTTGACGACGGTCCACATCGTCCCCGTACTGGGCTCGAAGTCGATCCCATTGGGGTTGCGGAGCCCGGACGCGAAGGTGCGGATTTTGGCCGAGGCGATATCATACTCCCAGATGGCCGCGCGGCCGACTTCGTTCTCCATGCCGTTGTCGCCAATATTGGAGTTGGAGCCAACCGTCGCGTAAAGCTTGGACCCATCTGGGCTCACCACGACGTTCTTGGTCCAATGGTGATTGATCGGCGGGCCGGGCAGATCGAACACCCGCTCCGCCGGCCCCGCCGCTGCGGTCTGGCCCGAGCTATAGGCGAACCGAACCACGCCATCGTTGTTGGCGACGTAGAGCACCTCGCCGACGAGCGTCATGCCGAACGGACTGCGGAGCCCCTGCGCGAACACCGTGCGGCTCTCCGCAGCGCCATCTCCGTCCTGATCGCGAAGCAGGACGAGCTTGTTAGGACTGGGGACCGCCGCCTTCATCTTTTTCATCAGCATCTTCTGGACGAAGCCGCGAATGCCGCGCTGCATCTTGTTCGCCTTCGACGGCTCACCGGCGGACTCGGCCACCAACACATCTCCGTTGGGCAGCACGAGCAGCCAGCGGGGATGCTCGAGGTCGCTGGCAAAGCGGGTGACCGTGAAGCCGGCCGGAGCCCGAGGGCTCGCGCCCGCCGGCCAGCCCACGACGCTGGGCACGCCGACCGACGGCAGGAGACTCCTTTGCGGCGCCGATAGCAGCGGATTGGGCCCGAATCCGACGAAGGGATCACTAGAGCCCGGCGTGGTACAGGCGCAGAGCGACAACGCCGCAACACTTGTGATGACGATTGTGGCCGCGCGAGACATGAGCGCTCCTCTATCGATCAAACTGATCCGGGGGCGCTGATGTTGCGTGTCGCGGCGCCGCTCGCGAAATCTACTCTAGAAAGACGCGTGGACTAAGCCCTAGCCCTAGGTCCGGATGATTGCCAGCAACCTTCGGCCAAGGACCGCCATCGCGCCCAATCTCGGGCACGGCGCAAGTCTTGAACGGCTTGGGCACTGATTGGGATGGCAGGACATCGCTCCTGAAGGTGGCTTAGGAAGCCGAACTCATCACCGCGATGAGGATGTGTGGTTAAACTTTGAGTCGCTGGCCACGGTCGTGATCAATGCGGCGCTGTCCATCACAGGCATCATGTAATCTGTAAGCACGGCGTCAGGCCGTTCTTCGGCCACCCTGGCCGCGACGCGACGAGCCTTATACCTCTTCGCCTTCCGCTTCCGCAGCCACCGATGCGGCGCCGCCCAAGGCCTCGTAGCGCCGGGCTGAGAGCCACTGCAGGCGTTTGGCCTGGGTCAGCAGAACCCGCCGCAAACCGCCCTGGACCTTTCGCTCGGAGATCACCTGGGCAAGCCGCGAAATGATCAGCGCGCGTCGGGAAATGCGGAAGTCCGGATGAGAGCGAAGTTCGAAGACGCGCTCGGAGACAATCCGCCCGCGAAACGAAGGCGGGGCCTCGACGGCGAGGGCGCCCGGTGGTGGGTCCTTCTCGTTGAGAATCGCCTTGAATTGAGAGCCGTCGACAGCCCGCTCCGTAATGAGGCGCTCCAGCGCGTCGAGGTGCTGGCGGGCGGCATTGTCGGCTCGATTCGAACCCTGAAACTGGGGAAGGGGCCAAACCTCGATCTCGAAGACTTCGAAGGGATCGAGCACCGACATGGCCACGGCGTCGGTCCGCTGATTGGTGAGGTGGCGCCGGATACGCGTGCGCAGTCGCTCGTTAGTCTGGCCGACGTAGATCGGCTCGCCGTCGTAGTCGAAGAAGGCGTAGACGCCCCAACGGAAGTTGCCGACCGGCGCGGCCTGCCCGTCGGGCTGCTCAAACGGCGTGTTGAGGAAGCGCGTCAGGTTCTCCCGCAGGTCCTCGGTCTCGAACGGTGGGAAATTCACCGCGTCGGGATTGCGCCCGAAGAGGGGCCCCGAATCAGACACGCTGGATGGCCGTCATGTCGGACGCGTGCTGTACGACGCCGGCGCGGCGGATCACTGTGCGCCGGAAGAGTTCATCGGCCTGCTCGCCGACCTCGAAGTCCACGTAGTTGACCTCCTCGTCGCGTTCGCCGAAGGCCGCGTGGAAGGCGGCCAACAGCTCCACCTGTTGCAAAGTCTGGGCGGTCGACTGCGGATGGGCGCGCGATGGGATGGCGGCCGGGAAGACGTAGATGCAAGGCGGTGGGGTGAGGAACGGGCCGACGGCGGTCCGACGAACGGCGCCGTCCAGCGCCGCAAGCTTAGGACAGGGTCGCCCAAGCGTGCCGCAGATCATGTCCCAGATCACCACGCCATCGACGCGCTTGTTGCGGCTGATCATTTCGGCGCTCAGCCGTGTGTGGATGCCGGACCAGGCGTTCCGGCGAGGGTCTGCGCCGGAGTTTGTGCAGAGGCTCCAGGTGATGAACTCGTCGGCGTCTGCGGGGCGTTCGAACTTGTTGGTGTTCTCGCCGTCGAGGCAGCCCTTCAGGTCGATGACGGCCAGGCGGCCACTATGCAATCGGACGTAATAGTCGTTGCGCGCCTTGCCCTGGGTCCGGTCCCATCCAGCGATGAAGCCGCCGTCTTCCATGTGGTTGAGGACGTGCTGCACGAACTCGCGCTTGCCCCGCATGGTCGCGGAGAATTCACCGCGTACCTTCTCGATGGCGCCGCGAAAGATCGGGGAGCTGTAGAAGCTGGTTTCGTCCAGCCCGTGGTCGCCCAGCTGATGCGCTTGGGTTTTCAGGACCTCCGCAAAGCGTTCGATCTCGGCACGGAGCCGCGGATCCTGCTCGCAGGGGATGACCGTCACGCGGCCGCCTTCGCCGCGTCATCGACGCCGAGGAGGGGCTCGAAGAGCTGTTCCGCCAGGTGTCGAACCACATGCACGGCCACACCGTCGCCGGTCAGGTGATAGGCCTCGTTGTAGTTCTTCGGCAGCTTGTAGCTCTCGTCCAATCCCATCAAGCGGGCGGTCTCACGGGCGGAGATCAGCCGGCTGCGCACCTTCTTGCCGTCGACCACGACGATCACCTGGCGACTAGAGCCGCCGGCCGGCGTCCGCAGGCAGCCGGCGACATCGTCGAACCGGACTTCCGCACGCTGCACCTTCACCCCACGCTCATCCAGCCGTGTGCGCTTGTAGACGCAGCCCACCATACGTCGGCCGGCGCGCTTAGCGGCTTCCAGCTTGGCCTTGTTGACTGGCGACATCTTGCCGATCAGCAGATCCCGCTCGGCGTCCGTGTGCCAGCTGACGCTGGTCGGGTTCTCTTCGATAAAGTCGGCGAAGGTGGCGTTGCGTCTCGCTGGCGCGGGAATGTTCCACCAAACCATCTTCTTCTGGGCCGTTTTGCTGACGCGTTCGAAGGCGCGCTGCAGGGCGGCGGTGTGGAACGGCGCGATGGGCTCTGGCGAAAGCAGGGCTGGGTCGACTTCGACGTCGTCGCGGACGCCGATGATGAACAGCCGCGGCCGCGACTGCGGTACGAACAGGGCGGCGTTGATGACCAGCGCGCCATAGCGATAGCCGGCGTCGGCGAAGGTCTTGCAGATCGCCTCGAAATCGCGGCCGCTGTGCGAGGTCAGGGTCCCGAGGACGTTTTCCAAGGCGATGAGCTTCGGAGCGCGCCCGTCGGCGACCAATCCCTTCACGATCTCCCAGAAGGGATAGAAGGTGCCCGAGCGTTCGCCCTTCAAGCCGGCGCCGCCGCCGGCCAGCGACAGATCCTGGCACGGAAAAGAGCCCCAGATCAGATCGGCGTGTCCGGGCAGTTCAGCCGCCTTGATCTTCCGGACGTCGTCAATCCTGAGCACGTCCCCGGTGGGATAGTTCAACTGGTAGGTCAGGCCCTTCTTCGTGTCGAAGTCGTTGGCGAATAGGCAGGTCCAGCGCTTGCCAAGGCCGGCCCGGGCCATACCGCCGCCCGCGAAGAATTCGTAGAAGCTAGGCATCGCCCGCGCCGCCTTTTCCTTGGCCGTTCTCTGCGCGATCACGGGCCAATTTCTCTTTGACCGCTTCGGTTATCCAAGTGTTACGCGAGATGTTCCCCGGACGAGCGCCTCGGGCCGCATCAATGGCGTCGAAGGTTTCGCCCGGGAGCCGCAGATTGATCCGGTCTAGGGTGCGGACCGTCGCCGTTTTCGAATCAAGTAGCATGGCGCCAGAGTGGCGCCACATAGGCGCCCCGTCGAGCGTAGTTTCCATTTTGTTCTTTTCAGGCGGCGGGGCAAGGACCACGAGGGAAGGCGAGGATGACCGGATCGCGCATCTACTCCGTGGCCATCGTTCGCGAACTCGACCTTGATGCGCTGGCGGTTCTCTCCGACGAGGAGGCTGACGCCGGCGAAGACGACGGGCTGCAGGGCAACCAGCAATACCGGGATATGCGCGGGGCCAGCTGGGACCAGGTTGCCGATGCGCTGGCCCAAGAGGCGGCGCTCTTCCAGCGGTTCGCGGCGAGCGCTGGGCTCAACGAGGAGGCTGAACTCTATGAGCACGAGCGGGAGGACGCTTTCCTGCCGGAGGAGGATCTTTGGGGTCTCGATATTGGCGTGATCGGCGCGACCCTGGCGCTGTCGGCGTTGGGGGCGACGACCGTCAGCAGCTGCAATGCGGGCGGCTTTGGGGGGCACCATACGGCCATATTTCCGCACGTCGCC
Organism: Phenylobacterium sp. CCH9-H3; assembly: GCF_001557235.1. GTDB lineage: Bacteria > Pseudomonadota > Alphaproteobacteria > Caulobacterales > Caulobacteraceae > Phenylobacterium. The sequence continues at coordinate 7,153 of NZ_LSJI01000075.1, read as the reverse complement.
TTCTTCCTTCCACGCGAGGCGGCCCCGGAGGTTATGGCGATCGCCGAGGCGGCCGAGGTCGGTCTCGATGTTGTGGAAGGGGGGATTGCGCGACTCTACGGGCGAACGGATCACGACCTTCATCGGTTCGCTGAGGTCGCTCTGCAACGAGATCGAGGCGCGAGGTGATGTAGCGACGGTCGCGGCAAGTCCCAGGAGCTTTCACCTGCGCGTAGGCCGGTGACCTTGCAAAACGGTGTATACACACGTGCGCAGAAGCCGTTTGACGGTGAGGATGAACGTCTCCGCCACCAGCCCGGGAGCTCCGCGGTCCTGGCTCAGGCGGACCGGCCCCAGTAGCCGGCCGAGCCGGCGGTGAAACCCGAGACGAGCCACGCCAGCGGCGAGACGTCCCACAACACCAAATGGACGGACGGAATCGACATCAAGGTCTAGTTGGGCCTCAGCGGCTTGGACCAAGCCGTCACGTGTGCTGCGGATTTGGCTGGCACTTGCGCCGATCCAATCCGTGATCGCCACCTGGAAGTTATTCTTGGGGCTCGGACCGTGGAGATCCGGCGCGTTAGCGCGCCTAGGACGATAGGTAAAGCTGCGCAATCCGCCAGGAAGCGCTTGTTGTCCTTGAACAGGTGGTTGAAGTCGCTGCGGTCAGGATTGAGATCGGTGGCGTTGAAGATCGACCGAGCCACTAGGCACAGGCCATGTTGGATGTGCGGGAGTAACGGAATGTCAGCTGGCGCATCAATGCCGAAACCAGCTATCGACTAAGAGAAAAATAACGCGCGAGAAGGATCATTATCGCGTGTAATCCGCTCTCTGGAGCCCTGGTGGACGCCTCAACGACGAAGCCGCCAACAGCCCGCGCCGCCATGGCGATAGCCAAGGCGCAAGCCTATCAGGACGCGGCCGACGCGCCGGCGACCTTGCGCGCCTACGCCTCCGACATGAAGAACTACGAAGCCTGGTGCGCGCGCCACGCCATGACGGCGCTGCCGGCGACGCCCGAGGTGGTCGGCGCCTATCTGGCGGCGGCGGGCGAAGGCTACGCCATGCAGACCCTGCGCCGGCGGGTGGCCGCCATAGCCCGGGCGTCGGGCGTCGCTGGCCATCCGCTCGACACAAAACACCCGGCGATCCGCGAGACGCTGCGCGGCATCGGCCGCACCCACGGCAGCCGCGGTCGGCGGTCGGCGGCGCTGACCACGAGCGAGCTGAAGAGGTTCAGCGGGATCTGCGAACCCGGCCTCGCCGGCGACCGGGATCGTGCGTTGCTCCTGGTCTGCTTCTCCGGGGCGCTCCGGCGCTCTGAACTGGTCGCCCTCGATGTCGAACACCTGGCCTGGTCGGACGGCGGCGTGAAGCTGCTGCTCGTGAAGTCCAAGACTGACAAGGAAGGCGAAGGCGTCGAGATCATGATCGTCTACGGTCGCCACGAGGCCACCTGCCCGATCCGGGCGCTACGACGTTGGCTCGAAGTCGCCGCGATCAAAACCGGCCCGGTGTTCCGAAAGGTTAACAAGGGCGGCCGAGTCGAAGCGCGTCGCCTCAGCGAAGACGCTGTGCGGCAGATCCTGCTGCGGCGGGCCGCCCAAGCGGGCATCAAAGGCACCCTGGCGGAACCGGTCAGCCCGCATGGGCTCCGGGCGGGTTTCGTCACCACGGCCTATCGCAACGGCGTGCCGGACGAGGAGATCATGGGCCATACGCGGCATCGCAGCCTGACGACCATGCGGAGCTACGTGCGCCGCGCCAAGCTTTCCAAAACGGCGCCGGCGGGTAAGCTTGGCCTTTGAGCCGGCGGCCTGCAGCGTTCATATTGGAACCCTTGCGCGCCGATACCATTTCCGGTATCACACCTGCGTTGTGGATCTGTGATCGGCGATGGATGAACGGGAGATCGATTGGCGCGGCAGCACCTACAAAGACCTCTTGGAAATGCCGGCCAAGGTCCGCCAGACCTTTGGCTTCGCCCTCGGTCTCGCCCAGAACAACCTACCCTATGAGGATGCCAAGACACTTTCGGGCTTTAAGCCGGCCCTGGTCGAAATTTTAGAGGACGACGACGGAGACACCTACCGTGCAGTCTACACAGCGCACTTCGAGGACGTCGTTTATGTGCTGCATTGCTTCAAGAAGAAATCGACAAAAGGTCGCTCGCTACCGAGCCGCGATAAGGAAACCATTGAAGCGCGCCTCGCCGAGGTGAAGAAGATCGAGTCGGAAAAAGCGAAACTGAAGAAGCGAGGATCATGATGAGCGGATATAGGACCCAAGCCGGTCAAAGCGTTCTGGACCAACTTGATCTTGACCGAGGGTTCATCGTCAAGGCGAAGCTTGCGCAGCGCCTCGCCCGTTCAATTGCCGAGATGGGCTTGAGCCAGCGTGAAGCGGCCGCCCTTTTGCCAATCGCGCAGCCTAAGCTGTCTTTGATCACCCGCGGCAAGCTGGACGACATCAGCCAGGCCAAACTCGAAGAGTGCCTGCAGGCGCTCGGCCACGACATCGAGATTTCGATCGGCCGTCGTCATGATGGGCCGGGAGAGATTAGAGTTCGGGAATTCGCTTAACAGACAATATATCTTATCGGAAATTGTCGAGCAATATCAGCAACATAGAGCGAGACAGATATACCCTCTTTTTGATTGACGCGCCAGACGCTTGACGAGAGCGGATCGATCCGGCGGCCCTTGGGGCGAGGATCAAGCACTATTTTCTCTCGATCTGGCCGACCACCCGGAGCGCGCCTGCGAGACGCCAATCCCCACGCAGCCTGTGCCTAAGCTGTATGGCTGTTATTGGGTGGGCGAGCGTCCAAAACCCGACATTGGGACATCACGTCGGAGAGTGACGCGGCGGCCAAGCGGGACTTGCCTGTAGAACAGCCTGCACATGGCCCGACCCGTTACGCCCCCAAGGTACGCCCTGCAAATGACTTGCAATCTCGCTGCAATTCAGATCAATGCGCCTGCAACTTAATCGCAACTGGGGGCCCTATTGCGTTCGCAGCTTTTCCTCGCCGTCTCCGGTCTCGCCCTGGCGCTTGGCGCCTCCGCCCGTGCCGACGAAGGGGCCCCGCTTTCGGAACTGGTGGTGATCGGCGCCGCGCCATCGGCGGAGATTCCCGGCGCAGCCACCGTCGTGCCAGCCGCCGAGTTCGAGCGTTCGCAACCGCTGAGCATCAATGACGTGCTGCGGCGAGTCCCCGGCCTCTATATCCGCTCGGAGGAAGGGCTGGGCCTGCGGCCCAACATCGGCTTTCGCGGCCTCAACCCCACCCGCTCGACCGAAGTGCTGCTGCTCGAGGACGGCGTCCCCCTCACCTATGCGCCCTATGGGGACAACGCGACCTACTATCATCCGCCGCTGGAGCGCTTCAGCAGCGTGGAGGTGCTGAAGGGTTCGGGCCAGATCATCTACGGCCCGCATACGGTCGGCGGCGTCATCAACTATGTCACCCCCCGCCCGCCCGCCGACTCCTCCGGCCGCCTGATCGTGCGCGTTGGCGACAACAAGACCCGTGAGGTGGTGCTGCAAGGCGGCGACACCTTCGGCCGGCTCGGCTTGTTCGGAGGCTTCGCCGCCAGCCGCAGCGCGGGCGTGCGCAAGAACCAGGACCTGAACTACGCCGACCTGTTCCTGAAGGGCGTGCTCAGCCTCACCGAGACCCAGGAGTTGACCCTCAAGCTCAGCGGCTACCACGAGGACAGCAAGGTCAGCTATTCGGGCCTCACCCAGGCCGAGTACCTGGCCGATCCGCGCGGAAATCCGTTCCGGAACGACGCCTTCACCCTCTGGCGCTACGGCGCGACCCTGTCCCACGGCTGGCAGATCGCGCCGAAGGTCCAGCTGACCACGGCGCTCTATGTCGCGACCTTCGAGCGGGACTGGTGGCGCCAGTCATCCAACTCGACCCAGCGGCCGGCGGACTCCAGCGACCCGGCCTGCGGCGGCATGGCCAATGTCGACACCACCTGCGGCAACGAGGGGCGCCTTAGGCAGTACTACATGTTCGGCGCCGAGACCCGCCTGACCGCCGGCTGGTCCGCCGGCGGGATCGGCGGAACCCTGACAGCAGGCGTTCGCGCCCACGCCGAGAACCAGGAGCGCTTCCAGCTCAACGGCGACCGCCCGACCTCGCGCTCGGCGGGGACCTCGGTGAATGCGGGCCTGCGCGAGCACAATGTCCGGGAGGCGCGGGCCCTTTCCGGCTTCGTACAGAACACCTTCGATTTCGGCGCCCTGGCCGTCACCCCCGGCGTCCGCTTCGAGCAGATCGACTATTCGCGGTCCAACAAGATGGCCCGCCAGCGCGGCGAGCAGGATCTGAGCGAGTGGATCCCCGGTCTCGGCGTCTCCTGGTCGCCCGATCCGCGCTGGACGCTGTTCGCCGGGGTGCACCGCGGCTTCTCGCCGCCGCGGGTCGAGGACGTGGTCACCAACACGGGCGGCTCGGTGGAGCTGGAGGCCGAGCGCAGCATCAACTGGGAACTGGGCGCACGCGTCGAGCCGGTCCCGGGCGTGCGCGGCGAGCTGACCGCCTTCCGCATGGATTTCGACAACCAGATCATCCCGGCCTCGGTCGCCGGCGGCGTGGGCAGCACCGTGACCAGCGCCGGCGAGACCCGTCACCAGGGGATCGAGGGCGCGGCGAGCTTCTCGTCCAAGGCCGCCATGGGCACGCAGATCGACTTCTACGCCGAGGGGACCTTCACCTGGGTGGAGACGGCCGAGTTCCGCGGCCGGCGGTTCTCCAGCATCACCGGCTTCACCAACGTGCCGGTCGGCGGCAACCGCCTGCCCTATGCGCCCAAGTGGGTCGGCCGCATGGCGTTCGGCTTCGACACCGGTCAGGTCCAGGCCGAGATCGAGGGCGTCTATACCGGCGCCATGTTCGCCGACGACCTCAACACGATCGCGCCCTCGGCCGACGGCCAGCGGGGCCGGATCGACGACGCCTGGCAATTGAACCTCGCGGCCGCCTGGCGCGTGCCGAACACCCCGGTCAAGCTGACCGCTGCGGTCCGAAACCTGGCCGACAAGACCTTCATCGTCGACCGGGCGCGGGGCGTGCTCGTCAACGAGCCGCGCACCTTCATCGCCGGGCTGGAGCTGGCGTTCTGATTGTGAATACCCGCGCAAACCCTTGTTTCGGCGTCTGAACGCAATACGGGGGCGGCGCTGGAGCGTCCGATCGTGCGTTTTCGGCGTGCTCGATCTGCACCCGATTTGGATCCTGACGTGACAGTGTGGCCCGCAGATTCACATCGCGCGACTCATGTCCGCCAGCGTGCGGTCTCGAAGATCCATCGAATAGGTCGGGGCATCGCTGCCTGCCTCCCGTCCTAGCAGGAAGCTTGGATCAGACTTCGGCTGATTTGGAAATCCAACGATTCGCATAACTCAACCCGCTATAGCGCCGCATGTCAGTCGCATTCAGGCGAATACTGACGCGCCCCGCCTGGAGCGCGTGGAAATCGGCTCTCAAACTCTACTTCTAGGTCGCGACTGTTTGCTGGGCGACCGCCTGAAGATGCTTCTCCGATAAGCTTCGGCCCCGTACAGCGAAAGCGCGAAGAGGCTCACTCCAGTTATGACGCTGAGAATCTGCCAACCGAGGCCGCCCACCTTGGATGCGTGGATCGGCCATGCCGCCGCATAAACCTGGGCGCGCAGTGGCGATTTCAGGGGATCTTCCACCGCGAGCACCTCGCTGGTCGCGGGATCGATGTAGACGATGGTTCTGCCGTTGGCGTGCCATTCCTGCGGCTGGCGCAGCCTGATCGTCGCCGGCGCCTTCGGCTTGTCCGGTAGGGTGGCGATCCTCAGCTGCGCGGAAGGGAACCGGGCTTGCGCCGCGGCGAGCGCCCTCTCCCAGTCGACCGCGCCTGCGCCGGACTCTGGAACCTGCGCCTTGGGCAACCGGAGAACGGCGATTGTCCAGTCGCCGAGCGCGAGTGAAGTCCCCGTCAAAACCAGCACCACCACAAGAGGCGCGCTGAGGACGCCGAGGTCGCGGTGCGCCGCCAGCCACCCGGCCCTGCCGCTACGGTTCGGGAAGACGCGAGCCTGGAAGCTTCGCGCCGCCGGCAGCCACACTATGAGCCCTGTGATTACCATGGCCAAGGTGGCTAGTCCCACCACCCCGACCACTCTCGTGCCCGTCTCTCCCGAAAGGTAATGATGGTGCAGGTCGAAAAGGAAATCGACAACCCGGCCGTTCTTGGCCCACTCGCTCACGAGCGTGGGCTCGCGGAAGCCGAGATAGGCTGAGCGGCCGTTTGCGAACGTCACGTGGTGGACGCCAAGCTCTTCGTTCGCGAACATCACCCGGCGAACTTCGCCCAGGCCCATCGCCGTCCGCATCGTCGCCGCAGCTTCGGGCGCCGTCGGCTCAGCCAGCACTCGGGCTTCCGGCACCGTGGCCCTGATCCACTGCGGCTTGAACACCAGGACCGAGCCACTGAGCACGATCGGCGCCAGAAGGATGCAGAGGATCAGCCCGCACCAGGCATGCGCCTTACGCAGCAAGCTCATCGGGTATGCATCTGTACTGCTGGGCGCCGACTGGCATCAGAAGTCCTTCTGCCAGCGGAGCGTTGTCGCGCGCCCGCGGCCTGCCACGTAGTCGGTGTTCGTGACGAAGGTGGCCGTTTGCGAGAAGTAGGTCATGTAGAATTCGTCGAGCAGGTTCGATACCGCCAGGGTGAGGCGGCCAGCGTCACCTGCATCAAAGGTGGCGATGGCGTCCACTAGGACGTAGCCGTCGAAATCGTGCTGCGGCAGGCCGCCATCGAACTGGCGGTCCATCAGATAGGAGGCCTGCAAGCGACCCGTAAGGCGGTCACTCAAAGGCGCCTGGACGTAGGCGTTCAGTCGGTCGGGCGCGATGTTGCGGCCGTCAAGGTCCCTGTCGGTGCGGCCATCGCCATTGCTGTCGTAGCGTCCCTTGAGCATCGCATAAGCCGCGCCGACCTTCGCGCCGGTCGGCCAGCTGTAGCTCCCTGCGATCTCCAAGCCTTCGATGCGCGTCTTCTCCCGCGTGACGACCCCGGCGCCGCCGATCACCTGGATCCGCGATCCCAGCTTCGAAGCGGACCAGGCCTCAGTGCATTATCGGGCCGCAGAAATACGGTAGACGCTCAGCGCGGCAGGC
>NZ_LSJI01000074.1 GCF_001557235.1 Phenylobacterium sp. CCH9-H3 | reverse complement strand
GACCGGCGGTGTTGCTCGCAACGTCGAGGCCCGCCAGGACCTGCGCACCGAGTACAAGGAAAAGTCGATCTCCAGCTTCCAGCTCGGCGCGGAGCACGAGCGGGGTCCCTGGCGGATCGAATACGACGTCTCCTGGGGCTACAACGAGCTGATCGAGCCCAACGAGCTGTGGCTGTTCCGGGGCGGCGCGGCCACCGTCGATTTCGACATGCAGCCGCTGCTCTACACCGCCACGCCTCGGAATCTGGCGGCGAGCGACCTGGGCTTCCGGCAGTACACCGTCCAGGACGAGAGCGGCGAGGAGACCAACAAGGCCGCCCGCTTCGATCTGCGCCGCGACATCGACATCGGCGAGGACAGCTTCTTCAAGATCGGCGCGAAGATTCGCGAGACCGACAAGAAGTTCGACGGCCGCACCGACATCTACGAGCGCGGCACGACGGCCAACCGCTTCACCCTGGCCGACTTCGGTCTCCAGGGCCCGAACATGGACGTGTCCCTGGGCGAGGCGACCTATGTGAACCAGTTCGTGATCGACGAGGAGGCCATCAAGGCCTTCACCGCGGCGAACCTGGGCGGTCCGCGCATCGTGCGCAACAATTCGACCAGCCTCTCGAACGACACGCTCAGCGACTACAGCCTGACGGAGCGCGTCATGGCCGGCTACGCCATGGCCAATATCGACTTCGGCGCGGTGAGCGTCCTCGCCGGCTGGCGGGTGGAGCGGACCGAGACGGACGTCCGCGGCTTCCTGCTCAGCGGTGGCCTGGTCAAGCCGGTGACCCGGTCGGGCGAATACACCGACTTCCTGCCGAACCTGCACCTGCGCTGGGAGCCGCGCGAGGACGTCGTGGTCCGCGCCGCCTACACCCACACTATCGGTCGGCCGCAGTATCCGCAGCTGCGTCCGGGCGGCCTGCTGACCGTCGTGACCAATCCGGACGGCACGTTGGACGGCGAGCTTTCCGAGGGCAACGTGGGTCTGAAGCCGTTCCGGTCCGAGAACTTCGACGTGTCGGTGGAGTGGTACTTCGCCCCGGGTGGCCTCGTCTCGGCGGGCGCGTTCCTAAAGCGGATCGAAGACCCCATCTTCAGCTTCCGCGAAACCCAGACCGGCGTGACGCTGGATGGCCGCACCTTCACCCGCCTGGCCTACACCCAGCCGCGCAACGCCGAGGACGGTGAGATCCGGGGGCTGGAGCTGCAGTACCAGCAGCAGTTCACCTTCCTGCCCGGTCTCTGGAGCGGCTTCGGGGTGTCGGGCAACGTCACCCTCACCGACTCCGAACTGAACGTTCCGGGCCGGGGCGAGCTGCCGTTCCTCGGCCAATCCGACCTGCTCTGGGGCGCCCAGCTCTTCTACCAGAAGGGTCGGATCGAGGCGGCGCTGTCGTACCACCACACGGGCAAGGCCCCGCAGTCCATCGGCAGCGACGCCGACGCCGATACCTTCGATGACGACTACCGCCGGCTGAACGCCAAGGTAAGCTATGCGGTGACCGATCGCATCGAGGTGTTCGTGGACCTGCAGAACCTGACCGACGAGAAGCTGCGCGAGTACCAGGGCGGCCACAAGGATTGGCTGACCAACTACGAGCGCTACAAGCGCACGTACTACGTGGGCCTTTCCGCCCGGTGGTAGACGGCTCGACCCGCCGCCGCCTGCTCTGGCAGGCGGCCGCCATGGCCGGGGCGGCCCTGACGCCAGCGGCCTGGACGCCGGCGCTCGCTCAGGCGCGGCTGGCCGACTATCCGTTCCGCGTGGGGATCGCCTCGGGCGAGCCCGAGCCCGACGGCGTCGTGCTGTGGACCCGGCTGGTCGTCGATCCCCAGGCGATGGATGGCGGCCTGGGCGCGGCGCAGGTCCGCGTGGGCTGGGAGATCGCCGAGGACGAGGGCCTGCGCAAGGTCGTGCGGCGTGGTCGGGCTCTGGCCGTCGCCGAAGCCGGCCATTCGGTCCACGTCGAGGTCGGGGGCCTCAAGCCGGACCGCCGCTACTTCTACCGCTTCACCGCCGGCGGCCACGCCAGCCCGGTGGGCCGCACCCGGACGGCGCCGCAGCCGGGGGCCCAGGTCGACCGGCTGCGGATCGCGTACGGCTCCTGCCAGAAGTACGAGTCCGGCTTCTACGCGGCGCACGCGCACATGGCCCAGGAAAACCCCGATCTGGTCCTCTTCCTGGGCGACTACATCTACGAGAAGGCCGCGGCCAAGGAGGCGGTGCGGCTCCACCCGCCGGTCGAAGCCCGCGACCTCGCCAGCTACCGGCAGCGCTACGCCTGGTACAAGGCCGACGCCGACCTTCAGGCGGCCCACGCCGCGGCGCCCTGGGTGGTCATGTGGGACGACCACGAGGTGGCCAACGACTACGGCGGCGACCAGGACCGCACCAATCCGCCGGTCGCCCAGTTCCTGCAGCGCCGGGCCGCCGCCTATCAGGCCTACTACGAGAATATGCCCCTTCGCCGGGCCGTGAAGCCGGTGGGCCCGGACATGCGCCTCTACAGGGCCATGGACTGGGGGCGGCTGGCGCGGCTCGCGATCCTCGACGACCGCCAGTTCCGGGCGCCCCGCAGCTGCGACGCCCAGTCGAACGGCAAGCTGATCCCCGCCGCGTGCCCCGAGCGCAGCGATCCAAAGCGTTCGCTGCTGGGCGAGCGGCAGGAGGCCTGGCTGTCGGGCCAGCTGCGCGACACGCCCGCCCGCTGGAATCTCCTGGGCCAGCAGACCCTGGTGAACGAGGTGATCACGCCGGACGGCCGGGTCAGTAACGACGGCTGGGACGGCTACGCCCAGACCCGCCGCCGCGTCCTGGAAGGCTGGCGCGACCACAAGGTGTCCAACCCGGTGGTGCTGGGCGGCGACGTGCACACCTTCTTCGCGGCCGACCTGTCGCTGGAGCCGGGCGGCAAGCCGATCGCCAGCGAGTTCGTCGGCGGGTCCATCACATCGTTCGGCCGCTCACGCGAGATCGTCCGGGGCATGATGAACATCAACCCCCAGATCAAGTTCGGCGACGGCGACACCCGCGGCTACGGCCTGGTGGACATCACCGCCCGCGAATGCGCGGTCACCTTCCGCGGGGTGGAGAACGCCCTCGCGCCCAGGTCGCCGATCCGCGATTTGGCGAAGTTCGTGGTCGAGGACGGCAGGGCGGGGTTGAACAATGCTTGAGCTCCTGGCCGCCGCCGTCCTGGCGCTGAGTCCGGCCGAGACGCTGTCGCGCCTGCCGGCGCCCGAGGCGAACCAGGGCGTGGCGGTGGACCCGGCCTTCATCCACGCGGTCGATAACTCCACCATCGCCAAGTACGACCGCGCCACCGGCCAGAAGGTGGGCACCTGGGCGGGCGACCCGGCGACCTTCCCACACCTGAATTCCTGCGCCGTCATGGGGCCAGAACTGGTCTGCGCCAGCTCGAACTATCCCAGCCTGCCGATGCAGGGCTCGGTGGAGGTGTTCGACCCCGCGGCCATGACGCATCTGCGCTCCATCGCCATCTCGCCGCAGCCCGGGTCGCTGACCTGGGTCGACCGGCGGGCCGACGGCTGGTGGGCCTGTTTCGCCAACTACGACGGCCGCGGCGGCCAGCCGGGCCGCGACCACCGCTTCACCACCCTCCTGCGCTACGACGACAAGTGGAAGGTCACCGGCGTCTGGACCTTCCCCGACAGCGTGCTGGCCCGGTTCAAGCCCAGGAGCTCCTCCGGCGGAGCCTGGGGCGCGGACGGCCGCCTGTACGTCACCGGCCACGACCTGCCGGAGGTCTATGTCCTGGAGCTGCCGCGGATCGGCTCGGTCCTGAAGCACGTGGCGACGATCCCCGTGGCGGTGGAGGGGCAGGCCATCGCGTTCGACCGCAGCGCCGATCGGGTGCTGTTCGGGATCAGCCGGGCGAAACGCGAGGTGGTGGCCATGAAGCTGCCGCCGGTGGAGGCGAAATGAACCGCAGACTGATCCTCGCCCTTGCCGCCGCCGCGCTCCTGGCCGGCTGTGGCCAGTCCCAGCCGGCGGCCGAGCGCAAGGAGATCGTCTTCTCGATCCTGTCGGCCGAGAGCCAGACCAGCGCCGAGGCCGACTGGGCGCCCTTCCTCGCCGACATGTCCAAGGCCCTCGGCCGGCCGGTGAAGGCGTTCTACGGCTCGAACTACACGGCCCTGATCGAGGCGATGCGGTTCAAGCAGACCGACCTCGGCTGGTTCACCAACCAGTCGGGCCTCGAGGCCGTGCGGCGCGCGAACGGCGAGGTCTTCGCCCGCTCGGTGAACCCCAGCGGCATCGACGGCTACGAGGCGGTGGTCATCGTCAAGGCCGGCTCGGGCCTGACCCTCGACCGCATCCTGAAGTGCGACCGGACGCTGAACTTCGGCATGGGCGATCCGAAGTCCACCTCCGGCACCCTGGCGCCGATGACCTACCTGTTCGCGCCGCGAAACCTCGATCCGTCCAACTGCTTCAAGACCGTCCGCTCCGCCAACCACGAGACCAACCTGTTCTCGGTCTCCGGCGGCCTGCTGGACGCGGCCACCAACAACACCGCCTCCATGGACCGGCTGAAGCTGCTGGACACCGATGTGGCGCGCAACACGCTGAAGAACGTCGAGATCGTCTGGCGCTCGCCTCGGATTCCGGAAGATCCGCTGGTCTGGCGGAAGGACCTGGACCCGGCGCTGCGCAAGAAGCTCGGCGACTTCATCTTCGGCTACGGCGTCGGCGACACCCCCGAGGCGGCCCGCCAGCGCGCGGTCCTGGAGAAGATCCAGACCAAGCCCTTCATCGCCGCCGACGACAGCCACCTGATTCCGGTGCGCGAGATGGAGGCCACTGGCCAGCTCATCGAGGCCCGCAACCGCAAGGACGCCGCCGCCGAGGCCAAGGCCCAGGCGGCGCTCAGTCAGATCGCAACCGAGCGGGCGGCGGCGAACTAGCCCCCTCTCGCTTCGCGAGCTCCCCCAATGGGGGAGCATCTTGCGCGCCAGGACCTCCCCCTTTGGGGGAGGTCCCGAAGGGGGAGGGGGTTTCCGCCGGAGCGCCTAGTCCTCGTTCCGCATCAGGAAGTGCCCCGTCAGGCCGGCGATGGGCTGCGACCGGCTGTCCTGCCAGGCCTCCACCTGCACGTTGGCCACGCGGCGGCCCACCTTGCGCAGGACGGCGCGGGCGTAGGTGTCCTGGGCCCGGCCCGAGCGCAGGTACTCGATGGTGATGTCGATGGTCTTGGGCACCCGCCGGCCGGGCTGGGCCAGCGACAGCTGCGCCAGGGCGGTCAGCTCCATGAAGCCGCCCAGCGCCCCGCCGTGCAGGGCCGGCAGGATCGGGTTGCCGATCAGCGTCCGCTGGAACGGCAGCACGGCGGTCATCTCGTCGCCCGCGAGCTCCACGCGCATGCCGAGGAAGCGGACGTAGGGCACCTTCTGGAGAAAGGCGTCGAGGCTTTGGATTGCGGTGTCCTCCATCGGCTCAGTCCTTCAGCGGCTGGGCGCGGGTGTTGAGCATGAAGGCCGCCTGGGCCGTGGCCACCAGGTCGCCGCGCTCCACGTCCCAGGCCTCGGCCCGCACGAAGCCGATGGTCCGGGTGAGGCGGTAGGCGTGCGCCTCGGCGGTGACGCCTGCGCGCGGCGCGGCCGGCCGCAGGTAGTCGATCCGCAGGTCCAGCGTCGCAATGGGGGTGAGCTCCCCCATCGCCGAATTGATCGCCAGGCCGCAGGTATGGTCGATCAGCGCCGTGACCACGCCCGAGGCGATCACCCCGGTCTCGGGGTCGCCCACCAACTCCTCGCGCCAGGGAGCGGACATCGTCCCGCGGCCCTTCTCGATGGAAACCAGCGAGAGCCCCAGCGCGTCGGCGTGGGGCGCCATCAGCATCCGCTCGGGCAGCGGGGCGGTGTTGAAGTCGGACATGTCACCGGCCTAGGGACTGAGAGCCGGGGAAGTCAATGATCCTGGGCCTGGGCGGAGCCTTCGCCGCGCCCCTACATTGTTGAGCGATGATCCGCCCCCAGGACCTGCTCTGCCCCAAGCCCGAGGGCCTCTACTGCGCCCCCGGCGACTTCTACATCGACCCCGTCCGGCCGGTGGGTCGCGCCGTGATCACCCACGGCCACGCCGACCACGCCCGCGCCGGCCACGGGGCGGTGCTGGCGACGCCGCAGACCCTGGACATCATGGGCGAGCGGTATGGCGCCGACTTCGCCCGGGCGCGGCAGGCGGCCGCCTACGGCGAGGTCGTGGCCCGCGACGAGGTGGAAGTGACCTTGGTCCCCGCCGGCCATGTCCTCGGATCCGCCCAGGCCGTCGTGCGGTGGAAGGGCCTGACCATGGTGGTCAGCGGGGACTACAAGCGTCGCCGGGACCCGACATGCCCGCCCTTCGAGCCCGTCCCCTGCGACGTCTTCATCTCGGAGGCGACCTTTGGCCTGCCGGTCTTCCGCCACCCCGACGACCGAGACGAGATCGCCCGCCTCCTGCGCTCGGTCGCCCAGTTCCCGGAACGCAGTCACATCGTCGGCGCCTATGCCCTGGGCAAGGCCCAGCGGATCATCCGCCTGCTGCGCGAGGCCGGCTGGGACCGGATCATCTACGTCCACGGCGCCCTGGAGCGCCTGAACGCCCTCTATGAGCGCCACGGCGTCGACCTCGGCCCGCTGGCTCCGGCCACCACGGCGAAGAAGGCCGAGTTCGCCGGCCAGATCATCGTCGCCCCGCCCTCGGCCATGCAGGACCGCTGGAGCCGCCGCTTTCCCGAGCCCGTCGCCGCCTTCGCCTCCGGCTGGATGCAAATCCGCGCCCGGGCCCGCCAGAAGGGCGTGGAGCTGCCCCTCGTCATCTCCGACCATGCCGACTGGGACGAATTGACCGCCACGGTCGACGAGCTTCGGCCGGGGGAGCTCTGGATCACCCATGGTCGGGAGGAGGCCCTGGCCCGCTGGGCGAGCCTCCACGACATCCCGGCCCGGGCGTTGGCGCTGGTGGGCTACGAGGACGAGGAGGAGTAGGACCGGTGCGCGCCTTCGCCGAACTGCTCGACCGGCTGTCGCTGACGTCCTCGCGGAACGCCAAGCTGACGATGGTGCGCGACTACCTGCGCGATACGCCCGACCCGGACCGCGGCTGGGCCCTGGCGGCCCTCACCGGCGACCTCAGCTTCGACACCGCCAAGCCGGCGTTCATCCGCAAGGCGGTGGAAGAGCGGATGGATCCGCAGCTCTTCCGCTGGAGCTACGACTATGTGGGCGACCTGGCGGAGGCGGTCTCCCTGGTCTGGCCCGCGCGGCCCGGCGCCAACCGCGAGCCGGAGCTCAGCGAGGTGATCGAGGCCCTGCGCACCGCGACGCGCCCGGAGGTCCAGCGGCTGATCGAGGGCTGGCTGGACGCCATGCGCGAGCCGCGCGAACGCTGGGCCCTCTTGAAGCTGATGACGGGGGCGTTGCGGGTCGGCCTGACCGCCCGCCTCGCCAAGCGTGCGGCCGCGGAGATGGGCGGCGTCGATCCGGCCGAGATCGAGGAGCTGTGGCACGCCCTGCACCCGCCGTATGAGGACCTCTTCGCCTGGCTGGAGGGCCGCTCCGACAAGCCGTCCGCGGAGAACCCGGCCCGCTTCCGGCCGGTGATGCTGGCCCAGGCCATCGACGAGGCGGTGGACTTCGCCAAGCTGGACCCCGCCGACTATGCTGCGGAGTGGAAGTGGGACGGCATCCGCGTGCAGGCGGCGCACGAGGGCGGCCTGCGCCGGCTCTACACCCGCACCGGCGACGACATCTCCCGCACCTTCCCCGACATCCTGGATGCGCTGGACGACGAGGGGGTGATCGACGGGGAACTGCTGGTGATCCGGTATGGCCGGGTCGCGCCGTTCGCCGACCTGCAGCAGCGGCTGAACCGAAAGACGGTGGATGCGAAGCTGATGGCCGCCTACCCGGCCGCGATCCGCGCCTACGACCTGCTGCAGGACGGCCCCGACGACACCCGCGGGCTGCCGCTCGCCGAACGGCGCCGGCGGCTGGAGGCCTTCGTGGCGCGACAGGCCAGCGCGCGCATCGACCTGTCGCCCATGCGGCCGTTCGTCACCTGGGCCGAGCTCGCCGACCTGCGCGCCGCCCCGCCGGAGGGCGATCCCCAGGTCGCCGAAGGCCTGATGCTGAAGCGCTGGGACGCGCCCTACGTCGCCGGGCGGCCCAAGGGGCCGTGGTTCAAGTGGAAGCGCGACCCGTTCCTGATCGACGCGGTGCTGATGTACGCCCAGCGCGGCCACGGCAAGCGGTCCAGCTTCTACTCCGACTACACCTTCGGCGTCTGGAACGCGGACGAGCTCGGCCAGCGGGCGCTGACGCCGGTGGGCAAGGCCTATTTCGGCTTCACCGACGAGGAGCTGCTGCAGATCGACAAGTTCGTCCGCGACAATACGGTCGAGCGGTTCGGCCCCGTCCGCTCGGTCCGCGCCGAACCGCACAAGGGCCTGGTTTTCGAGGTGGCGTTCGAGGGCCTGCAGCGTTCGACCCGGCACAAGTCGGGCGTCGCCATGCGCTTTCCCCGCATCAGCCGCATCCGCTGGGACAAGCCGCCGGGCGAGGCCGACGAACTGGAAGCGCTGGAGCGGCTGCTGGTGCAGATGGAGAGCCGCTGACCGACAGCTCTCAGGGCAGCAGATCTTCCTTGGCCAGGAAGGCCTTGAGGTCGCCACCCTCGAACAGCGCCGCGCGTATGCCAGCTCTGAGCGCGGCCTCCAGGTCGGACGGCTTGTCGCCGATCAGCAGCGAGGCCTCCGCATCGATCGGCCAGTCCTGCAGCGCCTGCAGGATCATCCCCGGATTCGGCTTGCGCAGCGGCGGGTCGGGGTGGCGATAGGCTTCCACCGGCGCCTCCGGGTGTTGGGGGGCGTGATAGAAGGCGTCGATCCGCCCGCCGGCCTGCGCCAAGTCGGCCTGCATCTGGGCGTGCAGGGCGTGCATCTCGTCTTCGGAATAATAGCCGCGGCCGACGCCGGACTGGTTCGTCACCACGATCACCAGCCAGCCGGCTCGGTTGAACGCCGCCACCGTCTCGCGGGCGCCGGGGATCCAGCGGAAATCCTCCCAGCGATAGACGTAGCCGCGATCCTCGTTGAGCACGCCGTCGCGGTCGAGGAACAGGGCGGGTCGGGTGAGGGGATCGGGCACGGGGGCGATCATACCGGCTGGCGGGCGGGGCG
Organism: Phenylobacterium sp. CCH9-H3; assembly: GCF_001557235.1. Lineage (GTDB taxonomy): Bacteria > Pseudomonadota > Alphaproteobacteria > Caulobacterales > Caulobacteraceae > Phenylobacterium. Next base: position 14,408 of record NZ_LSJI01000074.1, on the reverse strand, counting down.
AGTTTTCAGAAAGCCTGATTCCGGGCCGATGGTCGCGGCCTAAGGCCTTCCGGCTCCGCTGCATTGCGGCAGAGCCTTGCCGTCGTTAGGTTGCGCGCCTTTCCGAACAGCCGGCCGCGCCCATGACCCTCGCCTTCGACGATATCCTTGCCGCACAGGCGCGGTTGAAGGGTCATATCGAGCGCACGCCGTGCCGCTTCTCCAAGACCCTGTCCGACATCACGGGCGCCCAGGTGTGGGTGAAGTTCGAGAACCTCCAGTTCACGGCGGCCTACAAGGAGCGCGGCGCGCTCAACAAGCTGCTGCAGCTGGGCGAGAACGTGCGCTCGCGGGGCGTGATCGCCGCCTCGGCCGGCAACCACAGTCAAGGCCTGGCCTATCACGCCGCCCGGCTGGGCATCCCCGTGACCATCGTCATGCCCAAGGGCACGCCCTTCGTGAAGGTCCAGCAGACCCGCGCCCACGGCGCCGAGGTGGTGATCGACGGCGACGGCTACGACGAGGCCTCGGCCACCGCCCGCAAGCTCTGCGACGAACGCGAGCTGACCTTTGTCCACCCGTTCAACGACGAGGACGTCATGGCCGGGCAGGGCACCGTGGCCCTGGAGATGCTGGAAGACGTGCCGGACCTGGAGGTCCTGCCGGTCCCCATCGGCGGCGGCGGCCTGATCGCCGGCATGGCCACGGCGGCCAAGCACCTGAAGCAGGACATCCAGGTGATTGGCCTGGAGCCGGCCATGTTCCCCTCGTTCACCGCCAAGATGCGCGGCGTCCAGATGGCCCAGAACGGCGGCGGCGCCACCATCGCCGAGGGCATCGCCGTCAAGGCCGTGGGCGACCTCAGCTATGCCGTGGCTCGGCCGCTGCTGGACGACGTGCTGCTGATCGAGGAGCCGTTCTTCGAGCGGGGCATCGCGCTCTACTGCAATGTCGAGAAGACGGTGGTGGAGGGCGCCGGCGCGGCGTCCCTGGCAGCCCTGCTGGCCTATCCCGAACGGTTCCGCGGCAAGAAGTGCGGCCTGGTGATCACCGGCGGCAACATCGACACTCGCCTGCTGGCCTCGGTGCTGACGCGCGAGCTGGTGCGCGAAAGCCGGATCGTCAGCCTGCGGATCATCGGCGACGATCGCCCCGGCCTGCTGGCCAATGTCTCGGCGATCATCGGCCAGATGGGCGCCAACATCATCGAGGTGGCGCACAACCGCCTGGCGCTGGACGTGCCGGCCAAGGGCGCCGAGTTCGACGTGATGATCGAGACCCGCGACGCCCAGCACACCCAGGAGGTGATGGACGCCCTGCGGGAACGCGGCTACCCGCCGCGCGTCGTCTGAGGACCTGACACGATGAAGCGCACCCTGACCTTTCTGGCCGCCGCCCTGGCGCTCGCCGCCTGCCAGCCCAAGGCCGGCAAGGATGCGGCCGCGGCCCCGACCGAACAATCGGCCGCCAGCAAGGCGTTCATGGACAAGACCGCCAAGGAAGCGGGCGTGAAGGTCCTGCCGTCCGGCCTGGCCTACAAGGTCGTGCGCTCCGGCCCCGAGACGGGCCTGAAGCCCCAGCTCACCGACGAGGTGAAAGTCCACTACGAAGGCAAGCTCGAGGACGGCCAGGTCTTCGACAGCTCGTACGAGCGCGGCCAGCCCGCCGCCATGCCGCTGCGGGGCCTGATCCCCGGCTGGCAGGAGGCGCTGCAGCTCATGCGCCCCGGCGACGAGTGGATCCTCTACGTCCCCTCGAACCTGGGCTACGGCAACGACCCGGCCGGCCAGATCCCGCCCGGCTCGCCCCTGATCTTCAAGATCGAGCTCATCGACGTCCTGCCCGGCCCGGGCCGCATCCAGCAGGGCTAGCACCTCCTCAAATGTCATCCCGGTTTTGGCGCAGCCAAGGACCGGGACCCCGATCTGTTGCGCTCCCGTCTGCGCGCGGCGGCGCAGCCTTGGCTATTCCTTCACCGAAACGCATCGAGGTCCCGGTCTTCCGCCTTCGGCGAAAACCGGGGTGACACAGCGGGAGTGGAAAGGGCTATGCCTAGGCGATGAGCGCCGATCTCTATCCCGTTGCCCGTGCCCTGCTGGCCAAGCTCGTCAGCTTCGACACCACCTCGCGCGGCTCGAACCTCGAACTCGTCGAATGGGTCGAGGGCTATCTCGACGGCCTCGGCGTGCCGCACCGCCGGGTGCCGAACGCGGACGGCTCCAAGTCCAACCTCATGGCCGCCATCGGTCCAGCCATCGCGGGCGGCGTCGTGCTGTCCGGCCATACCGACGTGGTGCCGGTGGATGGCCAGCCCTGGACCAGCAACCCGTTCGAGCTGACGCAGAAGGGCGAGCGGCTCTACGGCCGCGGGACCTGCGACATGAAGGGCTTCCTGGCCCTGGCCCTGGCCGCCGCGCCGGAATTGGCCAAGGTGGCGAAGAAGCCGGTGCACCTGGCCTTCTCCTACGACGAGGAGATCGGCTGCCTGGGCGCCCCCAGCATGATCGAGGTCATCCGCCGGGAGGTCCCCGCGCCGGCGGTGGTGGTGGTCGGCGAGCCCACCAACATGGAGGCGGTGAACGGCCACAAGGGCATCGCCACCTTCCACGTCACCGTCACCGGCCGCGAGTGCCACTCCAGCCAGCCGCACCTGGGCGTCTCGGCGGTGATGGAGGCGGTCAAGCTGATGAGCTCGCTGAACCAGCTCTCGGCGCGCCTGTGGGACGAGGCCGACCCCGCCTCGCCATTCACGCCCAAGGGGCCGACGCTGACCATCGGCATGGTCAATGGCGGCACGGCTCACAACATCATCGCTCGCGAGTGCCACTTCGTCTTCGACGTCCGCTCGCCCGGACCGCGCACGCCGGAAGAGATCGTGGCGCCGTTCCTGGCCGAGTGCGCGGCGATGGACGCGGCGCTTAAGGCCCGCGCCCCCGAGGCCGGCGTGGTGGTCGAGCTGCGCACCAACGTGCCGCCGTTCCGGCCCGAGCCGGACGGCGCGGCCGAAGCCTTCGCCCGCCGCATGGCCGGCGACAACGGCCCGCCCCGCGTCGTCGCCTTCGCCGCCGAGGCCGGCCAGTTCCAGCAGGCCGGCTTCTCCACCGTCATCTGCGGCCCCGGCTCCATCGACCAGGCTCACCAGCCGGACGAATACGTGGAGATCGCCCAGCTGCAACGCGGCGCGCTCTTCATGCGCCGATTGATCGATTGGGCCAGCGAGGGGTGAGGACCCCGCCACACCTTGGGTCTGATGCCTCTGCCGCACGGGCCAGATTGAGATCAGGCCAGCAACACGATCTTCCCGGCCACGGACCGTGCCTCGAGAGCCCGATGCGCCTTCGCCTCCTCGCGCAGAGGGAACGTCGCGCCGACCAGCGGTGACCGCGCGCCGTCGCCAACAAGCCTGGAACACCGTGGCCGGTCCTATTCGGGGCCGCGCATCTCTAAGCCGTCATCATTCGGCCCCCTTCGAACCTGCGGCCGCGAAGTGAACGACTGTGCGCTTTCTCCTTGCCATCGGGTTCGCGTCGAGTCACTCTAATGATTAGAGTAACAGAGTTCAGGTCATGAAATCCAAGTCCTTCGCAGGGATGCGCTGCTCGATCGCCGGAGCGCTGGAGGCGATCGGGGACCGGTGGGCCATTCTCGTGCTGCGCGATCTGGCGTTCGGTCTGCGCCGCTACGACGACCTGCGGGCCAGCCTGGGAATCCCGACGACCACATTGGCCGCGCGGCTGAAGCATCTTGAGGCAAACGGATTGGTCGAGCGCGTGCGCTACCAGCACCGGCCGCCGCGCGACGAGTACCGCCTGACGGAAAAGGGCCGCGGTCTGTGGAAGGTGACCACGGCGTTGCGCGAATGGGGCGATCGCTGGGACGCGTCGGGCTACGGGGCGCCGACCGTAGAGGTCGTGGACCGCCGCACCGGCCGCGAGTTGCAGCTGGCGCTTGTCGACCCTGAGACCGGGCAGACGGTGCCGCGCGAGCAGATCCAATACCGCCCGGGGCCCGGGGCCGACGACATCGTCCGTGGGCTCCTCAATCGCATTGACGAGGGAGACGCCGCATGACCCGACGCCTGGAGTTCTTTTTCGATTTCCGCAGCCCTTACAGCTACCTGGCAAACAGCCAGCTCGAGCGCCTCGACGCCGAGGTGACCTACCGGCCGCTGGAGATCGTCGAACTGATGAAGCAGGTGGGCAATGTCCCCACCAGCATCGTCTGCAAGCCGAAGAACCGCTACCTCGGCGCGGACCTCCGGCGCTGGGTCGCGATCTATGGCGTCCCGTTTCAGCCGCATCCGGAGATGGGCAGGATCGACGCCCGCCGCCTGCTCCGCGCGGTGCTGGCGGCGGATGAGTCGGGCCAGGCGCGCGAGGCGGTCGGCGCGCTCTTCACCGCCTTCTGGGGCATCCCGGCGCCGCTGGCCACGCCGGCCGACGTCGTCGCGGTGCTGAACGGCGCCGGCGTCGGCGACGCGGGCCTGACTTCGCGGATCGACGATCCCGCGCTGGACGAGGCGCTGGATGAGGCCACCGCGGCGGCCGTGGAGCGCGGCGTCTTCGGCGCGCCTGTCATGTTCGTGGGCGAAGAGATGTTCTTCGGAAACGATCGGCTCGATTTCGTGCGTAGCGCCCTGGCGCGGCAGGAGGCGGCGTGATGCCCGCGACAGCCAAACCGCTGGCCCTGGTGACGGGGGTCGGACCCGGAACCGGCGCGGCGATCGCTCGCCGGTTCGCCGACGGCGGCTACCGCGTGGCCATGCTGGCCCGCGACGCCGACAGGCTGGCGGCCCTTCAGGCGGAAATTCCGGACTCGGTGGCCTGTCCCTGCGACGTCACCGACGTCGCCGCGCTCGAACGCGTGCTCGGCCAGATCGGCGCCCCCAAGGTAGTGGTCCACAACGCCGTCGGCGGCGCCTTCGGGACCTATCTCCAGGTGGATCCCGCGGCGCTCCAGCGCAATTTCGAGATCAACGCCATGGCGCTGATGCACCTCGCGCGGATGACGACGCCGGCGATGGTCGCCGCCGGCGAGGGCGCGATGATGGTCACCGGCAACACCTCGGCCCTGCGCGGGCGCGCCAACTTCCCGGCCTTCGCACCGACCAAGGCCGCGCAGCGCATCCTGGCGGAATCGCTCGCCCGGGACCTGGGCCCCAAGGGCGTGCACGTCGCCTATCTCGTGATCGACGCGGTGATCGACGTGCCCTGGGCCCGCGAAATGATGAAGGACAAGCCGGACGACTTCTTCATCCAACCCGCCTCGATCGCCGCGGAGATCTTCCACCTCGCGCACCAGCCGCGCGACGCCTGGTCCTTCCTGGCCGAGGTGCGTCCCTTCCACGAGCCCTGGTAGGCGCGGGGCGGCTCCCGACGCTGCCAGGCGTCAGGCGGAAGGGCGGGCCGAGGGCCTGAGCGGTCGGATCACCGGGCGGCGGCCTGAGAGGTCCTTCGGGTTCCAGGTCATCGCCCCCGCCACCTGCGCCAGGCTCGCCTTCCGCCGCTTCTGCACCGCGGCTCGCGTGCGGAACATCTTCGGCGCCCCGGCGAAAGCCGCCGCCACGGCCCGCAGGATCAGGCGAATGTGCGGGCGGTTGTCCTTCTTCAGGTAGATCAGCACCAGCGACGCCAAGTGCAGCGGAACCACCAGCGGCAGCAGGACGGCCGGGGTGTTCTTGAACAGCACCCAGAAGCGGTTGCGCGTGCCGTGAAACACCGCGAACTCCGATTTGCGGCCGCCTGACGAAGCCGAGCCCACGTGGTGGATGGTGGCGTCGGGGACCAGCAGGGTCGGCTCGCCGGCGAGCTGCAGGCGATAGCCCAGGTCCACGTCCTCGCCGTAGCAGAAGAAGTCCTCGTCGAAGCCGCCCAGGTCCAGGAACAGCCGACGGTCGATCATCATCGCCGCGCCGCAGGGACTGAACACCTCGCCTTCGCGCGCCTGGCCCTGGTCCGGGTTCAGATAGCCGCCGCGATAGGGGATGCCGGTGATGCTCATCACATCGCCCAGCCCGTCCAGCAGCCCCGGCTCGCCCTCCACCATCTGGCGCGAGGTGAAGGAGGAAACGCGGGGATGGCGCTGCGCCGCCGCGACCAGCTTCGCCAGCCAGTCGGGTTCGGCATAGGCGTCTGGGTTGAGCAGCACGTACCAGCGGCCGCGACCCTCGCGGGCGCCCTGGTTGCCGGCGCCGGTGAAGCCCAGGTTCTTCGCATTGCGGATCAGCCGCACCCACGGAAACTCCGCCGTGATCGCCGCATCGCCCGGATCGGGCGAATCGTTGTCGATCACCAGGGCTTCGAAATCGCGGAACGTCTGGGCGCCCAGACGCTGCAGGCAGGTGCGCAGCGTCGGCCCGGAGTTGTAGGCGATCACGCAGACGGTCACCTGCGGCGGGTGTTCGGCCTTGTCTTCGTCATCCTGCTGCGCCATGCGACAGCTACATCCCACACGATCCGGAAGCCCATGACGATCACGCCGCTCGCCATCCCCGACGTCCTGCTTATCACGCCGAAGCGCCATGGCGATGCGCGGGGCTGGTTCTCAGAGACCTGGAGCCAGAAGGCCCTGGCCGGCACCGTGGCCGACACCACGTTCGTCCAGGACAACCAGGCCTTCAGCTCCATCAAGGGGATCATCCGCGGCCTGCACTTCCAGAAATCCCCGAATGCGCAGGGCAAGCTGATCCGGGCGCTACGGGGCGCGATCTTCGACGTGGCGGTGGATGTGCGGCCGGGCTCGGCCACCTACGGCCAATGGGTCAGCGCCGAGCTGACCGCCGAGGGTGGCGAGCAGCTCTGGGTGCCCCGCGGCTTCGCCCACGGCTACTGCACCCTGACCGCAGAGTGCGAGATCTTCTATAAGGTCGACGCGCCCTACTCGCCGGGCGACGAGGGCGGGATCATCTGGAACGACGCGGACCTGGGCATTCCCTGGCCCCTGGACGGCGAGCCGCTGCTCTCCGACAAGGACACCAAGCTCCCGCGCCTGAAGGACCTGGGTCCGGTCAGCTTCTAGGCGGCCCATTCTTGGGCCACGTCGGGATCGGCCTCCGCGGCGGCCCGTCCCGTCCGCAGCGCCGCAAAGCTCGCCGGGTCCACCAGCCGGGACAGCGCCCAGACGGCGGCGCCGCGCACCAGCGGCGAAGGGTCGTCCAGCAGCCGCCGGGCTTCGGCGGCGAGCGCCGGGTCGCCGGAGTTGCCGATGGCGTACAGCACGTTGCGGACGAAACGGTCGCGACCGATGCGCTTCACGGGGTTCTTCGAGAACAGCGTCCGGAACGCCGCATCGTCCAGCCGCGCCAGCTCGGCCAGGGACGGCGCGGTCAGGGCCGCCCGGGCCGCCAGCGTCTGTTCGCGCCCGGCTTGCGCGAACTTGTTCCAGGGGCACACAGCGAGGCAGTCGTCGCAGCCGTAGATGCGGTTGCCCAGCGCCGCGCGGAACTCGCGCGGGATCGGCCCCTTCAGCTCGATGGTCAGGTACGAGATGCAGCGCCGGGCATCCAGCTGGTACGGCGCTGGGAAGGCGTTGGTCGGGCAGACGTCGAGGCAGGCCTGGCAGCTTCCGCAGCCGGCCATCTCCAGCGCGTCGGGCCTGAGCTCCAGCGTCGTCAGGATCGAGCCCAGGAACAGCCAGGACCCGTACTCACGGCTGACCAGGTTGGTGTGCTTGCCCTGCCAGCCCAGGCCCGCCCGCGCCGCCAGCGGCTTCTCCAGCAGGGGCGCGGTGTCGACGAACACCTTCAGCTCGCCGCCGAGCCGGGCCACCATCCAGCGCGCCAGCGCCTTCAGCCGCGCCTTGATCACCTCGTGGTAATCGTCGCCCTGGGCATAGACGCTGATCGCGCCCTGGTCCGGATGGGCCAGCACCTCAAGAGGATCGTGGCGCGGGCCGTAGTTCACTCCGAGCACGACGGCCGAGCGGGCGCCATCCCACATGGCTCGCGGATGCCGGCGCCGCGCCAGTGTCTCGGCCATCCAGGCCATCTCGCCGTGATGGCCCGCGTCCACGAACGCCGCCAGCCGCTCCGCCGCCGGCCAGGCCTCGTCGATGTCGGTGAAGCGGCAGAGGTCGAAGCCGAGCGCAGCCGCCTCGGCGCGGATCAGGTCTTCGGGCGCTTCAGAAGTCGAGGTCGTCATAGTGCCCGGCGGGGTGCAGGCCCGGCCAGCGGTCGTTGAGCAGCGGCCGGAACGCGGGCCGGGACTTCAGCTTCATGTACCACGTCTTCACGGCCGGGAACTCGCGCCACGGCATGTCGCCGAAATAGTCGATCACCGAGAAATGCGCCGCCGCCGCGAAGTCGGCCAGCGACAGCCGCTTGCCGGCGAGCCACTCCCGCGCTTGCAGCAGGTCGTCCAGCATGAAGAGGTGGGTCTTCAGCGCCTCCTTGCCCTGGCGCAGGTTGGCCAGTTGCGGCGCGCCCAGGCCCAGGAGCCGCTTCTCGATCTTCTCGTGCAGGATGTAGCCCGAGGCCTCGAACTCGAACTTGCGCTCGAACCAGGTGACCAGCCGCCGCGCCTCGGCCCGCTCGGCCGGGTCCGGCGCCAGCAGCGGCGGGTCGGGATAGGCGTCCTCCAGGTGACCCACGATGGCCAGCGGCTCGCAAAGCACCAGCGGCGCGCGCCCGGCCTCGGCCTCTACGAGTACGGGGACCATGCCCGACGGATTCAGCTTGGTCAGCTCCCGCGGCCGCTCCCAGTAGCGCACCGACACCTCCGCGAACGCCAACCGCTTCTCGCCCAGCGCCAGGCGCACCTGGCGCGAGGCCGGGTCGAGCGGGAAGTGGTGGAGAGTGCGTTCGACGGTCATCAGGGCATGTACGGAAAGGGCCGCGCCTCATACGCGAATCGGTGGGAGGTCAACAGACGACCTCGATCTTAAGGGCGCGTTTACTGCGTTGGCGGGCCTCTAGGATTCAGCGAACGCTCCGCCATGCGGTTCCGCCCGGCCGCGCGGATCGGCGTGGATGATGATGTCGGCGGCCGGGAAGGCGGCCAGGATCCGCTTCTCCGCCGCCACGATCACCGCGTGCGCCGCCTCCAGGGTCAGCTGCGGGTCGAGGTCGGCGTGCATCTGGATGTGGACATAGGGGCCCGAGGCGCGGGTGCGCAGCTGGTGCACATCGGTCAGGCGCGGATCCTCCGTCGCCAGGGCCACGATCTGGGCGCGTTCCTCATCCGGCAGCTCCCGGTCCATCAGCTGGCCGGACGCCTCGCGGAACACGCCCACGGCGCCCCACAGCAGCAGGGCGGCGATCACCAGCGCCGCCGCCGCGTCCAGGCCGTTGATCCCCAGCCAGGCCGAGGCGGCGATCCCGACCAGGGCGACGAGATTGGACGCCAGGTCCGTCGCATAGTGCGCCCGGTCGCCGGAGACGGCCACCGACGCCGTCCTGCGCAGCACGCGGGTCTGGGCCGTGATCAGGGCGCCCGTCAGCAGGGTCGAGACCGCCATCACCGCCACCGCCCAGCCTTCCTGTCGCAACGGATGTGGGTCCAAGAAGTCGCTCACCGCCTCGCGGGCGATCAGGGCGGCCGAGGCGAACACCAGCCCCGCCTGCAGCAGGCTGGCGAAGGCCTCGGCCTTGCCATGCCCGAACCGATGCTCGGCGTCCGGCGGAGCCACCGCGTAGCGAACGGCGAAGGCGGTCGCCAGCGAGGCCACGAGGTCCAGCCCGGAGTCCGCCATGGAGGCCAGCATGGCGGTGGAGCCCGAGACGATCCAGGCCGCCAGCTTGAGGGTCACCAGCACCGCCGCCGTCGCCACCGACAGCATCGTCACGCGCCGGGTCAGGACGGCGGTCTCGGCGGCGGTGAGGCGGGCGGGCTCGGCCATGGCTCCTAGTTAGCGCGGGCGATACGCGCCGCCAGCGCTAACGACTCGCAAGCCCCCTACGCCGCCTTGCGGGGCGCCGGCCCCACATAGACGCTGGCCGGCCGGATCAGCCGCCCGCCGGCGAGCTGTTCGCGCGCGTGGGCCAGCCAACCGGCCACCCGCCCCATGGCGAACACGCAGGTGAACGCGCTGGGCGGGAAGTCCAATGCCTCCAAAAGCAGCGCCGTATAGAACTCCACGTTGGTCTCAAGCGACCGGTCCGGCTTGTGCTCGCGCAGGATCGCCAGGGCGGCGGCCTCCACCGCCTCGGCGAACTCCAGCCGGCCCTGCCGTGCATCCAGCCACCGGACCGCCGTCTTCAAGGCGTCCGCCCGCGGGTCGCGCACCTTGTAGATGCGGTGGCCGAAGCCCATCAGCCGGTCGCCCCGGCCAAGGGCCGCCTCGATCCAGGCCCGGGCGTTCGCGGGCTCGCCGATCTCGTCCAGCATCTCGATCACCGGCCCCGGCGCCCCGCCGTGCAGCGGACCCTTCAGGGCGCTGATGCCCGCCAGCACCGCGGAGGTGAGGCCCGCCCGCGTGGACGCCACCACCCGGGCGGCGAAGGTCGAGGCGTTCAGCCCGTGGTCGCTGACGGTGACGAGGTAGGTGTCCAGCGCGTCGGCCTCGGCCTTGGACGGGTGCGCGCCGCGCAGCATGCGCAGGATGTCGACGCTGTGGCGCAGGGTTGGGTCGGGCTCCACCGGCGCGGCGCCGGCTTGGGCGCGGACCACGGCCGCCGTGAACACCGCCGGAGCCGCCAGGAGGCGGAAGGCCGTTCGCGCATCGTCGCCATCGGCCAGCCGGGCGGTCAGGGCGCGCATGGCCTCGATGGGCGTGCGGTCCAGGAGGCCGGTGTCCAGGGCCGAGACCTCGGCGAACACCTCGGCCCGGGCTCGACCCAGCGCCGCCCAGATGTCGGCGGGCAGATCGGGATAGAACCCACCGAACAGCAGGCCGACCACGTCCTCGAAGGTCGTGCGCCCGGCAAGTTCGTCGAGCGATCGGCCGCGGATGATCAGCCGGCCGTTCGCGCCGTCCACCTCGCTCAGCACGGTCTCGGCCGCCACGACGCCTTCCAATCCATCGGACATTTCAGCTCTCCAATTCATTGTCTGAACTTCAGAAATGCCTGCTGGACTGAAAGATCAAGATTGATCAATATGATCAATATATGCCATCCGCCGACTGGATCCCCGCCGAAGAAGCCCAGGCGCGGCTGAGCGTGCGCGCCCAGACGCTCTACGCGTATGTCAGCCGGGGCCGGGTCAGCGTCCGCCCCGACCCCGGCGATCCGCGCCGCAGCCTCTACCGGGCCGCCGACATCGCGGCCCTGGCCGAGCGCAAGTCCCGCAGCCGCAAGATCTCCGACGTGGCGGCGGGCGCCATTTCCTGGGGCGAGCCGGTTCTCGCGTCGGCCATCACCACGGTCAGCGGCGGGCGGCTCTACTACCGGGGGCGTGACGGCATCCGCCTGGCCGAGACCGAGACGCTGGAATCGGTGGCGCGGCTCCTGCGCGGCGGCCACGGGGCGGCGCTGAAGCGCACTGACAGGCCCCTGCCCCCCGCGGGGCCCGACATGCGGACGCGAGGCTACCTGGCCCTGGCGCTGCGCGCCGCGGCCGATCCGCCCGCCCGCGGCCGCGCGCCCCTGGCCCTGGCGGTGGAGGCGGCGACCCTGCTGGACGTCCTGACCGACGCCATCGCGGGCGAGGTGGGTGGCGGCGCCATCCACAACCGGCTGGCCATGGCCTGGGGGCAGGGGCCGGGCGGTCCCGGCGCCGACCTGATCCGCCGCATCCTGGTGCTGGTCGCCGACCACGAGCTCAACGCCTCGGCCTTCGCCGCCCGGGTCGCGGCCTCCACCGGGGCCTCCCTGGCGGCGGCCGCCCTCGCCGGGCTCGCCACCCTGTCCGGCCCGCGCCACGGCGGCGCCACCGCCGCGGTGCTCAAGTTCGCCGCCGAGGCGGCCCAGGCGGGTCCGCGCGAGGCCATCGCCGGCCGCCTCACCGACGACCGCGCCCTGCCGGGCTTCGGCCACAACCTCTATCCCGACGGCGATCCCCGGGCCGCGGCCCTCCTGGACCGCTTCGCCCCGCCGCCCGAACTCGCCCGACTGCAGGCCGCGGTGAAGGCGGTCACGGGCCTGGACCCCAACGTCGACTTCGCCCTCATCGCCGCCAGCCAGGCGCTCCGGCTCCCCCCCGACGCCCCCTTCGCCCTCTTCAGCGTCGCCCGCTGCGCCGGCTGGATCGCCCACGCCATCGAACAGGGCCAGACCGACAGCCTCATCCGACCCCGGGCGCGGTACGTGGGGCCGGAGCCTGAAAGCGTGGAAGTTCGGGCGCTTGCGAGGCGGTAGGAGCTTTCGCTTCGAGCGTTAGCCCCCTTCGGGACCCCCTCCAGGGGGGAAGACCTGACGCTGACCGGGGTGCTCCCCCTTTGGGGGAGCTCGCGAAGCGAGAGGGGGCTTTCATCCACGGCTTGTGTTCCTGCTATGTTCGCATCATGCTCCACGCATGTCCGCGCCCCGCCCAGTCCGCGACCGCGCCGCCTTCTACCGCCGCGCGATGAACCTCCCCGAAGTCGTCCTGTGGCGGGCGATCAAGAGCCGCAAACTGGCCGGCCTCCACTTCCGCCGCCAACACCCGATCGGCCCCTATATCCTGGACTTTTACTGCCACGCGGCGCGCCTGGCGGTCGAAGTCGACGGCCAAGGCCACGGCTTCGGCGATCGCCCTGATCGTGACGCCCGCCGCGACGCCTGGCTTCTCGCCCAAGGTGTCCGCACCCTCCGCATCCCGGCCTCCACGGTCCTCGAAGACGTCAACGCCGCCACGGGCTGGATCCTGAATGCCGTGGGCGAGGAGCACGTCATGGACGCCCAGTCCGCGAACCCCCGCCCCATCGGCGCGGTGCGCCGCTGGACCTCCCCCAGAGGGGGAGGACCTGACGATTAGGTGCTCCCCCTTTTGGGGGAGCTCGCGAAGCGAGAGGGGGCTTTCATCCCCAACGCTCAAGCCCGCTCGTGGACCCGCTCTTCCGCGTCGAGCACGTGGTCCAGCCGGCCGACCATCTCCTTCGGGCAGACCTGCCAGAAGCGCCCCACCGCCACATCCCAGTTGCGCAGCAGATCGCCGGCCAGGGCCGAGCCGGTCTCGCGGTGGTGCTCCTCCACCAGCGCCTTCAGCACGCCCTGCCAGTGCGCGCTTTCGGGCCGGCAGGTGACCACGCTCTCGGCGTTCAGCTGCCGGTGGAAGGCGCCCTCCGGGTCGTAGACGAAGGCCATGCCGCCGGTCATGCCGGCCGCGAAGTTGAAGCCCACCGGCCCCAGGATCACCGCCGTCCCGCCGGTCATGTACTCCAGCCCGTTCGCCCCACAGCCCTCGATCACCGCCGTGGCGCCGGAGTTCCGCACGCCGAACCGCTCACCCGCCAGGCCCGCCGCGAACAGCCGCCCCGAAGTCGCCCCGTACAGCACCGTGTTGCCGAGGATGGCGTTGCGGTGCGGCTGGGCCAGCTGCGGCGCCGGGCGGATCACGATGGTGGCGCCCGACAGTCCCTTGCCCACGTAGTCGTTGGCCTCGCCGGTCACCTCTAGCCTGAGGCCCTGCACCGCGAACGCGCCCAGGCTCTGGCCGGCCGAGCCCTTGAGCTGGACCGTCAGGTGGCCGGGCTGCAGGCCGTCCATGCCGAACTTGCGCACCATGTGCGAGGACGTCCGCGTGCCGATGGCGCGCGCCGTGTTCTGCACCGTGTAGGTGAGCTGCATCTTCTCCCCGCGCTCCAGCAGGGGCGCGGCGTCGCGGACGATCTGGGCGTCGAGCGTGTCGGGCACCTCGTTGCGGCCGGCCACGGTGCAATAGGGCTTGTTGGCGCCGGGATCGGCCTTCACCAGCAGCGGGTTCAGGTCCAGGTCGTCCAGATGCTCGCCGCCGCGGCTCACCTGCATGAGCAGGTCGGTGCGGCCCACCACGTCCTGCAGCGACCGCGCGCCGATCCGGGCCAGGATCTCGCGGACCTCCTCGGCGATGAAGGTGAAGAGGTTGATCACCTTCTCGGGCGTGCCGGCGAACTTGGCGCGCAGGGCCTCGTCCTGGGTGCAGACCCCCACGGGGCAGGTGTTCGAGTGGCATTGGCGCACCATGATGCAGCCCATGGCGATCAGGCTGGCCGTCCCGATCCCGAACTCCTCGGCGCCCAGCATGGCCGCGATCACCACGTCGCGCCCCGTGCGGATGCCGCCGTCGGCCCGCAGCCGCACGAAGTGGCGCAGGTTGTTCAAGGTCAGCACCTGGTGGGCCTCGGACAGGCCCATCTCCCACGGCCCGCCCGCGTGCTTGATCGAGGTCTGGGGCGAGGCGCCGGTGCCGCCGACGTTGCCGGAGATCAGGATCACGTCCGCCTTGGCCTTGGCCACGCCGGCGGCGATGGCGCCGATACCGGTCATCGACACCAGCTTCACCGTCACCCGGGCGTCGGGATTGATCTGCTTCAGGTCGTAGATGAGCTGGGCCAGGTCCTCGATCGAATAGATGTCGTGGTGCGGCGGCGGGCTG
>NZ_LSJI01000073.1 GCF_001557235.1 Phenylobacterium sp. CCH9-H3 | reverse complement strand
GTCTCGTGGGCTCGGAGATGTGTATAAGAGACAGGCCGGAGAGCGGGGGGTGGAGGGGGCGAACCGCCGGCTCGCGAGCGCTAACCATCGCGTGCAACCCCAAGTTAAGCGGCGGCCTCACAGTCTCCGGCCATGACAACCGCCGCCCCCCGCCCACGACCGCCCGCGCGCGTCACCGCGATCCTGGCGCGCAACGCACGCAAAGCCGTGGTCCTGCGGCGCGGCCCCAGCCGAAGCGTCCTGCTGCTCAGCTGGGACCTCGACACCGACACCCTGACCCCGGGCCAGTGGTTTCGCGGCCGCATCTACGAGCGCCGTTGCGACCTCTCGCCCGACGGCGACCTGTTCGTCTACTTTGCAGGCTACCGGCAGGGCCCCTATCGAAGCTGGACCGCCATCTAACGCCCGCCCTACTTCACGGCCCTCGCGTTCTGGCCGAAGGGCGACGGCTGGGGCGGCGGCGGGCTCTTCTCCACGTCCCGCTCGCTCGCCCTCAACCACCGGCCGCCGCTCAGCGAGCACTCCCGTGGCGTCGGCGGCGACGAGATGCGCCTCGCGCCCGAATGCGACCCGCTGCCCAAGGGGTTCCGCGTGCAGCCGCTCGGACCTGGTTCCGGCTGGGGCGAGGACGATCCCATTCACGCGATGCGCCAGCACCGCGACGGCTGGCGGCTCGCCGCGGAAGGCAGCCCCGGCCAGGAGGCGCCTCGCGATCCTGACGCCGAGCCGCCCGCGGTGTGGGTGACCTTCGACCGGCCCTGGGTGATGCAGAAGCCCCTCCGCAAGGGCGGACCCTTCCTGCAGACGTCCCTCCACGGGATAAGGGAGCGCGACGGCCGCTGGTACGTCGAAACCGCTCAGATCGTTTCCGGCGCCGACGTCCTGGCCGACCTCGGCCGTATCGACTGGGCCGACGTCGACGGCTTGGGGGACACGCTCTATTCCCAGGACGGAAAGCTCTTCCGCCTGCGCCTCGCCGCCGGACAGGTCCCGCCCGCCCCGACCCTGGTTGCGGACCTGAACCCCCTATCGTTCGAACGCCGCACCAGCCCGCCCGCGGCGCGCGTCTGGCCGGACTCCGCCCGCAAGGGAAACATCGGCTAGGCGCCGCCTATCCGGATTGGCCCCGTCGCCAGGAGGCAACCGTCCGGCGCCAATTCCCCGTCAGCGCAGACATCCCCACCGGGGATACGCCCCGCCCTGAAATCCATGGTTGATGCGAGCCTTGGGTCCGGCGCTGTCAAGGACGACGCCCGCCGGGCGCGCCGCCCCGCGGGGGGCCTTATCCGGGCCGCGCGCCCCGATGCCGGCTTTCGACCCTGAGGCGACCTTGAGTGCGTCGCATTAGGCCACCCAGACGACCTGGCCGTAGCAGCCTTCGGCAGCGACCTTGAGCCGGAGGATGCTGGGGCGAGAGCCTTCTGCCGGCGATACGGCGCTCCCGGGGTTGAGGGCAGAACCGCTTGCACCAAAGCGGGCTTCGTCGGCCCGGTGTGTCGCCGCGTGAAGTAAGATGTTGAGCGGTCCGCCGAATAGTCGCTGACAGGTTTGGACGGCGTCCTCTGCGGCTACAAAAGGATCAACTTCATCGGCCAGTCCGGCCGCCTTGGCATCGAACACGCAGCCAATCCGGTAGCCGTCGCCCTCCAGGGCAAGCAACCTGCGGCGCGTCCGCATGTCGTCGTCGTCATCGTTCCCGCGAACGCCCAGCACAGGGGCGATTGCTTCAAGCTGATCGAGCCCAGACCGCTCACCCATATCGCCCAGTGTGACGATCAGGTCGGCGCCCTGTAGGCGCGGGAAAAGTGCTGCAGGAAATCCTGGGCCGCCTTCGTGGATATGGCAGTCGGCGAGTACGGCGATGTTCGTTCCGCTGAACGGCAGTCTCCAGGCGGATTGAGGCACGCGCGGTCTCCATCAGTACGGAGCAAGCTTCAGCACGAAGCTCCGGGGCGCAACCTTCGATTTCATCGCCCTTGCGACAAGGTCCGAAATCCACCCCTCTCCAACTTCCAAGGTCCGATCTGGAGTCGGACGTGAGATTGCCCTGGCTCGCCGGTCACCCTGGCGGTGTGTGGTTAATTGGCTGGCCGTCGTCCGACGAAGCCCCCGCGCCTTCACCTCCCCCCGCAAAGCGCTGGGAGGGGGACCGCCCGCCGAGGCCGCAGGCCGAAGAGCGGGGGATGGAGGGGGCGAGCCGCGCCTAGTGCGCCGCAACCGCGCGGATGAGATATCGTGTCCACAAAACCTAACGACTGGACGCACAGATGCCGGCGGACGAGCTAGACGATCTGACCCCCGAGGAGCGCGCCCGCTTCGCCGCCTACGCCGTCGCCGCTGACCTGGCCGCCCGTTGCCGGCATCTCACGGACATGAAGGCGGCGGTAAGCGCCCATGCCCTGGACGATGTCGTCAACGCGCTGATGACCGAGTTCTGGGACCAGGGGTACTCACAGACAGAGATCCGCAGCGCATTCCTCGCCGCCGTCGCCGACATCAACAGATATGCGGCTGGAGAGGAGCGCCGGTAGGCGAGCCTCCAGGCGTCGCCGCCCCCCCGGCGGGCCTCCGGCCACTCTTTGAGATCGCCGGACCCCAAGGCAAACCCCGCCCATGGATTGATGGCAGACCGCCCAGCCCCCGTCTTTACCTCCCGCCGCTTTGCGGGGAGGTAAAGACGGGGGCTGGGCGGTCTGCC
>NZ_LSJI01000072.1 GCF_001557235.1 Phenylobacterium sp. CCH9-H3 | reverse complement strand
GCAGTGGGTGGGCCGGGCCGAGCTGGTGGCCGCCGTGGCCAACGCCGGCGGCCTGGGCTTCATCACCGCCCTGACTCAGCCGACGCCCGACGACCTGCGCCGCGAGATCGAGAAGGCCCGCAAGCTGACCGACAAGCCGTTCGGCGTGAACCTGACCATCCTGCCGGCGATCACTCCGCCGCCCTATGCCGAGTACCGTCAGGCGATCATCGACATGGGCGTGAAGATCGTCGAGACGGCTGGCTACAAGCCGCAGGAGCATGTCGACCACTTCAAGGCCCATGGCGTGAAGGTGATCCACAAGTGCACCGCCGTCCGCCACGCCCTGTCGGCCGAGCGGATGGGCGTGGACGCCATCTCCATCGACGGCCTGGAGTGCGCCGGTCACCCGGGGGAGGACGACGTGGGCGGCCTGATCCTGATCCCGGCGGCGGCCGACAAGGTGAAGATCCCGATGATCGCCTCGGGCGGCTTCGGCGATGCGCGCGGCCTGGTGGCGGCCCTGGCCCTGGGGGCCGAGGGCGTCAACATGGGCACCCGCTTCATGGCCACGGTCGAGAGCCCGATCCACCAGAAGGTGAAGGAGCAGATCGTCGCCAACGACGAGCGCCAGACCAACCTGATCTTCCGCACCATGCACAACACCGCCCGCGTGGCGAAGAACGCGGTCAGCGACGAGGTCGTGCGGATCGAGCGGGCCGGCGGCGCCAAGTTCGAGGACGTGAAGGACCTGGTGGCCGGGGCCCGCGGCAAGGTGGTCTACGAGGCCGGCGATCCCGACTACGGCATCTGGTCGGCGGGCCAAGTCCAGGGCCTGATCCACGACATCCCCACCTGCGCCGAGCTGATCCACCGCATCGTCCGCGAGGCCGAGGAGATCATCATGAGCCGGCTGGCCGGGGCCGTGGTGAAGAAGACGCTGCAGCCGGCGGAATAGGCGGCCCTATCAAGGCCTGGCCCGGAACACGAACGGGCCCACGTGGCCTACAGTGTCGTCGAACACCACCCAGATCTCGCCGCCCGTCGCCTGCCAGCGGCGGGCGAACGAGACGTCTTCGCCCATGCTGACGCCACCCTCGTCGTAGGCGGGGTCGAAGCACTGCAGGACGTTCGTCAGGCGCTGGTGCTCGTAGTAGGTGCCTGCCGCCGGGCGATAGAGTTCGGGGTGGGCGTCACGAAGGGTCTCGAACACCTCGCGCTTGATGAGCATCAGGCCTGTGCCGGTACGCCTCGCGCGATAGAACCCGTTCTTCTCCACCGGCGGCTGCTCAAGCTCCATGACGAAGCTCAGCGAGCGGGCCCAGGCGGCCACCGGCTCGTCGAACTGGCGCGACATGGCGTGGAACCGGGGGATGTCGAGAACGCGGTGAGGGCAGACCGCGGAGACAATCGGGGCGTCGAATTCCACCATCCGGCGGATCAGATCGGGCGGGTAGTCGATGTCGGAGTCGATGAAGAGCAGGTGGGTGTGGTCGGACTCCAGGACGAGGCTGGCCAGGGTGTTGCGCGCCCAGGCCAGGAGGGTGCCACTGGTGGTCTTCCAGTCGAGCTGCCCTGGAAAGGCTTCCCACAACGACAGCAACGCGCCGGTGTAGTGGGTTGTGAGCTGGCCGTTGTAGGTCGGCGTTCCCACCAGGATGCGCATCGCGATCTGCCCCAGAGCTCGGTTCAGAGACGGGGCTAGGTTGCTCCGCGAGGGGCGTCAATCTCCGGTGGTCGCAAATGAAAAGAGCCGCCGGGCGGACCCGGCGGCTTATTCCTGCATCGATCTTGAATCGGCCGGCGTCCGAAGGCGCCGGCCGTTCCATGAGTTCTAGAAGTTCATGTTCGCGCCGACAAAGAAGAAGCGCCCGCGGTTGTCGTACTGCGATGCACCCACGCTCGTACCACTGAAGATCTGATTGTCCGAGATCTTCGGCGGATAGCGGTCGAACACGTTGAGCACACCGGCGCGGAAGGACAGCTCGTCGCTGTACTTATAGGACACCCGCATATCATGCCGGTAGTAGTCGCCCGTGTAGTACGGGTCGAGCTGGCTCGGCTGGAACGCGTTGTTCGCGATCATGGAGTCGATCCAGATGGTGCTCCAGGTCAGCGACAGCTTATCCTTGCTCCAGCGAATGGAGCCGGTGGCCCGCCATTCCGGCGTCGCGTTGTTGATGGTGTTCGCGAGTTGGGTGAACGCCTGGCCGGGCAGGCCCTGCAGCTGGAATTGGTACATCCACGTGGCGTCAAGGCGCAACGCGATGTCGCCGTAGTCCTGGCCGAACAGGTCCTCGGTGCGGAAGCCATAGGCGATCGAGTAGTCGTAGCCCTCGACCTTTACCTTGGCCACGTTCTGCTGGACGAGGACGACCTCAGACACGCCCCCGACGATGCCGCTGCCGCCGGTTCCGGTGGGGTCGCGACGGATTTGCGCGCAGTACGGGTTAGAAGCGTACGGCGTGGTCGCATCATCGTAGCAGAGCTGGTTAAGCAGCGTGTTGATCGGGATCGAGCCGACCTGCCCGTCGATGTTGTACTTGAAGAAGTCCACCGAGATCTGGAGCCCCGGAATCCAACGCGGCTGAACCACGACACCATATTGGTAAGTGTGCGCGGTTTCGGGACCAAGGTCGGGGTTGCCGCCCTGGAGCAGCGGCAGAGACGGGCGTCCCGCGCCGAAGTTCGACTGGAACGTCGCCGAGTTCCATCCGGGGATGGCCTCAGTGCATTATCGGGCCGCAGAAATACGGTAGACGCTCAGCGCGGCAGGC
>NZ_LSJI01000071.1 GCF_001557235.1 Phenylobacterium sp. CCH9-H3 | reverse complement strand
GGAGATGTGTATAAGAGACAGCTCCTACGGCAACGACCCCTTCCCGCCGAAGGGGTGATCGACAAGGGCCGCGCCACCTGGCGCGGCCCTTTTCGCTATGGGCCGGCCCCATGCCGGCCCGAGCTCAGCAAGATGGAGACATCGCAATGCCCGACTATCCCGCCTGGCCCCGGCCGGACCCGCGACCGCCCTACACCCCGTACGCGCCGCCGCGGCCTCCGAGCCCCAGCCCCTTTCCGCGCCCCCGGCCCTGGTAGGCCGCGCGCTCCTCAGCCAGACCCAGGAGAAAGCCATGGCTGACGTCCAAGTGAAGTGCATCAACAAGCAGCCGCGCGACGCCACGCACGAGGGGATCACCCACCTCGGCGGCGACGGCTGGAAGTGGACCCGCGCCCAGGTGATCGCCTCCATCGAGGCCGGCGCGAACACTTTCTACACCCTCGTCCGCGGCAACCGCGGCAACGTGGGCGTCGTGAACGGGCCGCATGGGAAGTACCTGCGGACCTACGCCGACGGTAAGTGGAACGACAACCTGCTGGCGCTCTACGAGTGCGTGTAGCGAGGGTCAGCCGGGACGGCCGATCCTCCCCGACTTGAGGCCGCCGCGGCATCGTCCCGGCGGCCTTTCCTTTGCCGGCCCTCAGATGTGCGCCAGCGCGCGCAGCCGGGTGACAAACTCCGCATAGGCGTTCCTAGCCGCCTTCACGCGGGCGTCCAGCTCCGCCTGGAGTGCGGCGTACTCCGCCTCCTTCTGAGCATTCGGCGCAGGAAGGCCGCGGTCCACGTTCAGGTGCGGCGCCAGGCAGTACCGGTGGTCTGGGTAGTTGACCTGGTGGGCGAGGAACCAGTCGAAGTGCTGGCCTGCGAAGTGGTGCAGCGGCTCGGCTGCAGCCTTGAACGCCACAAAGGCCGCCGACGTTCTCTTGTCGAGGAGCTGGTGCTCCTCCGCGGCATAGAGGGTGTACTCCGCCTGAAAGGCGCTATCGCCGCTGGACCAGAAGGCGTCGCCGGTTGTCAGGCCGTCGAAATAGCCTGATTGCGCCTGCGGGCTCGGTGGCCTGGCTGCCACCAGAGCCTTGTCGGCAGCCTGGCGAGCCGCACGCGGATCGAACACGAAGGCCTTGAGGCCAAGACAGCGTGCGCGATATCCGTGCCGCCGCACGCGTTCTTCACTTCGCGCCACGCCGGACCGAACCCCTGACGGGTGGCGAGTCAAGAACTTCGCCTTGGCCACCGACGCTTAGGCCTGGCGCCAACTAGCGGACCTTCGGAACTTCGCCTTGGAGTCACCAGTCGACTAATCAAAAACCCAGAATTCGACAGGCGCCACGCGCAGGGCCCGCGCAAGGGCGAACAGCGTCTTTACGTTGGCGTTTCGCTCTCCGCGCTCAATGAAGCCAACGTAGTTTCGGTGCAGACCAGCGAGTTCCGCGAGCTTCTCCTGGCTTAGTCCACTGGCCTTACGGCACGCGCGGACCCGGCGGCCTAAGCTCAACAGTTCGGGGTCAGCGGGCACCCCGGGAATGTTGCCGGGCGGAGACCGCGACTCTACACACTGACAGTGTGCAATGGTAGAATCTGCTTCGGCTTGTGGCTAACCCTGGGCAACGCGCTTGAGCTCTTCGGAACTGCCAACCGATGCTGGGCAGGACAGCCTGTACGCGGCGTCTACGCGAGCCTGGCTGCATCGTTTTTTGGCCCGCCGCTTTGGCTTTCAAGTCGCCGAAGATCTCGTGCAGGAGGCAATCGCGCGAGCCCTCGCCGCTGGGTCAGTGGTTCAAAGGCCCAAGGCGTTCCTGGCCAAGATCGCGATCCGCGTTGCGGTCGAAGAGGCACGGCGGCGGGCGTCGCCGAACTTTGTATTTGCGCCGCCGGCCACCGTTCTACCGGAGGCGGAACAAGCCGTGCTGCTGGAGCAGGCGATCCTGGCACTGCCGGAGCCGATCCGGGACGTCTTTGTCTTGAGCCGGTTCAGTGGTCTCTCTAATGTGGAGATCGCCCAACGCTGCAACCTGTCCGTGAAGCGGGTGGAGGCCCGGCTCTCGGAGGCACGGCGAAGGTGCGCGGCCCTGATGCAGGACTGAGTGGCGGCCATGAGCGAGTCAGCTGATCGCGCGATCCAGGCCTCCGAATGGTTCACGGTAATGACGCGTCCCTCCGTGACGCCTGAGGATCTGGCGGCGTTCCGCACATGGCGGCGGGCCCCGGAGAACGCCGAGGCCTTCCGAAAAGTGCAGCAGGCCTGGGAGGCGGCGGGCGGTCTGGCGGACCGGCCGGCCATGGTGGCCGCGACGGAGGCCGCGCTCGCCAGGTATCCCGCGAAGCCGGTGACGGTGAAGGCGACGCGGCGGCGGTTCGTGCTGGCGCCGCTGGCGCTGGGCGCGGCCAGCGCGGTGGTGGCGGCAGGAATCTACACCTGGCGTGAGGCGGAACCGTCCTACGCTACGGCGGTGGGTGGGCAACGTCTGGAGGTCCTGTCGGACGGGTCGCGCGTGCGGCTCAACACCGACACGAAACTGCGGGTCGTCTTCCGGGGTGCGGAGCGGCGGGTTGTGCTTGAGCGGGGCCAGGCCTTCTTCGAGGTGGCGCATGACGCCGAGCGGCCCTTCATCGTCGTGGCCGACGGCACGCAGGTCCGAGCGCTGGGCACCAAGTTCGATGTGCGCCGCGAAGGCGATGCGGTGCGGGTGACGCTGGCCCAGGGGCGCGTCGAGGTGAAATCCGAAGGCAAGGGCGAGGCCATGCTGGCGCCGGGCGAAGCCGTGGTCGCTGATCGTCGCGGGGTGTCGCGCCCCTCGGCGACGAACGTGGCCGACGTCTCAAGCTGGACGACCGGGCGGCTGACGTTTTCGGGCGTTCGGCTGCGAGACGCCGTGGCCGAGGTGAACCGCTACTCCGACCGCAAGGTGGTGCTGGACGCCCCCGAAGCGGTGGCGGGCGAGTTGGTCAGCGGCCAGTTCGTCGCCGGCGACGTGGAGAACTTCGTGGCCGGGGCGCAGTCGCTCTATGGGCTGCGGGTGACGGCGCAGACGCCGCGCGAGATCCGCCTCGGACCGAGCTGACGACATTTTTCTGACAGGCGCGCGAGGGTTTTGGGCGGGTTCTCCCCTCTAGACCTGCAGACGAACCCCTGGGCGCCGAAGCAAGGCCATTCCGGTAGCGCAAAGCCCGCGGTCGTCGCGGGGGAAACATGTTCGAAGCGTTCGAGTACCGCGTGGGTCGCCGTTGGGCGTGGTTGGCCACGGCGGCCGTCCTGGTCGCCGGGGCGGCTGAGGCGCAGCCCGCCTACCCGGTGACGCTGGAGCAGGGTGCGCTGGAACCCGCGCTGCTCAGCCTGGCCACCCAGACCAAGCAGCAGATCATGTTCTCGAAGGGCGTCGTGGCGGGCCGCCAGGCGCCGGCCGTCAAGGGTCGTCTGACGCCTGAGCAGGCTCTTGAGTTGCTGCTTGCGGGGACCGACCTGCGGGCGCGTCGCGTCAACGCGAACCTCGTGGTGGTGGACCGACCGGCGCCCGGAGCCGCGAACAGCCGCCCTTTCGAGGTCGCCAGCGTCGCTGACGGCGCCGTCAGGGAGGCGACGCTGCTGGACGAGGTGCAGGTCACCGGCTCGAACCTGCGCGGGGTTGCGCCGGCCTCGCCGGTCACGGTGCTGGACCGCGACGACCTCGAGCGGTCCGGCCACACGACGATCGCCGATGCGCTGCGGGCCCTGCCCTCCAACTTCGGCGGCGGGGCGCAAGAATCGTTCGGCACCGGCGCTGACCGGCTCTCTCGCAACGGGTCGTTCGGCTCGGCGCTGAACCTGCGCGGGCTCGGCAACAACGCCACCCTGGTGCTGATGAACGGCCATCGGATCGCCGGCTCCGGCACCTTCGCGGATTTCGTCGACATCTCCAGCATCCCGGCCGCGGCGGTGGACCGCGTCGAGGTGCTGCTCGACGGGGCGTCCGCCCTGTACGGCTCCGACGCGGTCGGCGGCGTGGTCAACTTCATCATGCGCCGCGAGTTCGATGGCGCTGAGGTCCGGCTGCTCGGCGGGACCTCGACGCAAGGGGGGCGCGCGCAGGGCCAGGTCGACCTCACCTTCGGGCGCACTTGGGAAGACGGCGGGCTCCTCGTCGCCTACGAACTGCGCCGCCAGGACGACCTCCTGGGATCCCAGCGTCCGTTTGCGGGCGATGCGGACCTGCGCCAGCTGGGCGGGACCGACCAACGGCTCACCTCGGCGTTTCCCGGCAACATCCTGCTGCCCGATCCGGTCACCCGGGCCCTCGTCCCCACCTACGCGATCCCCGCGGGGCAGAACGGCGTGGGCCTGCGCCCATCGGACTTCATCGTGGGCGCCCCGAACCGCTTCAACCAGCGCCAGGGCGCTGACGTGCTGCCGAAGCAAACCCTCAACTCGTTGTATGCGGCCGGCCACCAAGCCGTTGGTCGTGTCGAACTGGCCGGCGACCTCCGCTATGCCAGCCGCCGCTACAAGAACATCAACGTGCCGCGGCCGGCGACCTTCACGGTGGGGCGCGGCAACCCGTTCTTCGTCTCGCCGACCGGGGCCGCGAGCCATCAGATCTCCTACAGCTTCGGAGAGGACGTTCCGAACCCCACGGCCTACGGCACGTCGGACACCCTGGCCGCCACGCTGTCGGCCACCCTCGACCTGAAGGGCGGTTGGCGCTCCGAGGCCTACGCCGCCTTCGCCCAGCAACAGGACGAGAACCGCGGCGCCGGCGTCGTCAACACCGTGATCTTGAACGAGGCGTTGGGGAACACGCCGGATAACCCGGCCACCGCCTACAGCGCCGCGCGCCATGGCGTCTTCAACCCGTTCAACGGGATTGCGGGCGCCGGCAACGTAACCGCGCTGGGCTACATCAATTCCGGCACGGTGCTGACGCGGAGCCGCGACCGCGTCTCGTCCGTCAACCTGCAGGCCGACGGACCGCTGTGGAGCCTGCCGGCCGGGCCGGTGAAGCTGGCTGTGGGTGCGCAGGCGCGGCGCGAGGGCTTCGAGACCGAGGGCACGATCTACGTGGCCTCCACCGCCCCGGTGCGAAGTTCCAGCCTGGACCTCGACCGCACCGTCCTGGCGGCCTTCGGGGAACTGCAAATCCCGATCGTCGGGCCGGACAACGCCAAGCCCGGCCTGCAGCGCCTGGAATTGTCGGTGGCCGGTCGTATCGAGCACTACGAGACGTTCGAGACATCCGCGAACCCGAAGCTCGGCGTGGTGTGGTCGCCAGTGGACGGGCTCCGGGTACGCGGCACCTACGGCCGGTCGTTCCGGGCCCCGGGATTGCGCGAGGTCGCCGATCCTTCGCTGTACAACCCTCAGCTTCTCGCGCTTGGGGCGGGCCGCGTCGTCACGCTTACGCTTTCAGGCGGCAACCCCGACCTCAAGCCGGAGACGGCCAACTCCTGGACCCTCGGCTTCGACTGGCAGCCCGCGTCGATCCCGGGGCTGTCGGTGAGCGCGACGGGGTTCGATATCCGGTTCAAGAACCGCATCGACAAGCCGGTCTCGGCGAACCAGGCCAACGCGTTGCAGGATCCCAACCTGGCCACCTTCGTCACCCGTATCTCCCCGGCGACGTCCGCCTCGGACTTGGCGCTGATCCAGAGCCTGCTGGCGGACCCGGCCTTTAGCAACGCAACCGGCAGCTTCCCCGCCGAGCAGTACGGGGCGATCCTCGACAACCGCTATGTGAATGCCGCGTCGGTCAAGGTGCGCGGCGTCGACATGACGGCCCGCTACAGCTTCGACGTGGGCGGCGACACGATCGCGCTCGCCGGCAACGCCACCTACATGCTCGACTTCGAGCAGCAGTTGACCCCGACTTCGGCGGTCGTCGAGCGCGTCAACCGGATCAACTTCCCGGTCCGCTTCCGCAGTCGCGTCACCGCCGACTGGACCCGCGGGCGGCTCACGCTCGGCGGCGCCTTCAACTACGTGGTCGGCTACCGCGACGACGCCGGGGTGAAGATCGGGGACCAGCCGACCTTTGACCTTCAGGCGCGACTGGCGGCGGCCAAGACGGGCCCGCTGGCCGGGGTCTCGGCGCTGCTGAACGTGCGCAACGTCTTCGATCGCGACCCGCCCTTCTACAACAACAGCGTGGGCATCGGGTACGACGCGGCCAACGCCGATCCCATCGGCCGCTACGTCTCCCTGCAACTGACCCGCAGCTGGTGAGCGTCGGAGGATGCCCCGGTTGTGCTGCGCGGCTGCGGCCGTGCTCGGCTGTCTCCTGGCCACGGCGCCCGCCGTGGCCAGCCCCTTCACGGTCGAGGATCTGCTGCAGGCCGAGACCCTGGGCGCGGCCGCCTTCGACCCGTCGGGGCGCCGCCTGATCTATGAATGGCGCGGCGCCTACGCGTCGGCGCGCCGCTTTGACTATGACCAGGCGGTCGTCCAGACCCTGAGCCGCCTACGAGTCGTCGACGCGAGCGCGCCCGGCGCCGGCCGCCCGTTGCTGCGGGGCGATCCCGCTGGCGTGGTCATGGCCGCCTTCTCGCCATCCGGCGCCCGGTTGGCCGTCCTGCGGATCGATGAGGCCTCATGGCGGTTGGGTGTCGTCAGTCTGACAACGGGGTCAGTACGCTGGCTGCCGATCACCCCGCAGGGCGATGGGCGCGGCCGCAATCTCCAATGGCGCGACGACCGCACACTACTGGTCCTCGACCGCCCCGACGGACGCGGTCCGCTCGCGCTACGCCAGGGTTCGACGTTCTCACGGACGCTCACCCCCCGGTGGGCGAAGGCCGCGGCCGGGCGGGGCGCGCACACGGCCTACGGCAGCGGCGCTTACCTCGGAGTCCGTGACCGCGGCGCCCGCAATCGCCTGTTGCAAGTGGATGTCTCGTCCGGGGCGGCGAGAGTTCTCGCGGAGGGGCAATTCACGGACCTGGAACTCTCCCCTGATCGCCGCCGGGTGGCTCTGCTGGAGGCGGGGCCCGATCTGCAGCCGCGCGGCGAGGCGCCGGTGCGGGGACCCGCAGGCTCGGAGACCGAGGCCTCGAGCCTGTCGGTGTTGGATCTGGACACCGGTGTCCGGCGCGGGGTTTGCGGTTGCGATATCTCTCCGCAGCTTCTGTCCTGGTCGCCGCGCGGGACGCATCTGCTCGTTTTCTCCCGAGGGGCGGATGGCCTGTGGCCGAAGGGGCGCCTCCTCCTCGTCGATCCCGCGACGGCCGCCGCCCGCCAGGTAGGGCGCGACGTGCGCCCTCGCCTCGACCTCAACCCGGCCACCGTCTGGACCGCCTGGCTCGGAGAGACGCCGCTGGTCTACGGGCGCACCGGCGCATCGGACGCTGGACGAGATGACTGGCTGGCGCTGCTGGACGGCGACGCTCGCAACCTCACGGCCGACCTCCCACCGCCGAGCCGGTCCGCCCGTCTGGAGGGCGCCGACGCCTTCCGGGTCTGGGCTGGCGACCAGGTGTGGCAGGTCAGCCTCCATGGCCCGCCTCGGGCCTTGGCGGAAGGCAAGCTGGTGGTCTGGCGTGACCTGCGCTTCGGCGCCGGGTCGCGGCTGGCCCGGGCGTCGCCGGCGCGGCTCCGGGTCTCGGCGCGCCAGGCGTCAGGGGCAGAGGTGTTGCTTGGCTTCGGCGCGGAGCGTGCGGACCCGCCCGTGACAGCCGGCGACACGGCTCGCGGGTGGGCCGACGCCAGCGCGGCGGGGGTCGGGCTTGTGCGTCATGCCGACGACCATGGCGTCGAGTCCCTCGACCTGATCGCGGGCGGCAAGGCTTACCGCGTCGCCGCCCTCAACCTCGGCTGGGAGGCGCGGGATCCCCCACGGATCGTCCCGGTTCGCCATCCCGGCCCGGCCGGGGAGCCTGTTGTCAGCTGGGTGTTCCTACCCGGTGGCTCCCCGGCGAAAGCTCCCCTCCCCCTGCTGGTGCGTGCCTATCCCGGGGCGACGTTTGCAGAGCCGCCGGGCGAAGCGCCAGGCCGGATCGAGTTCTACCAGAACCTGCGGGTGCTCACGGGGCGGGGCTACGCCGTCCTCGTGCCCAGCCTCCCCAACCCGCCGGGCGGCATGGTCGAGCCGGCGGATGGGCTGGCCCGGCGGCTGCTGGATATCGTCCAGGCGGCCATCAACACCGATGCGCTCGCAGGCCGGCTCGATCCCGATCGGATGGCGCTTATGGGGCATAGCTTCGGGGGTTATGCCGCGATGACCGCGATCACCCAGACCGACTGCTTCCGAGCGGCGGTGTCCATGAACGGGCTCAGCGACCTCACCTCTTACTGGTCATCGATCCCGGCCCATCTGCAGCTCGACTCCGAGCTCGCCTACTGGAGCAACTGGCATACCGGCGTGGTCGAGCGCACGCAGCCGGAGCTGCAGGTCCCGCCGTGGCGCAACCCCGAGCGCTACGTCCGCAACAGCCCGCTCTTCGCGGCGGACCGCATCCACACGCCCCTGCTGCTCATCCACGGGGGCCAGGATGGCCTGTCGCTCGCCCAGTCCGAGGCCATGTACTCGGCGCTCTTCCGGCAGGGGAAGGACGCGCTCCTGCTGGTCTACTGGGGCGCGATGCACATGCCGTCTGCCCCCGGCGACGTGGCGGACATCTACGCCCAGACCTTCCGGTTCCTGGACGATCATCTCGGGCCGCCTACACCCCCCGCGGCGCCGTCAGCGAGTCCGGAACCTGCTTCTGCCAGTGACGCACCCACGCCTCGGTCGCCACCGCCCACAGGATGTCCGAGGGCTTCGCCGCCCAGATGAGATGCTCCGGCGCGAGCGCGCGCTCCAGGCGGGCGCGGTCGAGCACGCCGGCTTCGGCCAGGCAGCCTTCGAGCAGGTAGGGCCGCAGAGCCGGAAGGCTGGCGGCGATGAGCTTGGCAAAGTAGACGGTGACGATGCCCTTGGCGCGTCGCTTGACGACGATGTCCGGCAGCCGATCGGCGAACACGCTGCGGGCGTAGGCGCGGTCGTAGCTGGACCCGGCCAGCACCGGCGCAGGGATGCGCAGGGCGTGCTCGACGACCGGCTGAGCGAATAGCGGGTAGAGCACATCGACTTCCCGCCGCCGCCGGCTTGGACCTTCGTTGAGGAGGAACCGGGCCAGAGCATGGATGTGCAACCGCTTGCCCGGCGGCAGGCCACGCGCCTCGGCCTGCCGTTCCCACGTCGGCTTCAGGTCCCGGGTCGCGGCGCGCACCTCCGGCGAGATAAGCGAAGACCACAGCTCCTCCGACAGGGCGGCTCGCCCGCGCCCCTCGGCGCGCGCATCGCGCAGGACCGCCCAGACCGATCGCCGCGTGCGGCGCGCCACGTCCCCCAGCAGGGGACCGCGGAGTGCAGACCAGCCGTCCCGGCGCCAAGCGTCGGCCATGAGGCCCGGCGTCGACATCTGCATGAAGAGGGCGTCGCCCCCCTGTCCGGACACGATCGCCCTCGACCCCGTCGCGTGGGCGCGTTCGATCTCGTCCCGGTCCCATTTGGGATCGACGCCGTTGGCGGATGGCCGGAATTCACCGGCCAGGTCCTCGAGGTCTGCGAGGTCCAGCGCCTCGGGGTGGTGCCGGCGCTCAGTGAGAGGGATGCCGGCTCGCGAGGCGACCGCGCGGGCGTAGCTCTGCTCATCGGACTCGGGCCGGCCGAAGGCGATGTTGACGGCCTCGGAAATGCGCCCGGTGAGCCCGCCCTGGTGCAAGGCGCCCGCGAGGATCGCGGAGTCCAGACCGCCGGATACCTCCAGGAGGGCCCGGTCGTAGCCGCCGATCAGGGTCGACGTGCACAGATCGACGCGCTCGCGCAGGCCGTCCGCCGCTGACATGGAGTCGTCGATCGGATCGTCCCCGAAGTCCGCCGGACTCCAGATCACCTCGGCCACCTTGTCGTCGCCCAACTTGAAGCACTCGCCGGGTTGGATGGCGACGACATCTTCGACCAGCACCTGCGTCGCGCAGACCGCCGGCTTGGCGATCAGTTCCGCGATGGCGCACCAGTTGAGGAAGGGGCGTCGGGGGCCAATGCCGAGAGGAAAGCCGTTCAGTTCAGAGGACACCGCCTCCAGACCGTCGCCAAGGGACCAGGCGAAGGCCGCCATGCCCCCGGAGGGGTCGCGGTAGACCCAGACCCCTGCTCCCTGCGGCTCCGGGAGCAATGCGACGAAGCGGCCCCAGTGCGCGCGGCTGATCTGCCGAGCGTTCGCAAGAGGCTCCGCGCAGGCCACTCCTTGGCTCACGGGGCGGCCAGGCATCGGGTAGACCGCGCCAATGGTGACGCCGCCGCCGCCCATATGCGCCTTGACGCCTGGCGGATCCCGGGTCGCCGTCCAGACCCGCAGATCCGCGTGTGCGTAACTGAGGCGCCAGTCGCCGGTGTCGGCGAGGATGTGCGCGATCTGCTCGGCGCGCGCTCGGGCAAGCTCCGCTCCGCGCGGCCATGTCAGGGCGAGATAGCCGGCGCGCTTCACTGGACCAGGATCGGAGTGAAGGCCCGGATGCGATCCGGCTCGTCGTCGAGCACAAGGTCGCCGCATTGCAGCCAGCAGTGGGCATGGAACGGCCAGGTCCGCACGCCGAAGACCCAAAGGGCGTCGTGGCCCCGGCGTTGCAACCACCTGAGCAGCATGAAGGAGCGGAGCAGACACTTGGCGCTGGTCGGGGCGAAGGGCGCCCAGCGGTGGAAGTCCGCGACACAGGCCAGCAGAGCTTCGTTCTCGTGCGGCGGCGCCGTCCGCGTCCGACGCGCGATTGCCAGGATCTCGCGGAAGGCGCGCCCGCGATAAGCGGTGAGCAGGTCGAGCGACGCCGCAGCGACGGCGATCGCATCCCGCGCGCGCGGCGGATCGAACCGATCCGGCAACGCGCTGCGCGAGGGATGTCGCCATGCCGCGAGTGGATTCACGGCCGCATCCTCGGACCCGCCGAGCGTTGCCAACAGGCCCGCCCCGGCGAGGTCCGCCGCCAGATCCGGCTGCATCACGGTCAAGGCGCGGCGATCAGCGCTCAGGTGCGCGGCGGCCTCCCCATCAGGCAAGCAGATATAGGCGTCGCGGGACACGTTCAGGAAGACAAGGTCCCCGTTTACACCGACGGCATGCACGTCCGGCGCCAGCCGGACCGTTTCGGTCGCGATCATCTTGGATGCGGTCGACCCACCCCGGGACAGGCGCCCCGGGGTGGGTTCAGCCCTTAGCTCGGCAGGCCGTCGTCGGGTTGGCCTTCCTGGTCACCGGCGTAGCCGGCGTTGGTGACGAGCTTGGCGCCGCCGAGGCAGATCAGGCGGCTCGCGGGGATCGACAGATGCTTGGACATAGCGTCCTCCGGTTTGGGCGTCGCCAGATCGGCGACAGCACAACCCTCGATTGGCGGCGCGATATACTCAAACTATATCGCGATATATTCGGATATATTATGCGTCGCCCTCCGAGGCTGGCGGCGCGAGGCGCTTCGACAGGCGCTCGGCCAGCGCGACGCGACGGCGATGGAAGCGCTTGATCGCCTCGGCGCGCGCATCGCGAGCGCTCGTGGACGCGAGCGCCTGCAACTGCTCGGCTTCCTGGGCGAGGTCGTCGATGAACTCCACCTCACATCGACGAACGGGGGCCAGGCGGATGGCCACAGTGCGATAGGCCTCCAGGATCACCCGGCTCCCGACCTCACCGGTCCAAGCGAAGAACAAGCGCTCGACGGCTCGGACCGGATCGTCGTCCGGCTGGGCCTCAGCTGCCCGGCCGTCACGCGCTTCTGCCTGTGCGATCAGGAGGAGCTGTTCGCTCAGGCGATACAGGACGGCGATGTCGGCAGCCGACAGTTCCGGGACAAAGAAGCCGTCGCCGCGGCGTTCCTCGAGCAGGCCCTCGCCGGCCAGGCGCGACAGCGCCTCGCGCACCGGCGTAGGGCTGAGTTTTAGCCCCTCGGCGACCTCCTTGGCCGTCACCCGCGCGCCTGGGCCGAGCTCCCCGTCGCGGATCCGCCGGCGCAGATCGACCAACGCCTGACGAAAGGGCTCCAGTCTCTCCATAGGCATCGGAAAGCTCCCTGACTCCTGTCACTGATCTTTCAATCAACGCGCCACCACTCCCGCTGGCAAGGGCGATATATTCACCCCCTGGAAGTGTTTGGCGGGAACCGCGCGGAGGTGCGCAGAAACAGGCAAGAAACCTTCCGATGTTCGGAAGTATATCTGCTGAGATTGACCTTAAAACTCTAGGCCAGGGTCTTCAGAAGGGCTTGGCAGCGCGGCTTGAGGGCGGTGACCGGCGGCCGCTGCGCGAGCCATTCGGCCAGCGCCAGGATCGCGTGTTCCTGGTCCGGCGCCCAGCCCTTGGCGCGGATCAGGCCGGAGATCGCAGCCTGCGCCTGGCGCAGGGGATCGGGGGCGGCATCAAGCGTGCGGACCAGCCGGCGCGCGTTGGTCAGCGCCTCCAGGGATTCAGAATTCATGGCAATCGACTCGAAGGCGCCCTTCTGGCGGGGCTAGCATTGCCAGGACGGTGACGCCAGCGGCCCGGTCGTTGGTGTTTCGGCCCGTGTCCTGTTTGATCGGCGCATGGCTAGCGAAAGTGAGTCCGACGCCGCGGCGGCGCTGCCGCCCCGCACGCCCTGGCCGGACGGGTTCGCGCCGGTGATCGTCCACACTGAGACGGTCCTGCGCGATCACCACCCGGCCTATGCCGCGGCCAAGGCGGGCGACGCGGACGCGGCGCTGACGCTGGCCGAGGATCTGCTCGCTGCGGAGCCGACGGAGCGGCTGCGGGCCCTCATCGCGGGCCGCGCACCGATCCTGCTCCCGATCACCGCGCTGGAGACCACTGGGTTCAACGCCATTCCCGACGCCATGGCCCAGATTCTGGCTCGGGAGCTGGGCTTGACGGTGAGCGCCGGCGAGATCGTCCAGAACAACACCGTGGGCCATACGCGGGCCAAGGCCTTCAACCGGCTGGTGACGCCGGCCGCGTTCGAGGGCCCGGTGATCGAGGGCGCGGACTACGTGCTGGTCGACGACCACGTAGGCGTGGGCGGCACGCTCGCGAACCTCAAGGGTTACGTCGAGGCCCACGGCGGGCGGGTCATCGGGATGACCACCCTTACCCAGAGCCGCGACGCAGACCAGATTGCGCTCAGACCCGAAACCCTGGCCGTGCTAAGGGAGAAACATGGCGAAGACCTCGACACCTTCTGGCAGGAGCAGTTCGGGCACGGCCTCGACTGCCTCACCGATGTCGAAGGGCAAATCCTTGGTCGCGAGCCGGACCTTGCCGCGATCCGAGATCGACTGGCTCAAGCAGCAGTCGAAGCGCGTGGCCGTGGTGTCGAGCCAGCGGTCGACCCTGGCGGTTAGCAAGTCGCCGACGGCGGGCCTAAAGAGTGTCGCCGGCAAGGTGCTGTCGAACCCGAAGTCGACCAAGTCGGCCCGGACGGCGGCCGCATCGGTGTTGACCCAGAAGCGGGACAGCAACAGCGGTCGCTTCGTGGGCGCCGACGCGAGCCGCAAGCGCTAGGCAAGCCGCGCTTTTCGCCGCGCCCGCAAGGGCGCGGACGCTTGTTCGTGGCGTGACCGGGACGTGGAGGAAGGGCCGACCAGGCGTCTTCGATCCTGGAACGTCCGATGCCCGCCACCGCCTCCGGCCCCTCCAGTCTTGCCGCGCTCGCCCGCGCCCTTGGCGGCGAATGGTATGCCGGTGGGCGCCGTGCGCTGGCGCCCGCCCCGGGACACGGCCCGGCCGACAGGTCGGTGTCGTTGCGTCTCGAAGCCGGGCGAGTGCTGGTCCACAGCTTCGGACGGGCGGATTGGCGCGAGGTGCTGGACGCATTGCGCGCGGACGGCTGGATCGATGCCCAGAACCGGCTCCTGAGGGGCGGCGACGCGAGCCTTGCGGACCCTTCGCCTGATCGCAGCGTCGCCGAGCGCGTCCGCGCCGCGCAGGCGCTCTGGGCGGCGGCCCAGCCGATCTCGTCGGAGGGGCCGGCTGGCGTGTACTGCCAAGGCCGCGGCTTTGCCGGCCCGCAGGTGGGCGCGCTCCGCCAATCGAGCGCCGTCCCTCAGGCCGTCTATCGCGGTCGCGGACCCTTCCGGCCCGCCCTGCTCGCGCCCATCGCGGCGGCGGATGGCGAGCTCACCGCGGTCGAGATCACCTACCTCGACGCGACCGGGCGCCGAAGCCGCACCGCGCGGCCGTCGCGCAAGGTCATCGGCGCCATCCCGGCTGGGGCCGCTGTCCAGCTTGCCGCCCCCGCTTGTGGCCGCCTCCTGGTGGCCGAAGGCGTCTTCACCACCCTGGCCGCCGCGGCGCGGTTCGGCCTGCCCGGCTGGGCGCTGCTGTCGACGAGCAACCTGCGCCGTTGGCGGGCGCCCGAGGGGGTTCGCACCGTCCTGATCGCCGGGGACCGGGGACCGGACGGCGAGCGCTCAGCAGGCCTGCTCTGCGCGCACCTGCGCCGCGCGGGCGTGGCGGCCGACGTCGTGCTGCCGCCGGTGGGCGCCGGGGATTGGAACGATCTGGCGTTGAAGGAGGAAGAGGAAGGGCGGCGCGGGGCGCCCGGACCGCAGGGATTGTCCCGCGCGGCCGGGCGGAGTTCGCCCCATGCCTGCGACCGCTTCCCTTCCTGAGGCGCAACCCGAGCGCCTGCCGAAATCCTTTCCACTGCGCGATCTCGCGATTGCGCCGGAGAACATGCGCTTCAGCGAGCCGCCGGACGACGAGATCCCCGAGCTAGCCGAGACCATCTTCGCCGCCGGAGTTCTGCAGCCGCTGACCGTTCGCCCCGGTAAGAAGAACGAGAAGCCCGGCATGGCGCTCGACGGCCGCCGGCGCTGGCTGGCGTTGCAGCTGCTCCTCGAGGCCGGCCGGATCTCGGACGACTACCCGGTCCCTGCCTTCGTGGAGACCGACCCGGCGCGGCAGGCCGCCGCGATCGTGCTCACCAACACCGCCGTCCCGGTTCACCTGGCCGACGTGATCGTGGCCATCGGCAAGATGACGAAGGCCAAGCTGACGTCCGCCGTGATCGCCGCCGCCCTGGGCTATGCCGAAGTCGAGGTCCGGCGGCTGTCGGCCCTGTCCGAGCTTCACCCCAAGGCGCTCGAGGCGCTGAAGGCCGGCCGCCTGAACCTGCGCCAGGCCCGGCTTCTGGCGCGCCTTCCCAACAGGAAGGAGCAGGGCGAGATCGCCGAAGCCGTCCTGAACGGCTTCGGCTTCCAGGAGTGGCGCATCACCGACCGCCTCGATGCGGGCCAGGTGACCATCCGCGACCGGCGCTTCAAGCTGGTGGGCGCCGACCGCTACGTGGCGGCGGGCGGTCGGATCGAAACCGACCTCTTCGCCGAGCGGCCCGACGTGGTCCTCGACCCCGAGGTCCCGCAGGCCGCGTGGCTGGCGCGCGCCGAGACGCTGGCATCCGGGCTGCTGTCGAACGCCGTGCAGGTGCTGGTGGCCGTGGCGCCGTCGGAGATCACCGACCCCGACCTGGAGGCCTTCGGTGACGCCTATGGGATGGGCCTGGACGCCGAAGCGCTCTCGGCCTGGGACCAGGCGCAGGACGCCGCCCAGGACGCGGCCAGCGCCCTGCACGATCGCGACCTGTCGGACGAAGCTGCCGATCCTGATATCGCCGCCTTCCTGGAGGCCAAGTTGGCGGCGGACGTCGCCGGTGAGCCGACGCGGGACATCACGCTGGTGCAGGTGTTCTCGGACGCTGTCACCGGACTGGACGTCCGCGCCTTCGGGCCGCCCGCCGCCGCCGTGGAGGATGACGAGGAGGTCTCCGGACCATTGGACCTGGACGAAACCGGCGACGAGCCGGGCACGGTCGCCTTCGAACACACCCCGCCGCTGCGTCGCGCGGTCAGCAGCGCCGCTCCCGTCGCCGTCGCGCCAGCGCCGGAGCTCGAGGGGGTGAACCACGTGCTGCACGACGTGCGCACCGACACCGCCACGCGCGCCCTGATCCGCGCTCTGGCCGACGACCCGGCCGTGGCGCTGACGGCGCTGATCGCACGGCTCTTCGGGGTGCTCGTCCTGCGGCAGAACCGCGGCAAGGGTGGGGGCGCTTTGGCGATCGAGGCTGAGAGCTACGCGCGGGTCGGCGTCTCGCCGATCGAGGCGCTGGATGGCGAGGTCCGCCGTCGTCTGGCGGAGCGCCGCGCAGCCTGGGAGGCGGCCGAGGTCTCGCCTATCGCCTGGGTCGACGGCTTGGCCCACGGCGAG
The DNA here is from genome assembly GCF_001557235.1 of Phenylobacterium sp. CCH9-H3. Taxonomy (GTDB): domain Bacteria; phylum Pseudomonadota; class Alphaproteobacteria; order Caulobacterales; family Caulobacteraceae; genus Phenylobacterium. The sequence goes on along the minus strand of NZ_LSJI01000071.1, from coordinate 15,279 downwards.
AAGATGGCCCTGCTCGCCGAGCTGGTGGCGCTCAGCCTGGACCTGCGCGAAGAGCGCACGACCTCCGTGCGGCGCGCTGCCCGGGCCGAAGCGGTGGAGATCGCTGCGCTGTGCGCGGCGGACGTCACCCTGCATTGGACGCCGGACGCCGCGTTCCTCGGCGCGCACCCCAAGCCCAAGCTCTTCGATATGCTGGACGAGATGGGCGCCGGCGAAAGCCGGGCGGGCGCCTGCAAGAAGGACGAGCTGGTCGCGCTGGTCGCGGAACGCGCGGCCGAGCGCGGCTGGGCGCCGGCCTATCTGTCGTGGGCGGCGGAACCGCCGGCGGAGCCGGAGCCGGACGAGGAACCCCTGGCGGATCCACAGGCCGCCAGCGGCGCGGACGGCGTCGGCGCGCCCGCGATTGCCGCCTGAGTGAGCGCCTGACGCGCATGCCCGTCGCGAACGGCCGGCGCCCAGCACCGTAGAGCCGGTGCAGCCGAGCCGTGGGCACGATTGGACGCTCTCAGCTGCGCGCCACACGCAGCGGCTCCCTCCGCAGTGCGCAGTCGGGCCAACGGCGCCGTCCCGGTCGCTCCGGGATGGCGCCGTCCTACTGGAGCGGAAGGAAGGACAGGCGAGGTCGGCCCGGCGAAGCGGAGGGAAATCCCTTCGCGCCGGGCGGGAGTCCCGCGATGAACGCCGCCCTGCCCCTTTTCAACGCCGACCCGGCGGGCGATCGTCCGCAGAACCTGCTGGCCGCCGCCCGGGCGCTCGCACCTCATCTCTTCCGCGGCCGACCGCTGGAACGTCGCGTGGTCTCCACGGTCCTGACCACCGCGTTCGGAGCGACCGACGCCGAAGGGGCCTGGGACTGGCGCGACGCCTATGACGCCATCGAGGCGGCCATGGTCCTGCAGGTCCGCCGTATCGGCGGCCAGGTCGCCCAGCTCGAACAGGCCGCGGTCGAGATCGTGTCGGCGCTCGCCGATCTGTCGGACCTCGGCCTGACCCAGACCCGCCGCTCGGAGCAGCAGCTCGCCCTCGACCAGTTCTCCAGCCCCGCGCCCCTGGCCGCGCTGCTCGTGCTGGCCGCCCAGGTGAGGCCCGGCGACCTAGTGCTCGAGCCCTCGGCCGGCGTCGGGATGGTCGCCGCCATCGCCGAGGCCTGCGGCGCCACCCTGGCCCTGAACGAACTCAGCGACCGGCGCGCAGGCCTGCTGGACGGCCTGTTCCCGGCCGCGGCGCGGACGCGTCTCGATGCCGGACATCTGGGCGATCTCCTGCCTGAGGCGGGCAGCTTCCACGCCGTGGTCATGAACCCGCCCTTCGCGGGCTTGGGCTCGCACCTGTTGGCGGCCCTGGCCTGCGTGGCCGACGGCGGGCGGGTTGCGGCGATCGTGCCCGCCCGCGCGCTCGAGGACGCCGGCCTGCTGGCGGCGCTGCAGCGGACCGGACGGGTGGTCGGTCGGCTTGCGCTGCCGGCGGGCGCGTTCGCCAAGCATGGGACGAGCGTCGACACCGGCCTCCTGGTGGTCGACCGCGGTGCGGCCGGCGGGGCGCCCGGGATCCTGTCGGCCGCCGAACTGGCGGCGGCCTCGGCCTGGGCGTCAGGGCTGCCGGACCGACCGACCTGCCGACCCCGCGCGGCGCGCACGGGCCCCGTTGGCCTCGCGCTGCGGCCACGAGGCCTCGCCGGGCCCGCGATCGCGCTCCGCTTCCTCGAGGCGGCCGAGCCGCTGGACTACGCCGACTGCGCCTGGTCGGGCGAAGGCCGCGACGTCGGTCTCTACCAGGCTTGGCGGCTGGGACGGATCGCCTTCGAGGCTCCACGCCCGCATCCGACGCCGTTGGTGGAATCCGGCGCGATGGCCTCGGTGGCGCCGCCGCTTCCCACGCACCGTCCTCGGCTGCCCGGCGGCCTGCGCGCGGACGGGCGCTTGTCCGACGCCCAGGCCGAGACCGTGGTCTATGCCGGCGAGGCGCACGGGGCGCACCTGCCGGGCTGGTGGCTGCCGGGCGAGGCCCCGCACGAGCTGCGCCTGGCGGACGAGGGCGCGGAGGGCGCGTTCCGTCTGCGCCGAGGCATGTTCCTGGGCGACGGCACCGGAGCCGGGAAGGGCCGCCAGATCGCCGCCGTCATCGCCGACAACATGGCGCAGGGGCGGGTGCGGGCGCTGTGGCTGTCGAAGAACGAGGCGCTGCTGGAAGACGCCCAGCGCGACTGGAAGGCCATCGGCGGGTCCGCCCACGACGTGGTGGCCCAATCGCGCTGGAAGCAGGGCGAGGCGATCCGGCTGGAGCGCGGCGTGCTTTTCACCACCTACGCCACGCTACGCCAGCCCGGGCGCGGCGGACGTCCCTCGCGCCTCGACCAGATCGTGGCGTGGCTGGGCGGCGACTTCGACGGGGCGATCGTCTTCGACGAGGCGCACGCCATGGCCAATGCCGCCGGCGGTGTGGGCGGGCGAGGCCCCAAGAAGGCCTCGCAGCAGGGGCTGGCGGGCCTCGCCCTGCAGAACCGTCTGCCGGATGGACGGGTGTTCTACGTGTCGGCGACCGGCGCCACCGAGCCCGCCAACCTGGCCTACGCCTCACGGCTTGGGCTGTGGGGCGGGCCCGACGCGCCCTTCACCACGCGGGCCGACTTCCTCGACGCCGCCGAGAGCGGCGGCATCGCCTTCATGGAGCTGGTGGCGCGCGAGCTGAAGGCCATGGGCCTCTACATCGCCCGCAGCCTGTCGTTCGAGGGGGTCGAGTATTCGCCGCTGGCCCATCCGCTCACGCCGGACGACGTGGCCATCTGGGACGCGTGGGCCGACGCCTTCCAGGTCATCCATGCCAACCTCGGCGAGGCCCTGCGGGCGATCGGTGTCGTCGACGACGAGGGCAAGACGGTGAGCGGCGCGGCCATGAGCGCGCTGCGCTCGGCGTTCGAGGGCGCGAAGCTGCGCTTCTTCGGCCATCTGCTGGCGGGCTTGAAGGCGCCGACCCTGGTGGCCGCGATCCGTCGTGACCTCGGCTCCGGTCGCTCGGCCGTGGTCCAGATCGTCTCCACCAACGAGGCGGTCATGAACCGCAGGCTCGACGCGATCCCCCCGGAGGAATGGAGCAACCTGCAGATCGACCTGACGCCGAAGGAGTATGTGCTCGACTACCTGCAGGGCGCCTTCCCGACGACGCTCATGGAGGCGATCGAGGGCGAGGACGACCAGGTCGTCCTGCGCCCGGTGATGAAGGACGGCGCGCCCGTCCACAGCCAGGAGGCGCTGCGGCTCCGCGATGAGACCATCGCCGGCCTGGCGAGCCTGCCCGCCGTGCCCGGCGTGCTCGACGCCCTGCTGGACGCCTTTGGAACCGGCGCCGTCGCCGAGATCACCGGGCGCTCCAAGCGCGTCGTGCTGCGGGAGGGCCGGCGGGTCGTCGAGCGACGCGGGGCCTCGGCGGCCAAGGCCGAGACGGACGCCTTCATGGATGGGCGCAAGCGCGTGCTGGTCTTTTCCGACGCCGGCGGGACGGGTCGCAGCTATCACGCCGCGCTCGACGCGGTGAACCGCCAGCGGCGGGTCCACTATCTGGTGGAGCCCGGCTGGCGCGCGGACGCCGCGATCCAGGGCCTGGGGCGAACGCATCGCACCCACCAGGCCTCCCCGCCCCTCTTCCGGCCGGTGACCACCGACATCCACGGCGAGAAGCGGTTCCTGTCGACGATCGCGCGGCGGCTGGATTCGCTGGGCGCGCTCACGCGTGGCGAACGCCGCGTCGCCGGGGCGGGCCTCTTCCGGGCGGAGGACAATCTGGAGAGCCCGTGGGCGCGCCGCGCCCTGCTTGTGCTTTACGGCGCGCTGGCGTTCGGCGAGCTCGCCAGCATGTCGCTCGAGGACTTCGAGGCGAAGACGGCGCTGAAGCTGCTCGACGGCGAAGGCCACCTGAAGGGGTCCGAGGACCTGCCGCCGATGAACACCTTCCTGAACCGGCTGCTGGCGCTGCGGATCACGGACCAGAACGCCCTCTTCGCCGACTACGAGAAGATCCTGGGCGGCGTGGTGGAGCGCGCCGCCGCGGCCGGGCAGCTGGACCACGGCTTGGAGGACATCGTCGCCGAGGACCTGCAGGTCCTGTCCGAGGAGATCATCCGGACGGATGGCGCCACCGGCGCGGAGACCCGTCTGATCGCGTTCGCGCTGCGGACGCGCCGTGAGTTCCTGGACGTCGAAGCGGCCCTGGCGCTTGCCGACGGGCTGGGCGAGGCCGCCGTCCTCGCCGTCAACGGCCGCTCGGGTCGGGCAGCGCTCGTCGAACTGGGGCTGACCACGACCGACGACAACGACCGGCTGCTGCCGGCCGTGCGCCTGCGCCGGCCCGAGGGCAAGTCGCTGGAGACCGCCAAGGCGTTCGAGGAGTCGGCCTGGGCGCCGGCGACCCGCGAGGTCTGGCGCGCCGCCTGGTCGGCCGAGATCGCCGAGGCCGACCCCTGGCGTACGCGGGAGGTGACCCTGGCCACCGGGCTCCTGCTGCCCGTCTGGTCCCGGTTGCCCGGGCGCGGCGCCCAGGTCCGTCGCGTCAAGGCGCCGGACGGCCGCCGCTGGCTGGGCCGCGTGCTAGATGCGGGCCAGGTCGCAGCGCTCAAGGCGGCGCTGGGCCTGACCAGCCTGGCGCAGGCCTGGGCCGACGGGACGCTCGTGCTGCGCGAGGTGCTGGACCGCGGGGTGCAGCTGGGCCTGGAGGGCGGCTTCTGGCTGCGGCGCGCCCGCGTGATGGACCGCCGGCGCGTGGAGATCGTTGGCGGGGCCGCCGACCGCGATGCCCTGGTCGCCCTCGGCTGCTTCACCGAGATCATCGCCTACACGCTGCGGGTGTTCGTGCCGGTGGATCAGCCCGATGTGGCCGCCGCCGTTCTCGCTCGCCATGCCGTGGTCCAGGCGATGGAGCCAGGCGGTTGAGCCTCAGTCGAGGTCGGCGGCTTCGGTCTCCGGGCTGACGCCCGCCACGATATCGGCGTGCTCGGCCTCGCGCACCGTCCGGGCCACGTTCAGCCGCACGAAGAGCCGCGCGGCCTTGTTGGCCTTGAGCGTTTCGGACACCACCGGCTCTGCGCGGGCGAGGCTGCGCGCCGCGCCGGCGAAGAGCACCTTGAGACGCGCTGCGCTGCCCGTCGCGACCACCAGGTTTCCGGCGGTGGCGGGGAGCTCCTGAGGGGATGCGCGGCGGAAGCGGTACGGGGTCCCCGAGGCGCCCACGATGTCGAGGAAGTCTGCCATCGCGCTGCCCTTAGCGTTCGTCGGGGGCGCTCGCCAAGGCGGGATCGTGACGGGTTTGCGGCGGCCGGAAGGGTCGCCGCTCAGGTCAGGAGGGAGGGCTTCGCCGGGTGAAGCGAGCCGGGGAATGGCCTCCGGCGCTTCGTTTCCTCAAGGAGACTGTCATGCAAAACATCGTGTTCGTGGGCCGGCTGGCGGCCGATCCTCAGGTGACCGACGACTTCGCCAAGGCCGTGTTTCGCCTGCTGGAGAACCGGGGTCGCGACGCGGCGGGCGAGAACCGGGTCGTGGGCGTCAACTGCGTCAGCTGGGCCAAGGGGCTCAACGAGCGGGTGATCGCCGAGGGCCTGGTCGCCGGCTGCGAGGTGGTGGCGGTCGGCGCCTTCGTCGACAACCGCTACGAGGCACGCGAAGGCGGCGAGCGAGCCGCCAAGGAGCTGGTGATCCGCTCCCTCACCGTCCTCGACTGGGCCGCGGACCGCGCGGTCGAGACCCAGCGCCAGGCCGCCTGAGGCTGTCACCCCACTCCAAGGAGACTGACCATGCAAAGCGTGATCATCGAAGGCTATCTGGCCGCCGATCCCTCGATCCTGGCCGCCCAAGGCTCGGGCAAGAAGCGGGCGTCCTTCCGCGTTGTCGAGACGGTGCGCTTCCGGCGCGGCGACGGGCAGATGGGCGAGCGCACCACCGGCTTCAACTGCGTCTGCTTCAACGAGAAGACCGCCGAGGACTACATCGCCGCCTATGCGGCGAAGGGGTCCCGGGTCGTGGTCGCGGGCCATGTGGAGAACGACACCTGGACCGGCCGCGATGGCACGGTGCACTACGACCTGCGCCTGATCGTCGAGAACCTGCGCATCAAGGCCAAGCCTGAGCGCGGTACGCCGAGCGGCGACGCGGAGCGCGAGGCCGACCCCGCCTTCGAGGCGGACCTCGACAGCGAGATCCCGTTCTAGGACCCTGCGGATCAGACCGGGCCGGCGCTTTCGGGCGCTGGCCCTTTTCATGTGTCCGTTCGATCACGACGCTGCAGGACGCGATCGAGAACCTCCTGGTCGCGGCCACGCCGCAGGCTCGCATCACGCGCCCAATGGTACGTCCGCCTGACGCTCGGCGGATGCTGATGGGTATCGGCCGGCGACGGATTGGCGGGGGGTTTGAGGCTGCCTTCCATGACGTTGTCCTGCGGTCAGGATACGCAGCGGCGAGCCTCCGGGTTCCGGACCCTAACCTGCGGGTGACGTTGGATTTTGCTCCGCAGCGCGACCTCTTGTCCGCGGGCGCGAATCAGTTCATCAGCGCCCTTGTCTGATGGCTCGGTGGGCCTACATGGCGACTCCCTCACACGGAGACGTCGATGGCTTCGCGCCCGGCCTGGGAAGGCCACCTCAAGCTCTCGCTCGTGACCTGTCCGGTGTCGCTCTATCCGGCGACCGGCAAGGGCCGGAGCGTGCGCTTCAACCTGATCAATCCAGAGACCGGCAGCCGCATCCGCACCAAGGTCGAGGATGCCTCGACGGGGGACGCGGTCGAGCGCACCGAGACGGTGAAGGGCTTTGAGGTCGACAAGGGGCTCTACGTCACCCTGAGCGACGAGGAAATCCGCTCGGCCAAGCTGCCGGACACCGGCTCGCTGCAGATCGAGCGCTTCGTGCCGCTGGCTGAGATCGATCGGCTCTATTGGGCGTCGCCCTACTACCTTGTGCCGAACGGCGACGTAGCGGCCGAGCCCTATGCGGTGATCCGCGAGGCGATGCGGGCGGAAGGCAAGGTGGCGCTGGCGCGGTACGTGAAGGGCGGCAAGGAGCGGCAGCTGGCGCTTGAGCCGCGCGGCCGCGGGATCATCGCTCACGAGCTGCGCATGCACGACCAGGTGCATGAGGAGGCCGACTACTTCGGCCGGATCCCGGACCTGAAGGTCGACAAGGCGATGGTGACCATCGCCAAGCAGATCCTGCAGCAGCACGAGGGACCGTTCGACCCCGCCCAGTTCCGCGACAGCTACACTGAAGGGCTGCTGGCGCTGATCGAGGAGAAGAAGGCCAGGCATGGCGCGAAGCCGTCAGGCCGCGCCGCGCCGCGCGAAGCCGAGGTGATCAACCTCATGGAGGCGCTGCGGCGCAGCCTGGCGGGTGAGAGTGCGCCGCCGGCGCCGTCGAAGCCGCGGCGCGCCACGGCTCAGGGTAAGGTTACGCCCCTGCGCGCACCGGCCGCGCCGCGTAAGAAGGCCGCGTCGCGAGGTTAGGACGCGGGCGATGACGGTGGCGGAACTGATGGCGCGCCTGGAGGCGCTGGCGCCGAACCTGCGGGTGGTCATGCCCAGCGAGGACGGTGACTTCTGCGAGGTCGCCGCCGCCTTCGTCGACACCGTCTTCTTCGACGGGTCGACCGCTCAGCTCACCGACGAGCGCGACCCGGAGGGGCTGGTGCATGTGGTGCGGCTGTTCGAGCCGGACGAGGCGTGAGGCAACGGCCCAGCCGCTGAAGCCGTTCTGCGCTCGCCGTGGAGGACCTGGCCGATGCGCCCTGAAGAGCCCCGTTCGTTCGACGTGGACGACCAGCTCCTGAACCCGTGTGACGAGGCGCAGGTGCAGGCGTGGGCGGAGTTCTACGAGACGACGCCGGACGCGATCCGCGAGGCGTGTGATGCGGTGGGCGGCAACCGCACGGCCGTCGAGCTCAAGCTGGCCGCCCCTCGGGCCTGACCAACCGGACATGAAGACGCCCCCAGGCGGACCTGGGGGCGTTTCGCGGCGCGTGTTCTCCAAAGGGAACCCGGCCGGATGGCGTCCCTCTCAGTCGGGGGGGGCGTATGAGGGACGCGTCTCCGAAATGCTGACCGGCGGGCTTCGTTCCCGGGATCGTTGCGCACGTGACCTCAACGTTGCGCCAAGCATTGGGCGTGCCCCGGCCTGACGGCCGGGTCGGGCTCTAGTCGCCTCACGGCTCCCGGAGCCCCGTGCCGGGTCTCCGCCCATGCGGGTGACGATCCCTCACGCGAAGGCGAACGGAAGGGCGGACCGGGGCGAGCCGATGGGGCTCGCGAAACCCGGAGCCGAACATGTCGACGCCAACTCGGATATGGACCGACGAGCGCGTGGAAGTCCTCAGCAAGCTCTGGCGCGACGGAAAGAGCGCCAGCCAGATCGCCCGCGACCTGGGAAGCGGCATCACCCGCAATGCCGTCATCGGCAAGATCCACCGCCTGGGCCTGTCGGGGCGCGCGGCGCCTCGGCTCCCGGGCGCGGGCCGGCCGGACCAGCGTCGGGCGCGGCAGGGACGCATCCCACGCCGCGTGGCGCCCGTCCGCGCGCTGCCGCCACCGCCGTTACCGACTGCGCCCCCGTCCCTGTCCGGCCTGGCCACGGTGGTCAGCGTGCGGCGTGGCCAATGCCGCTGGCCGATGGGCGAGCCGGGGGACGAGGGGTTCTGCCTCTGCGGCCGGGTCGCGGTGCGTGGCGCCTATTGTGCGCCGCATGCGGCGGTCGCCTACAGGCCGACGCCGCGCGACCACCTCCTTCGGCTGGCTGGTCTGCGCGGGCCCGCCGCTGTGGCCTGATCGGCCAGGCAGACAGGCGAGCAGCGGTTAGCCGCGAGGGTCCGGATCTTCGTCGCCTTGGTCGGCAAGTAGGTCGTAGCCGTCGTCAAACCCGAGACTGGGGTCCGGCGGCTCAGATGCGTAGAACTCTTCCAGCCGCAGCATTGCCTTGCCGATTTCGTTCACCTCGACCTTGAGGATGTGCTGGGCGATCTCGTAGGCGCCCTCGGACTCGTCGACATATTCCTCCGTCTCCCAATAGAGCCAGGGGAATTCGACTGCCATGTAGTAGTCGATCGAGGGCGCCGGCAGCGACACCATGAGGTGGAGGTCGCACTCCCCGTCCGGCTCGTCGCTGAACGTGAACTCGGCGCCGCGCATGTTGAGCGTCTTGTTCACGTACTCATCGACCCGCATGTAAACCGTGTCCTGCCCGGCCAAGAGGCGGATGTGTTCGAGGTCGAGGGCGAGACGCGCGCGGCGCAGGCTCCCGAGGTCGGACGCCACGCCGCTGGCGATCAGGTAGGCGCTTTGCGCGTCGAGGGTCTGGCGGGCCGGGATCGTCATGCTCCAGCGCCCGTCCTCCGCCTCCTCGGTCAGGTGGCGGGCGACCCATTGCCAGAGCGTCAGGCCGGTGTCCGGATCGTGCAGGACCAGCAGCACCGGGAGCGAGTGATTGGTCCAGTAGTCCAGGTGGCGGGCCTCGCCATAGTAGACGTAGTCCGCGCCGCGCCTTCGGAAGTACGAGGCGCCGGTCTTGATCTGCAGGGCGATCAGCTTGCCGGCGCCCGTACCGTCGTAGGCGCGCTGCTCCGCGATGGCGTCGACGCCATAGTCGCTCGTGGTCTGCTCGCGGAAGATCCAACCCAGCTTCTCGAAGAGGAGACCGACGGCGTGGACGCCGAGGCGGTTGGTCTTGTCCGTGTCGCGCGCCATGGGCGGCCCCGAAGATTGTTCTCTCCAGCCGTATCGCAGGCCCGCGCGGCTTGGCCAGCGCTGGGCAGTCACGCGGCATGAACGCCGCCCCGCACCGTTAGTCGTCGTCGACGTCGGACCCCGGCATCATCCGGAAGATCGTCTCCAGGTCGGTCTTCAGCCTGGCGCAGGCTTCCTGCATCGCTGGCGACTCGACCGCGACGCTGCGGGCCGTCAGCCCTTCGGACCGCAGGACGTCTCCGCCGCCCCAGGTGAAGATGCTGTTTCGCGTCGACCGCCCAAGACGCTCCATGTCCCGCCGCGTCTCCTCGAAATAGGCCAGGTCGAACTTGGGGCGCTGGCCAAAGGACACATCTGCGCCCGCCTCGGCCCACGTGGCGACCGGCCGCCAGCGCCGGTGGGCCGAGCGGCGCCAGTCTCCAGGCTCCGCGGGATCGACCACCACGATGAACCGCACCGGGATGGTTGCCGAAAACCCGAGCTCGTCTCGCAGCGCGGGGAAGCTGTGGTCCACAAGCTCGCGGTAGATCTCCTGCCCGGCCTTGTACTTCCGCTGCACGATCTCGGCGACGCGCGCATCAGACAGCCGGAAGCGCCGAGCGTCGCGCAGGTCGGCGTACCAGTCATCCAGCGCCGCCTCGCCGGCCTGGATCAGGGCGTCAATGTCCTCCAGGATTTCGGAGATCCGGATCGGCCGCGGAAGCCGGCGCCGAATGGCCTCGTCTCCCTTGTCCGCGAGGGCCTGTCGCCAGTCAGCCAACGGCGAGGACGGCGTCAGGGGATGGCGGAGGGACAGTTGAATCCAAGCCAGCTGGCTCAGTAGCCGCTCGGCGCGCCACTGGGGACCGCCGATCAGGTCGCGATGGACCATTGCCTCCGCGCAGGCGTCGAAGACATCCTGGATGGCCAGAAGGCGACCGCTGTCGAACCGCAGTCCGGCTTTGGCGAGGTTGACGTGCCGGATACGGCCGTCGACGCGATCGGGGCGGAAGGGATCGGAGATAAGGATTTTCGGCGCGTCTGGCCGGCAAGGCTGGAACCCATAGGTGAGGCCGCCGCCCTCCACCTGGCCAACGACCTGCAGATGCTCTGCCCGCCCGCCTGTGAGCCAGGACATCAGCCGCTGGCGCATCTTGGGGAAGTAGCGCCCGAGGACCAGCTCGTATCCGTCGGCGAGCTCCGTGAGCACCGCGACGCTGCGGGCCTCGCCCTCGCGCGCCACAAAGTCCGCCTCCAGATTCCGCCGAAAGCGGAGCACGTCGAGGAAGCGGCCCAACTCCAGGCCCGAGAGGCGCCGCCACAACGCGAGCGCCGCAACGTGCGCGTCCAACAGTCCCATCAACAGCACCGGCAGCAGGCTGTCGGGATCGAGGTTCAAGGCCTCGATCTGCTGTTCCTGCTCCTCCGGGGGCAGCCGGCTGATGCAAAGGGCCAGGAGGTAGTCCGCCAAGGCTTCATGCTGGAACTCGACGACGTCGCCCACGACCACCAGTGCATCACAGGCGACGAGGCGGTTGACGATCTCAGCGTCGAGCCCTTCCGCCTTCAAGCTGCGCATGGCGGTCGACAGCAGCACCCGGCCGCCGACCGCCTGCCGCGCGAGACACAGGAGGGCCGCCTCGCGCCGCGACGTCTCCGCCGGGTTCCGGCGGTCGGCCTGCAGCACGGTGTCGAGCCAGTGTCGGAACAAATCGTCCAGCGCCTTCGGCGACCGCCCGGTCTCGGCCTGCGATCGCACGGTCCAGGACAGCAGGAGCGGATTGGCGCACAGGATCGCGAGGACCTGCGATCGTCGCCGCAGCACCTCGATCGGGGAGAGCACACCCATGGCCTCGACAGCCTGCCACTGTTCGCCGTCGTCGAGCGGCTCGAGGGTCAGGTGCGGGAGGTCCAGCTGTGGCGCCGCCGTGGCGCGCGACAGCACGACGATCCGCAAGCCCTCGCCATAGTCTCGAAGCAGATTGCGAAGCTCGACCTCGCGCGCAGCCTGCCCCGACGGCGGCAGCCGGTCGAACCCATCGAGAAGGAGCAGCACGCCCTCATCCGCGATGATCCGCTCGAGCGCCGCTTCCGTGAAGCCTGGCTTGCGCGTCGCCAGCCGCGCCACGGCGAATTGCAGGATCCGCTCGCCGGCCCCGATCTCGGGCAGCGCGGCATGAACCGGTAGCGGTCCGCCCTCCGGCGTCAGCCGCTGGGCCAGCGCCTGGCGGTGCAGGGCATAGCCGAGGCTGGTCTTTCCGAGGCCAGACGGGGCCGTGATCAACGCACCGCGCGGTGCCTGGCTGAAGAGGTCCGGGCTGGGGACCTCGTCGGGCGCCCAGTCCGGCTTTAGCCGGCGGGCGATCACGTTCACCGCTGCCTGCGTCCGCTGCGCCTCGGCCCGCTCGTAGGCCCCAAAGTCTCGGATCAAGTGTTGGAGGGGTTGCGCGCCCAGGGCCGCGGCGTGGGCGGTCGCGGCCGGCTTCTGAAGCAGGAGACGCAACTCACCCATCCGCGCAGGGAGTTGGGCTATCGTACAGGCGAAGGTCAGCTGGCTCTCGGCTGCAGCGGCGCGCTGCCAGACCTCAAGGCGCTCGCCATCGCAGAGCAGCACGAAGGGCGCATGGAGGGCTGATGCGTAGGACTCGGCCTGTCGGCGCGCCGCGGCGAGGTCCTCGCCCGGTCGCTTGGCCTCCACAACCACGAGCGCCACGTCGTTGGGCGCGGCAAACAGCACAAAGTCCGCTTCCGCCCGCCGCCCTTGCCGGCCGGTGTTGAAGTCCACAGGCAGCTTGGGCGCGATATCGTCGCGGGCGTAGCCTAGGTCCGCAAAGAGCGGCGTGAGGATGTGATGCTCGACATCCGCCTCGCGCGCCAAGCCTTGCTGAGAATCCGTCATGCCGGGTCGCAGTCTGAGGCTTCACGCTCGCCAGGCAAGACGCCGCCTAGGGGAAGCGCTGGACTCTGGGCGTGCCCCGGCCCGGAGGCCGGGTCGAGCTCTAGTCGCCTCCGGCTCCCGGAGCCCGTTCCGGGTCTCCGCCCATTCGATGACGATCCCTCACGCGGGCGCAGCGTCTTGTCCGTCGAGGTTGCGACTGTGAGCAGCTCAGCACCCGGCGCGAGGGAGCGCCGGACGGCGCGCCCGCCTCTGCGGGCGGGCGCAACGCCCCCACACAACGCCCTCTCATCCTGTCACGTCACCCCGGGCGTCAACGGCCTGCGGCCGTTCCCCTCCGCTCCGCGTGAGGCGCTCCGCTCCGGTGACTCCCGGGGACCCCGACGTGGCCAGGAAGGAGGTCGTTGCGCGTGGGGCGCATCGGCGATTCCTCTCATTCCGGAGTCCTTCGATGACCTTCTCCCTTCATGCCTTCTCGACCACCGATACGGCGTTCGACGTGCAAGCCTCGGCGCTGGAAGACGTCCGGCCGCATCCGCCGGAAGCCGCACTCGTCCAACTCGGCCATGTGCTGATGACGGAGCTCCTCGACGTCGTCGGCGACACGGCGCTGGAGGATGTGCAGACCATCCTCGCCGAAAGCCTGATCGGCGCGTTCCATTCGGCTGCGGGCCGGATCGAGCGCGAGGCGGACCGGGCCCGGGATCGGATGCGTGTCCTGGAGCGCGACTTCGACGGGTCGGAGATGGCCGACACCGAGCTGCAGGACGCGACCCGCGCAGCGCGCGCCGCGGACGTGGCGCAGGCGGCCTGCGAACTGGTGCGCGACGCCGCGGCCGAGGCCTTCACGACGACGACCGGCGAGGTCTGGACGCCCTGGCGCGGTAGCCGGCGCGGCACGCACCTGACCGCGGCCCAGCTCGAAGCCAAGCAGGCGCTACGGGCGATCGAGCGGCGGAAGAGTTCGGATGCCGATCCGGGCGGTCCGGTCGTGGCCTTCCGGGGCGCCCCGTTTGCCGACAGCCAGGCGGACGCCGGCCGCATCTTCGACGCGCTGAACTGGGCCCGGTCGCAGTGGCCGGACATGGCGCTGGCGACGACGGGAGCCCGGGGCGCAGAGCGTCTGGCGATCCGCTGGGCGCAGCAGAAGGGGGTGACGCTGGTGCTCGCCCGCGCCGATTTCGATCGGCACCAGAAAGCCGCACCGTTCCGCGCCAACGACGATCTGATGGCGCTGGAGCCCACCTGCTGCCTGACGCTCGCGCAGTCCCTCGACAGCGAACGGGCGGCCCGCGGACATCCCTTCGGCCCCGCACTGAACCTGGCGCAACAGGCGCTCGGCCGCGGCGTCCAGCACGTGGCGATCCGCCCGCGCGCAGCCTAGCGCCCAACTTCCTAGACGATCCTTCGACCCGCTCGGCTCCGGCCGGGCGGGTTTCTTCTTTTGGTCGGTGGAAGCTCCAGACTCGGCTTAGACACATCTCAACCGGACGCACCGAATTGCTTTGCTGTGGTATGTGATGATTTGATCGGTGTTGATGAGCGGGTGATTTTTCGACCTTAGGGCAAGATAAAAGGATGTTTTTCGCTTCGCGTTTCCTCTAACGTTTCAGCAGGTTGGCGCGAGACCCGCTCGCGTCGACGACTTGCGGTGACGTGTTGCGCCGCAGGGTCATGTCGAGGCGCGACGAATGCTGACGCGAGACGGCATCCAGGCTCGATTGGAGGTCGCGAAAGGCGGCCCGGCCCCACGTCGGCTGGCCCGCCTCCCGACCCGGTTGAAAGCCGATCAGGCGCCAGCCAGGACGGCCATCCTCCAACGGCTCGCCGCGACGCGACTCTTCGCGTCGGGCGACCGCGCCGGCGTGCTTCGCTCGGCCCAGGCCCGCTCCGGTCGCCCCTTCCGGCTCGACGTACGCCAGCGGGTGGTGGTGAAGGCGCTGGTGTCCCGGCACATCGGAAAGGGCTTCGAGCGTGGAGCCGCGCTGGCCGCGCACGTCAGCTATCTTGGGCGGACCGGCGCTGGACAGGAGGGCGCTCGGCCCGACTTCTTTGACCGGGAGACGGATGAGGTCGACGCAGCCCTGGCCACGGGCGACTGGGGCCAGGATCGGCATCACTTCCGCTTCATCATCTCGCCCGAGCACGGAGACAGGATCGCCGACCTGAAGCGCTTTACGCGGGAGACCCTGCGGCGTGTCGCCGAGGATCTGGGCGAGCCTGAGCTTCAATGGGTCGCGACCTGTCACTTCGACACCGACCAACCCCACGCCCATGTGCTTATAAGAGGCCGGCGCGCGTCCGGCCGCGACCTCGTGATGCCGCGGGCCTACGTGGGCTACGGCTTTCGCGCCCGCGCCCAAGAGGTGGCGCACGAACTCCTGGGCGACCTGTCGCGAAGCGACGCCGAGCGACGCATTTGGCGTGAGACCCAGGCCGACCGCTTCACGGGCTTCGACCGTCGACTCCTGCAGGCCGCCGACGAAAGCCTTGAAGTGGAGGACGGCGTCGGTGGCACGGACGCATGGGCCGCATTGCTTCGGGGCCGCCTGCGGCATCTCGAGGCGCTCGGCCTGGCCACGCGACGCGGTCACCGTTTCCGGCTGCACGACGATCTGGAGCGTGAGCTGCGCACCCTTCAGCTCCGTCGCGACGTGATCCGCACATTGCAGCAGCGGCGGTTGGACACCGGC
>NZ_LSJI01000070.1 GCF_001557235.1 Phenylobacterium sp. CCH9-H3 | reverse complement strand
GGCTCGGGCGGCGCCAACCCGCCGGTGAACGGCTCGTTCGATGTCTATGAAATGTTCGCGGAAAGCCGGATCCCGCTCGTTCAGGACGTGGCCTTCGCCAAGAACCTGACCCTGGAGCTGGCGTTCCGCTATTCCGACTATTCCACCATCGGCACGACCGAGACCTACAAGATCGCCGGCGACTGGGAACCGATCGACGGCCTGCGCCTGCGCGGCGGCTACAACCGCGCCGTCCGTGCGCCGCACGTCC
>NZ_LSJI01000007.1 GCF_001557235.1 Phenylobacterium sp. CCH9-H3 | reverse complement strand
CTGAAGTCCGGCGGCCACGCCACCCGCCTCGCCGACGTCGCCCGCCGGGTCCAGTGGAACTGCCCGGCGTGCAGCCGCATGCGCTGGCGCATGCAGTTCGCCTGGCCGCCGACCCTTACCGAGGGCGAGGCCCGGCGCCTCGCCGCCCGCTACCGCAACTAGAGCGCGGCGCCTCGTCGTCGCCGACAAGCCGCCGCCCGCCACATCCTGGCCTCCCCCCCTCACACCGCCCGCTCGAAGTACCGCACCGCCTTCCCGCCCTCGAACGCCGCGGTCCCCACCTCCACGAACCCCAACGCCGCGTGGAACGCGTCGGAGGCGGGGTTCGGCGGGTCGGCGTTGGGGTTCGTGGAGGTGGGG
>NZ_LSJI01000069.1 GCF_001557235.1 Phenylobacterium sp. CCH9-H3 | reverse complement strand
AGCGGCGGGAGGGGGACCGCGGGCCGAGGGCGGCGTAGCCGGCCGTAGAGCGCGTGGTGGAGGGGGCGAGCGGCCGCTTAGACCTGCCCGCCGCGTTCCAACGCCGCGATCTTCAGGGTGATCTCGTCCATGACGCCATGGATGTCCCGATAGACGCGCGAGGCCGAAATTCGGAGGACTTGGACACCCTGCCTCGCCAGCCAGCGGTCCCGGGCCGCGTCCTTGAGTTGCGCCTCGTCGTCCCAGTGAGTCGACCCATCGATCTCCAGAGCCAACCGGAACCGCGGGCAGTAGAAATCCAGAATGGTCGCGCCCAACGGGTGCTGCCGTCGAAAGGTCGGAAGCTTGCCGCCGCGGCCCCTGAGACGTGTCCAAAGGATGATCTCCGGCTCGGTCATGGCCTTTCGCATCGCACGGGCGCGGCTGGCGATCACGGTTCGTCGCAAGGCTATGCCGGCCGCTTGCCCCCTCCACCCCCCGCTCTTCAGT
>NZ_LSJI01000068.1 GCF_001557235.1 Phenylobacterium sp. CCH9-H3 | reverse complement strand
GGTCGTAGGTCATGGTGTCGGTGTTGGCGTCGGTCCAGCTCTGGATGAACGGCGCGTCCTTGTCGAAGACGTTGTCGACGCCGACCGCGATGCTGGCCTGCTCGGTGATGCGGTAGGACGCCTGCACGAAGTGGTAGAAGACGTTCGACGTGCGCGAGCCGATGGCGGTGGGTGCAGCGTTGAAGTCCTTCGCCTTGCCGATCATCTGTACCGACCAGGTGGCGCTCCAGTTCACGTCCGACAGGCTGAAGGCCGCGTTGGAGCGCCAGTGCGGATAGCCGCCGTTGCCGCCGCCGATCCGGCCGTCGAAGACGATCGGGTCCGCGCCCAGGAACGGGGTGATCTCGTACTTGGCGAGGTAGGTCGTGTTCCAGTCGACATCGGCGCGCAGGCCGCGGACGTCGAAGGTGTAGCGCACACCGAAGTCGACGCCCTTCATCACTTCCTTGCCGGCGTTGGTCGGCTGGGAGGAGAGGAAGTTGACCTCGCCGGTCAGCGGGCTGCGGCGGAACTGTGTCGGGGCGCAGAACGGATGCGACAGGTTCGCGCTGGCGTAGCAGACCGACAGCTTCGTCGAGCCCGGGATGTTGCGGATGGCGT
>NZ_LSJI01000067.1 GCF_001557235.1 Phenylobacterium sp. CCH9-H3 | reverse complement strand
ATGCCGGCAAGGGCTTCGCGGTCGTCGCCTCGGAAGTGCGGGCCCTGGCTCAGCGTTCGGCGGAGTCCGCCAAGCAGATCAAGAGCCTGATCTCCACCTCCACGGCCCAGGTGTCCGAGGGCGTGAACCTGGTCGGCGAGACCGGCCAGGCCCTGCACCGGATCGTGGCGCACGTGGATGAGGTCTCCAAGCTGGTCAGCGAGATCGCCGCGTCGGCCCGGGAGGAAGCGACCGGCATCGCCGAGGTGAACACCGCGGTGAACCAGATGGACCAGGTGACCCAGCAGAACGCGGCGATGGTGGAAGAGACCACCGCGGCCAGCCGCATGCTGGCCGACCAGACCGAGGAGCTCTTCGGCCTGGTGTCACGCTTCCAGCTCAGCCAGTCGAGCGAGGCCGCACGGGCCAACACGCCCCCGCCGCGCTCGGCGCGTCCCACCTTCGCCACCGCCGGCGCCACGGCCCTGGCCGAAGCGGCGGACGACTGGACCGAGTTCTAAGACCAACCGAACAGAATCGGGGCGCGGGACCATACGCGCCTTGGTGACGGGGGCCGGCGCACGGGACCATACGTGCGTCGGCCCTTTCCGTTTGCGTAAAGTCGCGACGACCCTAATATGACACCCGTCAAGTTTTTCGGGGGCGTTGGGGTTCGAATGTCGCAGGTCGCTTATCTTCCCGTGGGCAAGCGGGAGCAGACCAAGGTCCAGAACCGCCAGGCCATCCTGGACGCCGCCCGCGAGGTCTTCGGCGAGCTGGGCTACGAGGCCGCCACGGTCCGCGACATCATACGGCGGACCGGCCTCGCGGCCGGCACGTTCTACAACTACTACCGCTCGAAGGAGGAGGTGTTCGCCGCCCTCGCCGACGACGGCGCGCGCCGGTTCGCCCCGATCCTCAAGGCGCTCCGGGGTAAGGGCGGTCCGCTGGAATCCTTCGTCCGCGACGCCATCGTCGCCTATTTCGAGTTCATGGCCGACGAGCACATCAGCTGGGCGGCCCGCCGCCCGGCCGGCGAACAGCAGCCGCACGTGCACGGCGAGACGCCCGAGATGGCCGCCGTGTTCGCCGAGGTGAAGGACGCGATCCAGAACGCCATTGTCGAAGGCCGCGGACCCGTCTCCGATCCCGACTACATGGCCGCCGCCTGCATCGCCGTGGCGCGCGAGGTCTGCGACCGCATGCTGATGCGCCGGCCCATCGACACGGTCGCCGCCGCCGACTTCGCCGTGGAGATGATCTTGAACGGCCTGAAGGGCCTGCCCGGAGCCAGGTGCTGATGGCGTCTGCCGCCGCGCAGCGCCTCATCGCCCGCACGATCCTCTCGCTGCCCGCGCCCCTGCTGCGCCTGATGGCCGGGGGCGGCGTGGTCTACAAGGGCGGCCGCACCCTGGATCCGCGCCTCCAGTTCCTGGCGGCCCAGGCCCGCAAGGGTCCCGCGATGGAGACGCTGCAGCCGGCTGAGGCGCGTCGCGGCGAGACGCAAGCGCTTGCGGCGGTCAGCGGCGACCTCGAGCCGGGCGTGCGGTGGGAGGCGCTCAGCGTGCCGGGGGCCGACGGAAACGTCCCGGCCCGCCTCTATCGCCCCGAAGCGCAGGACCCGGGCGCCCCGCTGATGGTCTGGGCGCACATGGGCGGCGGGGTGATCGGCACGCTCGACACCAGCCACTGCTTCTGCGCCCTGCTGGCCCGCGTCACGCGCGCGCCCGTCCTGTCGGTCGATTACCGCCTGGCGCCGGAACATCGCTTCCCGGCCGGCCTGGACGACGTGCTGGCCGCCTACCGCTGGGCCCGCGGCCAGGCGGCCGCCTACGGCGCGACGGGGGTCGCCATCGGCGGCGACTCCATGGGCGGGAATTTCGCGGCGATCGTCTGCCAGGATCTGAAG
>NZ_LSJI01000066.1 GCF_001557235.1 Phenylobacterium sp. CCH9-H3 | reverse complement strand
ACGACATCGGCCGGCTCGCGGACAAGAACGTGGCCGAGAACCTGGAGCGCCTGCCGGCCATCGGCGTGGCCTACGACCAGGGGGAGGGTCGGTACGTCTCGATTCGGGGCACGCCGTCGGCGCTGAACAACGTCACCCTCAACGGCGTCGAGGTCGGCAACCCGGACGGCGACAGCCGCGCCCTGCCGCTGGACGTGATCAGCGGCCAGCTGCTCGGCCGCCTCGAAGTGCTGAAGGCCGTGACGCCGGACCGCGACGCCCAGGGCATCGGCGGGACGATCAACCTCGTCACCCAGTCGCCGTTCGACCTGCGGCAGGATCGGATCGCGCAGCTCCGGGCCCAGGTCGGGTATCAGGAGTTCAACGAGAAGTTCCCGGTCCAGGGCGATATCACGCTGGGCGGCGTGGTGGGCAACTGGGGCGCCTTGCTGGGCGTCAGCTATTCGCAGCGCAAGTACCGGTCCGACGGCCTGTTTCCGGACGACTGGCGCACCGTCCCGGGCGTGGCGCGGGGTGGCCTGCCGATCAATCTGAAGTACACGAACTACACCCTGGACCGCGAACGCATCGGCGTCAGCGGGACGGTGGAATACAAGCCCTCCGACGACAGCCGGTTCTACTTCCGCGGGCTGTGGTCGCGCTTCACCGAGGACGAGTACCGCCAGCGCAGGCCTTCCTCATCCGGCCGATCGAGGGCGACTGGCCGTATCTCTGGATCGACGCGACCTACGTGAAGGTGCGCCAGGCCGGTCGCATCGTCTCGGTGGCCGTCATCGTCGCGGTGGGCGCCAACGCCGACGGCCGCAGAGAGGTGCTGGGCCTGGACGTCGGCCCCTCCGAGGCCGAGACCTTCTGGACCGACTTCCTGCGCAAGCTCGCCCGCCGCGGCCTGCGCGGCGTCAAGCTGGTCGTCTCCGACGCCCACGAAGGGATCAAGGCGGCAGTCTCCAAGGTGCTCTCCTGCACCTGGCAGCGCTGCCGGGTCCACTTCATGCGCAACGTGCTCGCGCACGCCGGGCGCAGCGGCCGCCGCGTCGTCTCCGCCTTCGTCGCCACCGCCTTCGCCCAGGACGACGCCGAGGCGGCCCGCCTGCAATGGCGCCGGGTGGCCGACCAGCTCAGGCCCAAGCTGCCCAAGCTCGCCGGCTATCTGGACGAAGCCGAGACCGATGTCCTGGCCTACATGACCTTCCCGCCCGCCCACCGCGCCAAGCTGCACTCCACCAACCCGCTGGAACGCCTCAACGGCGAGATCAAGCGCAGGACCGAGGTCGTGGGGATCTTCCCCAACGAGGCCGCCATCGTCCGCCTGGTCGGCGCCATCCTGCTCGAACAGAACGACGAATGGGCCGTCCAGCGCTGCCGCTACATGACCCTGGAAAGCGTCTCAGCCTTGGGCGATGATCCGCTCGTCAGCCTGCCCATCCTGGCCGCCTGACCGATCCGGCCCCGCCGGAGATCGCGGTGATCACGCCGCCGAAGCTACACCACGGCTAGGGACACGATCGATCAAGGTCCTTCTTGGCCGGTCCTTCGTACCGGTGCAGTGAAGACCGCGGCCTCAGTCGGATGGGTCTGAGCGCATGAGCAAATGTGGGTCCACGCATCCGTGGCGGCGTACTCGAAGATCCCGGAGAGATCGTGATCAGGCTTCAAGGCGCGCCTCCAGGCGGCGTTCGGCGATGATGCGCGACACGGTGGGTTGGCTGACCCGATAAAGCCGGGCCATCTCAGCGGCCGACTTCCGGCCTGACAGGACGCTGTCGGCGATCTCCGCGCGCTGGGCCTCGGTCAGCTTGCGTCGGCGACCGCCCACGCGACCTTCCGCCCGCGCCAGGGCGAGCCCGGCGCTGGTGCGCTCGCGGATCATCGCCCGCTCGAACTCCGCGAAGCTGCCGACCATTTGCATCATCATCCGTCCAGCCGGTGTCGTCGTATCGATGGCTTCGGTCAGCGACCGGAAACCGACGCCGGCGTCCTCGATCCGCTCCATGAGATGCAGCAGGTCCTTCAACGATCGGCTCAGCCGGTCGAGCTTCCAGACCACGACAAGGTCGCCTTCACGAAGGTGCCGCAGCATGTCCTGCAGTACCGGCCGGTCCCAACGCCCACCGGACGCCGCCTCTTCGAAGATGCGCTGGCAGCCGGCCGCCTTCAGCGCCTTGGCCTGCAGGGCGTTGCACTGCTCGTCGCCCTTCGAGACCCGGGCGTAGCCGATCAGCATGCCGCCTCCAGGTCGGCGCGGCTGAAATCGTCGCCCTTGAACAACAACGGCTCGCCCATCTCCCTGGCCAGGGCGTAGCGGAAGCAATCGCCGTCGTTGAGGCCGGCGGGATGACCGGTCCCCTTGCCGAAGCGGTCATGGGCGTCGAGCGCGAGGCGCGCTTGCGCCTCGGTCACGGGTTCGATCTGCACCGCAAAGAGCTTCAACATCCCATCGAACGCCTGTCGCCGCTGGGCGTCCGCGTCTCGCCGCAGCACGATCCCTACTTCGACCAGGCTGGCCGCGGACAGCCGGCAGGTCTTCGCAAGCGCCATGCGGGACAGGAAATCCGCCGCTTCCGGCGCGTTGAACAGGATGGCGACGACCGCCGAGCTGTC
The DNA here is from genome assembly GCF_001557235.1 of Phenylobacterium sp. CCH9-H3. Classification (GTDB taxonomy): domain Bacteria; phylum Pseudomonadota; class Alphaproteobacteria; order Caulobacterales; family Caulobacteraceae; genus Phenylobacterium. Next base: position 3,430 of record NZ_LSJI01000066.1, on the reverse strand, counting down.
GATGACCATGGTCCGCCCTGAGTGCGGAAGACCTTGGTCGTCATAGAGAAACGCCGTGCGGTCCCACCTTGATAAGCGGCGGGATCGGCGGCGCGCACGAGTCCCAGGATCCGCTCCACCTTGGCCCGCTGGGCGGGCTTCAGCTTGGCGGCGCGCGGTCTGGTCCGCGCCTTGGGCTCGCGCGCCAGTTCAGCGCGCAGCGCCGCGGCCACCACCTCCTCGACGCTCTGACCCCGCAGGGCGGCGAGCTGGTTCGCCATCGCCTCGATCTCCGGATTGGCTTTGATCGGCATCGAGCGCAACTTTCACAAACGAGCGTTTTCGGAAGCTTCCGCCGTGATCGTGACCGGCGAGGCGGCGCCTCTTCCATAACCCTCTTTCATTACGCTAGCGTATGGCAAGCCGTTTTTGATCGAGGTTGGCGATGCCGGCGCGCGTGCCCATGACCGAGCGCCAACGCGAAGCGCTCCTGGCTCTCCCCGACACCGAGGACGCGGTCGTCCGTCATCATAGCCTGAATGCAGCCGACCTCACCGCAATCGCCGCGGCGCGGACGCCGGAGACCCGGTTGAGCTACGCGCTCCAGCTCTGCTGCCTCCGCTATCCGGGTCGAAACCTCCGGCGCGGCGAGCTGCTGCCGGCCGTCATGTTGGACTATATCGCCGAACAGATCAGCGTCGATGCCGGCGTGATCGCCGGCTTCGCTCGGCGCGGGCCGACCCGTTACGAGCAGCTCGCCGCGATCAAGACGCACCACGGCTTCCAGGATCTGACCCAGCCCGGCCGGGCCGAGATCAAGGTTTGGCTCCGGGCGGAGGCGATCGGCCTGACCGACGGACGCCTGCTGCTCGATCGGCTGATTGCGAGATTCCGTGCCGAGAAGATCATCATCCCGGGCGTCACCGTGATCGAGCGTATGGCGGCCGAGGCGATGCATGCCGCCGACCTCGACGTCATTGGCCAGGTCAGAGCGCGCCTTACCGCCGCCCAACGCGAGAGCCTTGACGCCATCCTCTCCGAAAAGACCCATGCTCGCCAATCGCGGCTCGCCTGGCTGCGCGAGCCAGTCGCCAAGGTCGGCGGTCGCTCGCTGTTGGCGATCCTCGACAAACTTGACCTGATACGCGCGACGGGCGCTCCAGAGCTCCAATTGCCGGAGGTGCTCCAACCGCGACTTGGCCAGATGGCGCGCGAGGGCGTGCGGTCCACTGCACAAGCTTTCCAACAGATGGGGCCGGCCAGACGCCATGCAGCCTTGGTCGCGACGCTGCGCGAGTTGGAGGTCACCCTGACCGATGCGGCGCTCGACATGTTCCGCGCCCTCGTCGCCCGCGCCAATCTTCGGGCGCGGAAGCGGCTCGAAGAAGCGATTGCGGCGTCGGCGGACGGCGGTCGTGAACGCCTGCTGCGCATCGCCGATGTGCTGGACGCCCTGACCAAGGCCGCCCGAAGCGGTCGTGACGTCACTGAGGCGGTCACGACGGTCGCCGCCTTGGAGGTCATCGAGGCGGACGCCGCGCTCATCCGTCGGATGACGAGACCCGGTCGTCCCGACGCCCTCGGCGAACTCGGACCAGAATATAAAGTGTTCAAGCAGGTCGGGAGCCGGTTCCTGGCGAGTTTCACGTTCGAAGGACGCGCGTCGACGGCCCCGCTTCGCGCGGCCTGCGAAGCGCTCCTCGCTCTGGACGGGGATCGGCGGAAACCGCTGCCTGCGAACTTGCCCTTGGGCCACATCGCGCGCCGCTGGCTCCCGCACGTCGCCCGGCGCGACGGCGTCGATCGCACCTACTGGGAGCTCGCCACCTATTTCGCCCTCTCGGACGCGCTCGCGGCAGGCGACGTCTGGGTTCCGACCTCGCGTCTCCACCGCTCGCTCGACGTCCTGCTCGGGCCGGCCCAGACCGCCGCGCTTGCTCCCGCGCCGGCGCGCCCCCCGGAGCGGAGGGCGGAGGCTTGGATCGCTACGGCCTCCGAGCAACTCGACGAGGCGTTGTTGGGCTTGTCGCGTGGCCTGTCGGGCAAAGACGCCCGCCTGTTCGCCGGCGACAAGCTGCGTTTCCCCAAAGAGCCCTCCACCGACCTGACCAGCGACGGCGCCAAGCAACTGGCGCTGCGGTCATACGCCCTGCTGCCATCGACGCGGATCACCGACGTGCTCTCGCAGGTCAACCGTTGGACGGGGTTCGTCGACCATTTCGGACGCGTGTCGTCCGGCTTGCCGCCGGATGACGAGAAGGCGTTTCTTGCGGCCTTGATCGCCGAGGCCACCAACCTTGGCCTCTCGCGGATGGCCGAGGTGTGCGGCGTTGCCTCACGGCGTGCGCTGTTGCGCATGCAGACCTGGCATATGCGCGAGGAGACCTTCCGCGCCGCTCTCGGTTGCCTCACCGACGCCATTCACGCAGAGCCGCTATCGGCGTGGTTCGGCGAGGGGGTCCGCGCGTCGGCAGACGGGCAGGCGTTCTACCTCGGCGGGCCGGGCGAGGCCGGCGGCAAGGTCAACGCCCACTATGGCCGGGATCCCATCGTCAAGATCTACACGACGATCACCGACCGTTACGCGCCGCTCCACCAGACGGTGATCGCCGGCACCGCCGGGGAGGCCGTCCACGCGCTCGACGGCATCCTGGGTCACGACAGCGGCGTCGATGTCGCCGCGCTGCATGTGGACGGCGGCGGTGTTTCCGACATCGTCTTCGCCATCATGCACCTGCTGGGGCTCGACTTCGAGCCACGAATCCCGCGGCTGTCCGATCGTCGTCTCTATGCGTTTGAGCCCCGCGCGCGCTACGGCCGGCTCGCGCCGCTGTTCGGCCAGCGGCTCGACGTCGATCTCATCAGGGCGCATTGGGGCGACATTGGTCGCGTGGTCTGCGCTATGCGCGACAGGACCGTTACGCCCTCGCTGATCTTGAAGAAGCTGTCCGCCTATCGCCAGCAGAACAGCCTCGCCGCGGCGCTCCGCGAGGTCGGCCGCGTCCAACGCACGCTCTTCACCGTCCGCTGGTTCGACGACCCGGCGCTGAGGCGGCTTGTCACCGCCGAGCTCAACAAGGGCGAGGCGAGGAATAGCTTGGCACGCGCGGTCGCCTTCCATCGCCTCGGCCGCTTCCGGGATCGCGGGCACGAAAACCAGCAGACCAGGGCCGCCGCGCTGAATCTCGTGACCGCCGCGATCATCCTGTTCAACTGTCGCCATCTTGGCCGGGCGCTCAACGCCATGAGAGCCCGCGGAATGGACATCGACGAGGCGCTGATCCCGCAGCTGTCGCCGCTCGGGTGGGACCACATCAATCTCACCGGCGATTACGTCTGGTCAGATGCGCTCACGCTCGACGCGGACGGCTGCATGCCGTTGAGGCTACCAGCCGAATGACCTCTCGCCAGCGTACCGTATATCGGTGTCCCGATAATGCACTGGGGCCGG
>NZ_LSJI01000065.1 GCF_001557235.1 Phenylobacterium sp. CCH9-H3 | reverse complement strand
CTTGGCGAGCCACAAGGCGTCCTGGCTCTCCACCACCACCTTCGGCCGCGCCCCGCCCATGGAGGTGCCGAGCAGCAGCAGCTCTTCCACCTGGGCGGCGTCCTTGAGCGGCTCATCGGCGAGCAACGCCTCGGCAAGGGTCTGCAGTTTCTCGAGGTCCCAGGTCTTATTGAACTGGCGCGCCGGCGCGGGCGGCTCCACGCCGAGACCGAAGCCCATCGCGCCCGCCCGGTCGTCGGGGGAGTGCAGCAGATAGTCGAGCTCGCCGAGCTGGCCGAGGCCGGCGTGCTTTTCGATGACGCGCCGGCCCCAGTAGTCCGGGCCGGAGTCGCGGAGAGCTCCGAAGACGCCGCCCAGCCGCACCGTCTCGAAGCCGGCGCGGCCCAGGCGGAGCTCGACCGGGTCGATCTCGACGGCGTCCGGCCGCTCGCGGTAGCGGCGGCCGTAGACGAACCGGCCGACGGCCACGCCGCTGCGCTCGACGGTGTGCTCGAAACGCCCGGCGGTGACCGCCTCCGTTGCGCCGGGCAGGGTGATGTAGACATAGGCCGCAGGCATCGGTGCGCTCAGAAGTCATCGTCGAGCGGCTGAGGCGCTCGAGCGTGTCGCCGCTCCCGCAGCGCGGCAAGGCGCAGCCCCTCGTCATCCGACGTCGGATCGGCCAGTCCCCCCAGTCGCTCCGACATCCCATAGGACCACAGAAGGGCCGCATATACCGCCACGCTCGTGGACGGCTTGCCGTGCTCGGCGCCGCCCACCACCTCCCGGCTGGCGCCGATGCGCTCGGCCACTTCGGCCAGGGTGATGTTGCGGCGCAGGCGCGCCGTGCGCAGATCCGCGCCGAGGCGCTTCAGGGCGCTTTCGACCTCGTAGGGCGGGGTGGTCAGCAGGTGGCCGCGACGCATGGAAATCCTCCCAAGGCGCCATTTTGTCGGTTTGAGCCGACAAATTCAACCATTATGTCGGCTTAATCCGACGCCATCTCGGAGTGTGCGCGAGCCAACAGAAGCCACGCTGGCCGGTGCTGGTGGCCGTCCTCGCGGGCACGGCCGAGCGCTGCCGCGACACGACCACGGCGCCATGCTGCCGGGGCCCCATACGGACGGTCATGGCGGATGCGGTGCTGACGCCCACGGGCTGCCGGAACAGCGAAATCCTCACCTTGGAATGGTCGAACGCCAGTTACGGCGTCGCAAGGTGGCTTCATGGTGCCGGGGTCAAGCGGCTCCTGGCCCTTGGCGCGCGTCAGTCCAAGTCCGGGAGATCCAGGTCGGGCGCGAAGGCGGCCACGATGTCGGCATGTTCGGCCTCTCGCGTGGCGCGCGCGATGTTGAGGCGGATGAAGACCTGCCCGCTGCGGGCGGCGGCCAGCGCGTCGCGCGCCGCCGGCGCAGCTTTCTGCAGGGTGTGGGCGGAGGCGCAGAGCCGCACGCCCAGGCGCGGCGGCGCGCCCGTCGCCACGATGAGGTTTCCGCCGGTGACCGGAAGCTGCTCCAGCGTGGCCGCTCGAAAGCGGTAGGCCGCGCCGGAGGCGCCGATGACGTCGACAAAGTCCATGAGATGCCTCTATCCGTCGTGGCCCCGCTTGGCACGTCAAGTCTCAAGCCCGTGAGTCAGGCCGCGCGGGTCGCTTAGAAGTCGAACGTGATCTGGCGACTGTCCCCGCGCTTGCGGTTCGCCTGCGCGAGGGGCGCAGCGCGTTCGGTTGCGATCTGTGACGCCGTCGCCGCGGACGCGGGCGTTGGGGACTTGCCCGCGTCCAGAACGCAGGGCGACTCGGCCGGGCCGGACGCTTTAGGCCGGGAGGACGCCCGCGCGTCGACCGGAGACCTCTCGGCCAGGCGTTCGTCACGGTGGCCGCGCGACGCCTTCCAGGCTTCGACTTCGCTTTCCTTGTAGGCGACCCGGCCGGGTGACACGACGTAGGGCTTCGGGAAATCGCCCGATCGTTGCAGGCGCCACGCCGTGGTGCGGCTGATGCCGACCCGCGGTTCAACCCGCTTCCAGGGCAGATAGGCCCCATCCGGTCCTTCCGAATCGAGGAAGTCGGTCCACTGGGTCATGTTGCCTCTGCCCTTCCCACGACGCCCGTCATCACCGCGTCTCCCTTCGCGACCGCCGAAGCCGGGTCTGCTGGGACAGCGCCCAGGCCCGCAGCTCCCCCCGCGGGTACCAGGGCTTGCCTCTTATGTGTCGGCAGGGCGGGCCGTCGCCGCCGACCGACCAGAGTCGGGCCAGCGTGGCGACCTTCATCTGGATATGGAAACGGCGCAGGTACTCCGAGGCCTGGGCCCGCGTCAGCAGGTCGGCGTCGTCCTCGTGCGCCGGTGCGACGGTCAGCTCGGGCCCCGCGATCATGGCGACACCGCCGCACGGCATTCGCTGGCGCGCCGGACCCCGCGCCCGGCGCTGAGCGCGAGGTAGCACTCGACCACGGCCTGGACGTAGGCCCGAGTCTCGGGGATCGACGGCACGCGGCCGAGCGCGGCGACCCGCGCCGGCCCGGCGTTGTATGGCGCGGGCGCCCAGCGGCGGCGAATCGGCCGTCGCGGTGGCGCGGACGGTCCACCGCCCGCACCGGCCACAAGACTGTCACAGGCCGATGCGGCCGCCTAGAGTCCCTTTGCCCCGTCGCCCCGCGGCGGTGCATCCCGATTGCAGCCGCTGCAGGAACGTCTTGATTTGTACGCCGTTGTGGCGTACAAAACTCAAATAAGTTTGAGGAGGCTGCCATGCTCACATTCCGCGACCAGGTGAGCGAAGTGGACGAACGAAGCACGGAGCGGATGAACTTCCGCACCAAGCCTCGGATCAAGGAGGCGATCCAGCGCGCCGCCGCGCTGTCGGGCGTCGACGACTCCGTCTTCACGATGAACGCGGCCTACAACTCCGCCATCGAGACGATCGCCGCGCATGAGCGCACCGTGCTCCAGCCGGTCGATCACGCGGCCTTCTTCGCTGCGCTGGACAATCCCGCCCCGCCCACGGACAAGCTGCGGGCAGCCTTCGGCCGTCACAAGGCGACGATCGCCAGCCGGTGACGGCATCCGGCGCTGACCACCCCATCATCGAGCCGCTCGATCCTGCCAAACACGATCGGGCGGCTTTTTCCTGCGGCGTGGGGCAGGTCGATAACTTCTTCCGAAAGACCGCCAACAAACTCGCGATGGCCGACAACCTCCGGGTCTTCGTGATGGTCGCACCGGCCGGTGAGCTGATCGGCTTCTACGCCCTCAACGCTCACGCGCTCGAGTACAGCGACCTCCCGGCCCGGTTCGCGCGCACCCGGCCCCGTCACGGTCAGATCCCTGCCGCCTACATTTCCATGATCGGTGTCGACACACGCTTCGCCGGCCAGGGTTATGGCGGCGATCTTCTGGTGGACGCCCTGACCCGGATCGCGCGGGCGGCTGACGACGTCGGCATCGCCGTCGTCATGCTCGATGTTCTCGACTGCGGCGACGCCGCCCTCGTGCAACGAAGGCTCAGGCTCTACACCGGCTATGGGTTTGCGCCCCTGCCCACTCAGCCCCTGCGCCTGTTCCTGCCTCTCGCCACCGTCCGAGACCTCCTGCGCTGACCTAGGCCGGGCCTTCGGCGGCTCACCTCGCGACAGGTCGATGGAACTCGAGCCGCCCCGGTGACCTCCGCCGCGGACATACGAAAAGACGGCTACACCCCGACGTTAGGGCGGTCCTCAGCAACCGAGCGAGGCAGAGGCGCCTAGATCGAAGCCTCCACGATTTCCATGGTCATCGCCCGATCTCAGGCCTTCGGCGCGATCGTGGCTAGATAGGCGAGACAGCTCGCCTCGACCCGCTGCTGCAGGTCGGCCACCCGCTCCACCAGCCACGCCAGCTGCTCGGCCGTGATCTCGTACTGGTCTGAGAAACGGGCCTCGACATAGGCGCGCCTCAAGAGCTCCCAGCATCGCTTCTCGAACCGATTGGCGCGCGGCCAGGTCGGGATCAGTTCGGGCGCGACGCGCTCCGCCTGGCCACGCAGGAAGTTCAGGTTGTGCGACTTGGTGGAGAAGAGGGTCTGAGTGAGAAGGACGCAGTGGTAAAGGCGCTCAGCCGTTTGGTGCAACGAGAACGCGGCGTCATTCTGCCAACCATCCCCCTGCCCAATTTGGAATTGGGCAGTCGCTAGGGAACGGTGGGCCATGGGAAGCCACTTGGAGAAGTTAGTTTCTGCTTCGCGAAAGGCCTCGGCGACCGATAGCTTTTTCGGCCGCGAGAGGGGATGGTCTGCCGCCTCGTAGAGCATCACCCCTTCCTCAACGGTCCCGGTGAAGAACGGTCGGCCGAGGGCAAGTTGGCGGTTCACGTCGGAGAGCGAGTGCACGATGAAATGCGCCGGCGCCGACAGGATGTGGGCGATGTCGAAGGCCTGCTCAAGATGGGCCTCGGCGTCCATCCAGTATTCGGTCACCTCGGTGAAATTGTCGTGGTTCACGACGATCAGCAGGTCATAGTCAGACTTGTAGCCGCCGACCGGGTCATCGACCCAGTCGCCGCGGGCGTAGCTGCCGAACAGGATCACTTTGAGGATCCGGCCCTGTCCGCGCCGCGACGCCTTGCGCTTCGTGGCTTCCTCGAATTCGCGGAACAGCACCTCGAGCACCCACTGGAGCTCGCGGCGCTTACCTTCGGGAAGATGATCGAGCGTGGTCTTCATGCCTGGAGCGAGGTGGCGCGAATTGATTCGCTAAGTCTAGCCGAACTCAACTCACGCGGGCCCCTTTGACGATGCAAAGCCGAGAACGACCAAGGAGGTGTCGCCGTCCACAGCGGCGCGATCGATGAGACGCCGCCACCTGACTCAATGATGGGCCGCGTAGTTCAGGTCCGGCAGGCCCAGCTCCCGACGCCAACCATCCAGGGCCTCTTCAAGGACCCACATGGCGCTGCGCCACCGCAGCGGCTCGTCCTGCCAGCGCCGCACACAGAGTGTGATCATCGGGACCTGGCTGCCGAATTCGTCCTAGTCGATGGTGTCGATATCGTCCTCGGGACTGAGGCCTTCCACATGCAGGTCGGGATGGCTGCGTGTCGAGCACGAGGTGTTTAGCGCCGTTGGCGACCTCGCGGACGGCCTCGCCATAAGGAATTCTCGGCCAATAGGTCTTGAGCCCGCGTTCCGTCTTCACCCAATCCCGCACGCTGTTCAGCAAGATGAAGGTGGACAGCACCGTGAAGCGGTCGTCTGGCGTGAGGCGGACACGCGCCAGGCCTTCCTCGGCCAGGCCGAGCAAAACGGTGAAAATGCCAAACGCAGGCGATCCGCACCGGACCCCGTGCGGGCATCGTGCACGGTCCCGCATGCGGGCCGCAGAGTGTCGGTCATGAGGTTTTCGCCAGGGCGGCCAGCAAGGCGCGGAGTTGCGGCTCCAGGGCGGTCACCGAGGGGCTACCGCGAAGCCATGTGTCCGCCGCCTTGATCTGCCCGCGCCCAGCGGCGTTCCAGTCGTCGGCCTGGCGCAGGGCGGACAGCACCGCCTGCGCGCGCCGCCGGGCGTCGGGTGCGGCGCCAAACCCTCGCAGGAGTTTGCGGGCGTCGGCGAGGGCCTGGTCTCGGCTGCCGGTCATCGGAGACTCACGTATCGGGGTTCGGGGGCGGGCCATGGAGCCCCGGTCTGGCCGTTCGGGCGCAGACACAAGCGTTGCCGACTAGCGCGCCGCCTGCAAGATGGTCCGCTCGCCATTCGAGGAATCCATGGGGAAATACGACCCGCTGGAGCACCACCTGCGGCGCCAGAGCACGGCGACCTATGAGATGAGCTTCCGCGACATCGAACGCGTGCTCGGCGACCTGCTGCCCAAGAGCTGTCGACGCTCCGAATGGTGGGCCAACGAACCGGCCGCCGACACGCGGCACGTGCAGTGCAAGGCCTGGCTGCGCGCCGGCTATCGGGCGGTGGCAACGCCCGCTACCGAGCGTGTCCGGTTTGAACGCCGGCTCTAGATCCGCATGGCCGCGTCGAGCGCCATTCCTGCGGAGGGGTCCCCGCCGCGGTCGACCCTTCCTCGGCGACCCAGATGATGGTGTGGGACGCGTAGGGCGGGTTGTTCGGCAGCAGCGACATGATCGTCCCGTCCGGCTGCAGGAATTCGTGGGTGGCCCCGACCAGAAGCCCGGGATCCAGCGGGCGGATGGCGTTGGGATTGTGCAGCACGACCGCCCCCTCGACCCAGGTTTCTGCATGGCCCGGCGTGAACCTCATCGTGAACGGGCGCGACCGGGGGTCCGCCTACTGGTTCACCGCCTCGACCTCATTCGCCAACCCCACCGTCACCGTAGCCCGGGCGCTCAGCGACCCCTTCGCAGGGATCGCGCCCACATCGGCGCCGGGCTTTATCCTCGCCCAGCTGGTCGGGGCAACTGTCGGCTGGCTGGTTTTCGGCTGGCTTCTCAAGGAACGGACGGCGTCATGAGTGACGATTTCCCCATCACCATCTTCCACAACCCGGCCTGCGGTACGTCCCGCAACACTGTCGCCATAGTTCAGGCCGCGGGCTACCAGCCGAAGGTTGTCGAGTACCTCAAGACCGGCTGGACGCGGCCGCAGCTCGAGGATCTGCTGGCGCGGATGGCGGCGCGGCCCCGCGATATCCTCCGGGAGAAGGGCACGCCGGCGGCGGAGTTGGAGCTGCTGTCCGACGACGTGAGCGACGATACGCTCCGCGACGCGATGGTGGCGCACCCGATCCTGGTGAATCGGCCGATCGTGGTGACGCCGAAGGGCGTGAAGCTCACCCGCCCCTCGGAGGCGGTACTCGACCTCCTCGAACGCAAACCGGGGAGCTTCACCAAGAAGGACGGCGAGATCGTTCGGCTCTGAGGTCCAGCCGAAGGCCTACCTCTCGAGTGCTTCCCAGTTCGTGGCGATCCGGTTTCGGGCTACGCAAGGGAGATCGATGGTGACGTCTAGGTTGCGCCAGGAGCTGACTTTGGGACCTGAGGGAGAAGGGGACGTTCGCAGCGGCGAGCTTCAACTCAGCTCCATTCGGATCGCCGCCAGCGCGCGATCGACATCCGCTTCGGTGTTGAACAGATGCGGAGAGAGCCGGAAGCCGTTGAACCAGCGCTTCTCCGCCATCTTCACGACGACGCGGTGTCGGTCGTGCATGGCCTGGCGGAACAGGTTCGAATCCATGGAGTCCGGCAGGCGCGCCGCGACCAGGGCGGTGCCCATCGCATGGCCGGGCGGCGCGCTCGCCAACGTCAGTCCAGGGATGCTGGCCAGCCCCTCGTAGGCCCGATCGCGCAACGTCATGTTGTGCGCGGCCACCTCCGCGATCCCGCGCCTGCTCATCGCCTCGGCGGCTGCACCGAGGCCGATGGCGAGCGGCAGGCAGCCCACGCCCGTCGCGTTGGACACAAACCGGTGGCCGTCCTCCAGTTGGACAGGCTGGAATGTTTCCCGGGCATCGGGGCTCAGGTAGAGCACCCCGCAGCCCTTCGGCCCCATCATCCACTTGTGCCCGGTGGTGGCGTACGCGTGACAGCCGATGGCTTTCACATCGACCGGAATCTGGCCCCAGGCCTGGGCGCCATCGACCACGCAGGAGACGCCTCTGGACCTCGCCAGGGCGGCGATCTGCTCCACCGGCATCCGATGGCCCGTCGCCGAGATGACGTGGCTCACGCTGATCACCCGTGTGGTGGGTCGCAGGCGAGCGGCGAAGCGGGGCACGATGGCTGCCGCCTCGTGGTCTTCAGGCGCGATCGGGATCACATCCACGGCGATGCCTCTGCGCCGCGCCAGCGAAGTCCAGCAATAGGTCCCGCCCTCGTGCTCCTGGTCGGTCGTGAGGACGCGGTCGCCCTCGGAAAGTCGCGTCCCGGCCGCCAGGATGTTCATCGCGTCGGTGGTGCTTCGCGTCAGCAATAGCTCGTCGGCCGCACACCCCAGCAAGTCGGCGATCCGGCCGCGCGCCACGTCGGTCTCGCCCACCACGCCGCCTTGGCCATAGGCCATCCGGACCGGGTTGGTTTCGAGGTCCGTCCAGGCCCGGTCCATGACGTCGCGGATGCTGCGCGGCGTCGGCCCCAGAGAGGCGGTGTTCAGGTAGGTGAGACCCGGGGCGAAGCCATACTCTGCCGATGGTGGCGCCGATGGCGCGGACGCCAGCGACGATGCGGCAGGCGTCAGTCCGACAGCGGCCAGCGCAGCACGGCGCGTATAGCGCCCTCCTAGCTCTCGCATCACGGTCGGCCCTCGCTCTACCCCCTGGAAGCTAAGCCCTTGCCGGCTCCCCTGTCACTGCAACGACGTCGACTTCGCGCCATGTCTGGACTGCGCATTCCAGTGATCGTGGGCGCTCATTCCACGCGATGGCGGGCGCCTATTCC
>NZ_LSJI01000064.1 GCF_001557235.1 Phenylobacterium sp. CCH9-H3 | reverse complement strand
CTCCTGGATGGAGCGGTCGTACGCGACCACCTGGCCGATCAGCAGAATCTCGGCGACCCGAAGCGTCGAGAGGCGGCGGGGCGGACTGGAGGCCTCGCCGCCGCCATTGTTGTTCAACGCCAGGGTGGCCAGTTGGCGCTCGCGCAGCAGTTCGTCCACATGCTGGCGCTCGACCAGGAAGACGTAGCCGGGCCGCAGGTCCCGCACCGCCCGGATCACATAGGGCGTGCAGTCCATGGGCGCCGCGGTGCTGAGCTCCTGCGGCAGCTGGGTGGGCCGCCGCTGGCCCGAGGTGTCGACGCAGCTGTAGATGCCGACGGTCAGGGGCCGGCCCGGAGGCGGAGGCAGCTCGATCTCGACGCGCGGGGCGACCGTCGGGGGAGCGCCCGGCCGGGTGATGTGCTGGCAGGCCCCCAGGGCCAGGGCGCAGGAGATGGTCGCCGCACGTCGCCACACGTCAGGCTCCGGCCGCCGGGATCACGAGCGTGGTCGACCCCGTCGGCGAGGTGATCGTCACGCTGAGCTGGCCGTCGGAATTCATGTAGGTGATGGTCACCGAACCCGACTGGATGGTGCCGGCCTGGCCGTTCGAGGCGTTGGCGATCCGCTGGGCGATGGTCTGGGCGACGATCCCGTTGAGCTGCGAGATGATCGCGTTGACGAAGGCCTGGTTGGGGTCGGGCGGCGTCGTCGTGCGCGCCGCCGCCGCCTCGGCTGCGGCGCGGGCGGCCTGCAGGGCCTTGTTGTACTGGGCCATCTGGAAGGCGACCGGATTGGTCCCGCCGAAGTTCGGCGACAGCATCACATAGTGCAGGTCCGTGGCCTGGGCCGGAGCCGCGGTGGCGGCGGCCATCGCGGTCGACCACGCGAGCAGGCGTGGGACGCTGTTGAAACCGGTCGTCATGTGAAGGCCCCGTACCCCCGGCGGCTTCCCCGGCCGCCGACATAGTTAAGAAGGGGTGCGTCGCACTGTCACTCGGGCGAAACCCGGAGCCGGACGTCAGGGCCCGCGGTCAGGCGTCGACGGCGTCGAGCCCGATGTCCAGCACCTTGGCCGAATGGGTGAGGGCGCCGACGCTGATCACGTCGACGCCGGTCTCGGCGAAGGCGCGGACGGTGTCGAGGGTGATCCCGCCCGACGCCTCGAGCTTGATCCGCCCATCCACGAGGGTCACCGCCTCGCGCATATCCTCGAGGGTGAAGTTGTCGAGCATGATCACGTCGGGATCGTGCGCCAGCGCCTCGCGAAGCTGCAGCAGGCTGTCGACCTCGACCTCGACCTTGACCAGGTGGCCGGCGAAGGCCTTGGCGCGCCGGATCGCTTCGCCGACCGAGCCGCAGGCGGCCACGTGGTTGTCCTTGATCAGGATGGCGTCATCCAGGCCGAAGCGGTGGTTGGTCCCGCCGCCGCAGCGGACGGCGTACTTCTCCAGGGCGCGAAGGCCCGGGGTGGTCTTGCGGGTGTCGGTGATCGTCGCGTTCGTGCCGGCGATGGCGTCCACGAAGTCCTGGGTCAGGGTGGCGACGCCGCAGAGGCGGCCGAGCAGGTTCAGCGCCGTGCGCTCGGCGGTGAGGATCGCCCGGGCCGAGCCGCTGACGCGGACCAGGGTCGTACCGGCGGGCACGGCCTGGCCGTCCGCGCTGAGCGGATCGATGCGGACGCCGGGGTCCAGCTCGGCCATGGCGAGGCGGACGCACGCCAGCCCCGCCACCACACCGCCCCGGCGGGCGACGAAGTCGGCGGTGAGGCGGGCGTCGGCCGGCACGCAGGCCTGGGCCGTGATGTCGCCCGCGCGTCCCAGGTCTTCGGCCAGGGCCGCGCGCACGATCGGCGCGACCAGCAGGTCCGGCAAAGGTTCGATGGTCATTCCGCTGCGTACCTGAGGCCGGCCGGATCGATGCGATCGAGGGTGACGAAGGTGCGGTCCGGCGCCGCGGCTTCGGGGAAGTCGGTTCGGAAGTGCCCGCCGCGGCTCTCGCGCCGGTTCCGGGCGCAGGCGGCCACCAGGCGGGCCGCGACCAGCGAGGCGGCGCGGCCGTGGCGCGCTTCCAGGTCGTCGACGAGACGCAGCAGCCGGCCGAGGCCCTCGGCGTCACGGATCACGCCCGCTTCGCGGCTCATGGCCTGGCGCAGGACCTGTAGCGCTTCGTCCGGCAACTCGGGCGCGGTAACGACCGAGTAGGCGCCGCTCGTCGTTTGCTCGTCGCGGGCGGCGCGGCCGGCGCGCTCGCCGAAGACGGCGGCCTCCAGCAGCGAGTTCGAGGCCAGACGATTGGCGCCGTGGACGCCTGTCGAGGCGCATTCGCCGGCGGCGTAGAGGCCCGGCAGGGACGTGCGGCCGTCCGCGTCCGTGGCGATGCCGCCCATGTGGTAGTGGCAGGCCGGCGCGACGGGGATCGGCTGGACGCGCGGGTCGATGCCGCCGCCCAGGCAGGCGGCGAAGACCGCGGGGAACTCGTCGGGGAAGTGCGCCCCCACCGCTTCGCGGGCATCGAGGAAGGCGCCGCCGCGCACCGTGCGCTCCGCATGGATGGCGCGCGCCACCACGTCGCGCGGGGCGAGCTCGGCGGCGGGGTGGTAGCTGGCCATGAACGGCCGTCCCGCGCCGTCCAGCAGCTTGGCGCCCTCGCCGCGCAGGGCCTCGGTGGCGAGCGGGGCGGGATCTCGGCCGATGTCGATGGCGGTGGGGTGGAACTGGACGAACTCGGGATCGGCGATCACCGCGCCGGCCATCGCCGCCAGGCCAAGGCCCTCGCCCTTCAGCTCGGCGGGCGTGGTGGTGACGGCGTAGAGGCCGCCGATGCCGCCGGTGGCGAGGATGACGGCCTTGGCCGTGATCTCGACCGGCTGGCCATCGATCCGGACCAGCGCGCCGCGGATGCGGCCGGCCGCGTCCTGCAAAAGACCGACCAGCTTCGCGCCGGTCTTAACCTGGATGTGCGGGGCGGCGAGGGCGGCGACCGTCACCGCCTCCATGATCGCGCGGCCGGCCTGGTCGCCCTTCACCCGGGCGACCCGGGCGCGGGAATGGGCCGCCTCAAGGCTTTGGGCGAAGCCGCCGTCGGCCTTGCGATCGAACGGCGCGCCGAGCGCGGCCAGTCGGCGCACGGCCGCGGGGCCCTCGGTCGCCAGCAGGCGCGCGGCGTCCGCGTCGACCAGCCCGGCGCCCGCGGCGATCGTGTCGTCGGCATGCAGTTCGGGCGCGTCATCGCCGGAAAGCGCCGCCGCGACGCCACCCTGGGCCCAGGCCGATGAGCAGCCGTGGTTCAACGGCGCCTCGGTCAGCACCAGCACCTTGGCAGGCGCAGCGGCCATGGCGGCGGTCAGGCCCGCGAGGCCCGCGCCGACCACCAGCACTCCGTCGTGACGGAGACGCTCGGCCATCCTACTTCGCTCCCTTCGAGAGCTTCGAAGGATCGGGGATGCGCCCTGCGCAGCCTTGGCGGAGGAGGGGCATCAGATCAGCTCCACGTCGACGTGGTGACGCGCCTTGATGAGGTCGTAGCGCGCCGGTTGCGACGGCGGGGGCAAGTCGATCATCCGCTGGACCGCCAGACGCGCCCGCTCAGCGATCGCCGGATCGACCGTGACCTCGTGGCGGTCGTGCAGGAGGGCCTCGTAGATGTTCTCGAGGCTGATCATCTTCATGTGCGGGCACAGGTTGCAGGGCCGCACGAACTCGGTGAACGGCGCGTCGGCGGCGACGTTGTCGGCCATCGAGCACTCGGTGATCAGCACCACGCGCTTGGGCCGGCGCTGGATCACGTAGTCGTTCATGGCCGCGGTCGAGCCGGCGAAGTCCGAGACCTCCAGCACCTCGGCCGGGCACTCGGGGTGGGCGAGGACCTCGGCGTCGGGATAGGCGGCCTTGATCTCCAGGATGTCGTCGGCCGTGAAGCGCTCGTGCACCTCGCAGCGGCCCTTCCAGGCGATGATGCCGATGTCGGTCTGGCGGGCGACGTTGCGGGCCAGGAACTCGTCGGGGATCAGGATCACCCGGTCGACGCCCCACAGCTTCGCGGCTTCCTCCACCACCTGCACGGCGTTGGCGCTGGTGCAGCAGATGTCGGTCTCGGCCTTCACGTCCGCGGTGGTGTTCACATAGGTGACCACGGGCAGGCCGGGATAGCGCTGCTTGATCAGGCGCACGTCGGCGCCGGTGATCGAGCTGGCCAGCGAACAGCCGGCGCGCAGGTCCGGGATCAGGACGCGTTTCTCGGGGCTGAGGATCTTGGAGGTCTCGGCCATGAAGTGGACGCCGGCCTGGACGATCACCTTGGCGTCCGAGCGGGCGGCTTCCTTGGCCAGGCCCAGGCTGTCGCCCACGTAGTCGCCGACGCCGTGGAAGATCTCGGGCGTCATGTAGTTGTGGGCGAGGATGACCGCATCCTTCTCGCGCTTCAGCCGGTTGATCTCGGCGATCAGCGGGGCCTGGAGGCGCCATTCCATGGGCGTGACGTGACGCTTCACCTTTTCCCACGCCGGCGCGGTGGCGGCTTCGACAGCGGGGGTGAACGCGAACTGGAACCCGTCGGCGGCCATGGATCCCTCCTTATGCTCACTTTGAGCATTTCTTAGGCCTATAAAATGCGCCGGGCGTCGAGGCTCGGCGCTACTCCCTTTTGCTCACTTGGAGCATAAGCGAGCATATAGGGGTGACCCGGCGACGTGCAAGAGCCTTTGCCGCCAGGGAGATCACTTTGTGGCGGCGGAACCCAGCAGATCGGCGATGGCCTGGGAGAGCTGCTGGGGGCCATAGGGCTTGCGCAGCAGGGGCCAGGGGGTGTCCTCGGCGGCGGAAAGCACCTCTCCGGTATAGCCCGAAGACAGCATGACGGGCAGGTCCGGACGCAGGGCCACGGCCTCGCGGGCGAGGTCCACGCCCGACTTGTCGCCGGGCATGATGAGGTCCGTGAGCATCAGGTCGAAGGGCTCGGACGCGTGAAGCAGGGCCAGGGCCGCATCGGCGTGTTCGGCGCGGCGAACCTCGTGACCGAGGTCGCGCAGCATCGCCTCGACCAATTCGCCGACCTGAGCGTCGTCCTCCACGAGCAGAACGCGAAGCCGGGGGCCGGCCTCGGGCGAGGCCGGGACGGAGTCGAGCGCGGCGGCCGACAGGCCCGCCGCGAGGCGCGGGAGGTAGAGGCAGACGCTCGCGCCCTTGCCGGGCTTGCTGTCGACGGTGGCGGTCCCGCCGCTCTGCCGGGCGAAGCCGTAAACCTGGCTCAGGCCCAGGCCGGTGCCTCGGCCCGGCGCCTTGGTGGTGAAGAAGGGTTCGAAGGCGCGCGCGATGGTGGCCTCGTCCATCCCGGCGCCGGTGTCGTGGACGGCCACGCAGAGGTAGTCGCCGGCCTCCAGGGCCTCGACCTGGCGCTCGGCCAACCGGACCGGGAGGGTCTCGACGCGGATCATCCCGCCGGCGGGCGTGGCGTCGCGCGCATTGACCACCAGGTTCATGACGGCGGCTTCGAACTGGCTGGGATCGACGTTGACGACAACCCCGGACGCAGACGGGGCGACCGCCAGGGTGACCGCCTCGCCCACGGCGCGCCGCAGCAGCGGCTCGCTCTCCCTGAGCAGGGCGTCGACCTGGATGGGCTGGGGCTTCAGGGCCTGGCGGCGCGAGAAGGCGAGGAGCTGCTGGGTCAGGCGCTCGCCGCGCCGGGCGGCGCCCAGGGCGGCCTCGATCATCCGGTCGCGGCGGGCCTCGTCGCCCGGGTGGCGCTGCATCAGGTCGAGGGCGCCGATGACCACCGTGAGCAGGTTGTTGAAGTCGTGCGCCACGCCGCCGGTGAGCTGGCCCACCGCCTCCAGCTTCTGCGCCCGCTGCAAGGCGGCCTCGGCCTCGTCGCGCTCGGCCAGCGCCTCCTGCACGCGCTCGGCGAGCAGATCGTTGATCCGCTTCAGGTCTTCCTCGGCGCGCTTGGCGTCCGTGATGTCGAAGCCGACGCCGATGAAACCGGCGAAGGCGCCGTCGGGGCTCCAACGGGGCTGGGAGACCGAGCGCACCCAGCGGTACTCGCCGTCGTGGCGCAGGAACCGCGCTTCCAGGGTGAACAGTTTGCGCGACGCCTCGCCGGCCACCTGCTCCTGCAGGATGCGGGCGATGTCGTCGGGGTGCAGGACCTTGCGCCAGTCGAAGTCCAGCGCCGTCTCGAAGCCGGCGCCCAGGAAATCGACGTAGGTCTTGTTGGCGAACTCGCGCCGGCCGTCGGTGCGGGTGACCCACATGAGGATCGGCGCGCTGTCGGCCAGGGCGCGGAAGCGGCTTTCGGTGACCTCGAGATTCTTCTGGGCCGCGGCGTGGGCGGCGTTGGCCTCATCCAGGCGCAGCAGGGCCTCGCGGAAGCTGGAGGACACCAGGATGGTCAGGGCCGCGGAGATCGTGAACATGGCCACCACGGCGGCGTTGGAGACGCCCACGGCGGTGATCAGCGGCGCCCAGTTGCCCAGGACCAGCGAGGCGCCCAGCGTCGCCCAGCCCCAGCGCGGCCCCGCGTAGAGGGTCGCCAGGATCAGGGCGGGAAAGGTGGTGGCCGACAGGGCGGTGGCGTTGTCGAAGCCGAGCAGGACGCCCCGCAAGAGCACCGCCGCGCCGAGGGCGGCGACGCTGATGCCCAACGCCATCGGGAACGGCGGCGAGCGTCGCGGAACGAGCCGATGCGGGGACAGCGCCCGGATCATGAACGTGGCATCCAACCCCAGGCCCGGCCTGGGCCTTCCGCCACCATGGGATGCGTCACCGGGCCATGCAACAGGCCAGGCCGCGGCCTGCCGCCACAGCCGTCCCATCCGAAACTTGCACGAATTTTGTCAGGCACGGGTCCAAATATCGCCGGTTTGCGCCTATATGCGACGCCTCTGGCCGTAGAGGGGGGATGACCCTGACGAAGATGCGCTGGGATCGGCTTCGCCCGTCGTGGGCGAAGATCGGGGCCGCCGTGGCCCTGACGGCCGCCGTGGCCGGACCCGCCTGCGCGCCTTCGCCGCGGGGGGAAGCCGCGGCGCGTTTCGCCTCGTACGACCTTTCGAACGACGGCCTCCTCAAGCTGGCGTCCACCATGGATCCCGCCATGCGGGCGCTGGCCGTTCGGCACGATCCCGCGTCTCGCGCGCCGGACCTGTGGGCGCGGCCCCAGGGCTGGGGCAGCCTGGACATCGAAGACGTTCCCGATCTGGGGCTGGCCACCGAGACCGACAGCGCCACGGCCGAGGAGGTGAACGCCCTTCGCCCGTTCTCGCGCCTGCCGATCCGGCCGATGAAGCCGTTCGTCCTGAAAGCCAGCGGCCCCGACCGCGCGCGGGCCGTCCAGTGCCTTGCCGAGGCGGTCTATTACGAGGCCGCCCGCGAGCCCGACGTCGGCCAGGAAGCCGTGGCCCAGGTGGTGTTGAACCGGATGCGCCACCCGGCCTATCCGAAGTCGGTCTGCGGCGTGGTCTACCAGGGCTCGGCCCGGGTCACCGGCTGCCAGTTCACGTTCACTTGCGACGGCTCGCTTCGCTATGCGCCCGAGCCTGGGCTGTGGAAGCGCGCCCGCGCCGTGGCCGAGCGCGCCCTCAACGGCTACGTGGACAAGACCGTGGGCTCGGCGACGCACTATCACGCTCAGTATGTGGCCCCGTACTGGGCGCCGACGCTGGTGAAGATGACCCGCGTGGGCCAGCACATCTTCTATCGCTGGACCGGGCCGTGGGGCGAGCCGCCGGCCTTCACCGGCCGCTATGCCGGGGGCGAGGCCTATCTGTCGCCGGCGGTGCTGGGCGGGCTGGATTCGCGGACCCAGGGCGGACTGCTGTCGCCCGAGACGCAAGGCATCGCGTCCGAACGCAAGATCACCCTGGCCGTGGCCGGCGAGGTGCGCACCTACAGCGTCGTCGATCCCACCCTGCCGGGCGGCGAGCGGACCCGGGTCATGGGCGTCCTGATGTCCACGCGCCGCCAGCCGACGCCGGACGAGGTCAAGCGCATCAACCAGAGCCTGGAGGCGATGGAGCGGGCGATGGACCAGAAGCCCGCGGCGGCGAGCCCGTCGTCCGCCCCGGTGACCGCCGCCCCCGCCGCTACCTGAACGCCACGCGCAGCTTGGCGCCGACGAACCGGCCGGTGGGGTCGTAGCCCCGCGTCGCCGCCGCGCCGGCCTTGCGCTCGGCGCCGGGCTCCAGGCCGCAGAGGAAGCCCAGCGAGCCCACCACGCCCTCGTCGCTCAGCCGGCGGTCCAGCGACGTCTTGGCGACGCCGACGATCCGCGGCTCCGGCGCGTGGGCGTAACGTGGCGTGAAGGCGGGTTTCGGCTCGGCCAGGTCCATGGCGAGGCTCTGCGGCGGCGCGCGCAGGGGCGCGGACAGCAGGGCTTCCGCGGCGTTCTGGGCCTGGGCCGCTCCGGCGGCGAGCGCAAAGGCCAGGGCGAGGGCGGGGATCTTCATGGCGCCATCCTAGCCCGATCAGGCGGAAAAGGCGTCGGGATAGGTGACGCTCAGCGGCTCGTCGAAGGCGCCGGGCTCCAGGGCCAGGGCCATGAAGGCGGGGCCGCCTGCGTAGACCGATCGGACGTTGGCGGCCGTCTCGGTCGAGAAGCCGAACCGCGGATAGTAGGTCGGATGGCCCAGCACGATGATCCCGTGGGCCCCGAACTCGCGGGCCTGCTCCAGGCTGGCGCGGATCAGGGCCGAGCCGAGGCCGGCCCGCTGCGCGCCCGGCCGGACGGCGACAGGAGCCAGGGCGGCATAGAGGTGGGGGCTCGGCGCCCACAGACGGCTGAAGAGGATGTGGCCGTCGATCCGACCGTCCTCCATGGCCACCAGCTCGAACAACACGTCCCCGTCTGCGCGCAGGCGCTCGACCAGGCGCGCCTCGTCCGGCTGGCCGAAGGCGGCCTCGACGATCTCGGCGATGGCGGGATGGTCGACGGCGCGGGCGTGACGGATCATCGGGCGAGGCTAGCGCGTCGCGCGCTCGCCGTCAGGCCGGATCACGGGTCGTGGCGGAAGCTGCGGGCCTCCCGGGGCGCCTGGGACATGTCCTGGCGCTCGCTGCGCAGGGCTTCCAACGCCAGCCTGCGCCAGCCCTCGGCGATGGAGCGGTAGACGTCCTTCTCGGCCTGGCTTTCGGCCTTGGCGGCCAGGCGCATCACCACCTCCGCCTGCATCCTGTACCGATCACTCGCACTCTGGTTTTGTGGTTCCACGGGGGCATAACCGCCGAACCGCAGGTCGGGTTTCCGACTTAAGCGGAGCCGTTGGGAAGATTTCTCACCAAGCGCCGATCTTCTGCGCTTCCTGATGGCTGATCGGATGGTGGGCGGCCTTGTGATCCTCCTCGGCCAGGAACCGCACGGCTTCGAGCGCAGCCATGCAGCCCATCCCGGCGGCGGTTACGGCCTGGCGATAGACGTCGTCGGTGACGTCGCCGGCGGCATAGACACCCTCGATGGCGGTGGAGGCGGTGCCGGGCTTCACCTTCAGATAGCCCGAGGCGTCCATCTCGAGCTGGCCCTGGAAGAGCTGCGAGGCCGGGGCGTGACCGATAGCGATAAAGACGCCGTCGGCCGGCACGGTCTGGACGGCGCCGGTCTTGACGTTCTTCAGCCGCGCGCCGGTGACGCCCATGGGGTCGGTCTCGCCGATCACCTCGTCCAGGACATGCTCCCAGATCACCTCGATCTTGGGGTGTTTGAAGAGGCGCTCCTGCAGGATGCGCTCGGCGCGGAACTCGTCCTTGCGGTGCACCACCGTGACCTTGGCGGCGAAGTTGGTGAGGAACAGGGCCTCCTCCACCGCGGTGTTCCCGCCCCCGACCACGATCACGTTCTTGCCGCGGTAGAAGAAGCCGTCGCAGGTGGCGCAGGCCGAGACCCCGAAGCCCTGGAACTTCTGCTCGGTCTCGATGCCGAGCCACTTGGCCTGGGCGCCGGTGGCGATGATCAGGGTCTCCGCCAGCCAGACCTGGCCGCTGTCGGTCTCCAGCCGGAAGGGGCGCTGCGACAGGTCGGCCCTGGTGACGATGTCGTTGACGATCTCGGTCCCCACATGCTCGGCCTGGGCCTGCATCTGCTCCATGAGCCAGGGGCCCTGGATGACGTCGGCGAAGCCCGGATAATTCTCCACGTCGGTGGTGATGGTGAGCTGGCCGCCGGGCTGGATGCCCTGGATCAGCACGGGGTTCAGCAGGGCGCGCGCGGCATAGACGGCGGCGGTGTAGCCGGCGGGGCCGGAGCCCACGATCAGGCAGCGGACGGAACGAGGTTCGGACATGGGGCTAATGTAGTGTCGATTCCGGCAGTGTGCGACCGCGACGGCAGCGCTGGGGATGCGCAGGCAGGGCTTATCTGGAGAGTCCCGCTACGCAAAGCCGGAGGCCGGGCCATGAGCCTAACCATGTGGATCGCCGTCGGGGTCGCGCTCGGCGCCGTCATTGGCACAGCGACGGACAATATCGGGATCGGGATGGCCATCGGCATCGCGGTCGGCGTCGGGATTGGCGCTGTCGACCGGGCGCGCAAGGGGCGTGGTTAACGCCGCCGCAAGACCCCCGTGACACCTTGGCGCCATGAGCTCGCAGCCTGAGATCGAGATCGCCGGCCGCAAGATCGGCGCAGACCACCCGCCGTTCGTGATCTGCGAGCTGAGCGGAAACCACAACGGCAGCCTGGAGCGGGCCCTGGCCATGGTGGACGCGGCGGCCGACACGGGCTGCGACGCCATCAAGATCCAGTCCTACACCGCCGACACCATCACCATGGATGTCGACCGGCCCGAGTTCCGGATCACCGGCGGGCTGTGGGACGGGCGCAGCCTCTATGAGCTCTACCAGGAGGCCTATACACCCTACGAGTGGCACGCAGCGATCTTCGAGCGCGCGCGGGCGCGGGGCGTGATCATCTTCTCCAGTCCCTTCGACGAGACGGCGGTGGACCTGCTCGCCGGCCTGGACGCGCCCGCCTACAAGATCGCCTCATTCGAGGCCGTGGACCTGCCGCTGATCCGCTATGCGGCGGGCAAGGGACGGCCGCTGATCATCTCCACGGGCATGGCCAACCTGGCCGAGATCGAGGCGGCGCGGGACGCGGCCTTGGCGGGGGGCGCGCCCGGGGTCGTGCTGCTGCACTGCGTGTCGAGCTATCCGGCCACCTTCGCCGACGCCAACGTCCGCACCGTCGCCGACATGGCCCACCGGTTCGGCTGCCCGGTGGGGTTGTCGGACCACACGCCGGGCACGGCGGCCTCGGTGGCGGCCGTGGCCATGGGCGCCAGCGTGATCGAAAAGCATTTCACCCTGGCGCGCGCCGACGGCGGGCCGGATGCCGCGTTCAGCCTGGAGCCGGCCGAGTTCAAGGCGCTGGTGGACGACACCAAGGCCGCCTGGGCCGCCCTGGGGCGGGCGCACTACGACCTTCTGGGCTCGGAGCGCGGCAACGTGCAGTTCCGGCGGTCGCTCTACATCGCCGCCGACGTCAAGGCGGGCGAGGCCCTGACACGGGCCAATGTGCGCTCCATCCGCCCGGGCAACGGCCTGCCCCCCGCGCACCTGGACGCAGTGCTGGGGCGAACCGCCGTGCGCGACCTCGAGCGCGGCGAGCCCCTGGCCTGGGACATGCTCGCCTAGCTTCCCGCTAGATTAGTTATCAACGATCACTTAGATTGATCTGCATCAAGGGCCGGGCCCTGGCAGGCGCACATGGTCGGCCCCAACGAAACATTGGGAGGCTTGAGCCATGAATGCTGTCACCGCGACCGCCACGGACGCCGGCCACTTCGACGTCCTGATCGTGGGGGCAGGGATCTCGGGGGTCGGCGCCGCCTACCACCTGCGCCAGCAGTCGCCCGACCGTTCGTTCGTGGTGCTCGAGACCCTCGAAAGCTTCGGCGGCACCTGGCTGACCCACAAGTATCCGGGCATCCGGTCGGACAGCGACCTCTACACCTTCGGCTATCGCTTCAAGCCCTGGGTGGGCCCGCCGATCGCCACGGCCGAAGAGATCCTTTCGTACATGGGCGAGGTGATCGAAGAGAACGACCTGGCGCCCCACATCCGCTATCGCCACCGCATCGAGCGGGCGACGTGGTCCAGCGAGCGCAACCTCTGGACCATCGAGGCGGTCCGCCTGGACACCGGCGAGCCGCTGCGCTTCACGGCCAACTTCCTGTGGATGTGCCAGGGCTACTACCGCCAGTCCGAGGGCTACACGCCGGAATGGGCCGGCATGGACAGCTTCAAGGGCCGCATCGTCCACCCGCAGACCTGGCCCGACGACCTGGAGCTGAAGGGCAAGAAGGTCGTGATCATCGGCTCGGGCGCTACGGCGGCGACCCTGTTGCCCAACATCGCCGACGACTGCGGCCACGTGACCCTGCTGCAGCGCTCGCCGACCTATTTCATCCCGGGCCGCAACGCGATCGACATCGCCGACCAGCTGCGACTGCTCGAGGTGGATGAAAGCTGGATCCACGAGATCGTCCGCCGCCAGCAGCTCTACAACCAGGACCTCTTCACCCGGCGCTCCATCGAGGAACCCGAGGTCGTGAAGGCCGAACTGCTGGCCGGGGTCTCGGCGCTGGTCGGCCCGGAGATCACGGCGAAGCACTTCACCCCATCCTACCGTCCGTGGCGGCAGCGGATCGCCTTTGTGCCCGATGGCGACATCTTCCAGGCGGTGAAGCAGGGCAAGGCCTCGGTGGTCACCGACGAGATCGAGCGGTTCACCGAGGCGGGCATCCTGCTGAAGTCGGGCGAGACCCTGGAGGCCGACGTGATCATCACGGCCACCGGGTTCAATCTGAACGTCCTGGGCGACATCGACTTCGTGGTCGACGGCAAGCCGCTGGATTTCGCCAACACCGTCACCTACCGGGGCATGATGTTCACCGGCGTGCCGAACATGGTGTGGGTGTTCGGCTACTTCCGGGCCAGCTGGACGCTGCGGGCCGACCTGATCGCCGACTTCGTCTGCCGGCTCTTGAACCACATGCGCGACAAGGGCGTGTCCAAGGTGGAGGTGGCTTTGAGGCCTGAGGACAAGGACATGGCCCTGCAGCCGTGGATCGACCCGGAGAATTTCAACCCGGGCTACCTGATGCGCGGCATGCACCTCCTGCCCAAGGCCGGCGAAAAGCCCGAATGGCGGCACAGCCAGGACTACTGGCGCGAAAAGGACGAACTGCCGCTCATCGACCTGGACGATCCCGCATTCGTCTATGGCGGCAAGGCAGAGGCGCAGACCAAGGCCGCCTGACGCTGGATGCGCGCCATCGTAAGCGGGAGTTAACGCGAAGCGGTTCTTCTCCGTCCTTAACCATGAGGCTGCGGAGACTCCCGTGAACATGATGGCGAAGCCGATGGCTGGCCCCGGGCTGGCCGCCGACGCGATCTCGGACTTCATCGAGACCGGCGCGCACCTGTTCCCGGCGCCGGTGGACGCCGCGGCGGCGGCCGGGCTGCTGGCCGAGGTCCGCGCCACGCGGGCGTTCGACGAGACCCTGTTCCTGAGCGAGGCCGAGTTCGACGCCGACCCCCAGTACACGGGCGTGAATCCCCGGCCGGGCCGCAACCTGCTGGAGCGGTTCGAGGACCGGCTGGGTTTCGTCGAACAGGCGCCGCAGATCGTCGAGGCGGTCACCGCGCTCCTGGGCCACGACTACGAGATCCTGAACAAGAAGGTGGTCTGCGGGGTGCCGGCCCGATCGATCCCCGACTGGCTTAAGGCGCGCATCCACGGCAACCCGGTGAACAACCTGGGCGCCTACATGAAGCCCCAGAACCGGGACATCACCTACTTCTACGGCATCGACTTCCACCAGGACCTGATCGACTACAAGGAACGGGAAGCCGACTTCCTGACCCTCTACGTCTATCTGCACCCGGTGACGAAGGCCGACGCGCCGCTGTACCTGCTGGAGGGCAGCCACAAGCTGGGCGGGTCGGTGTTCCCGCATGAGCTGACGCGGACCGCGCCCGATACCTGGCTCTACCGCAACGGCGAGCACGGCGAGGTCGAGACCCGGCAGCGGATCCTGACCGGCGGCGCGGGCTTTGCGGCCATGTGGCACGCCTGCACCCTGCACGGCACCCAGCCGGACGCCGCCGACCACGAACGGATCTCGCTGCGCTACCTCATCGCCCGCGGGCAGGGACGCGCGCCGGGCATGGACGCGGTGAACGCCACCCTGCGCGGCCCCCTCAGCCTCACCGACACCCGCAAGGACCTGGGCGCCGACGGCGCGGCGGTGATCCGGGCGAACACGGTGCTGAAGGCGTAGGCTGACGATGGCTCACAAGGGCGAAGCGGACGGGGTGCTGATCTTCCCGGCTGGAATGCCGGACGGGCTGGCGTTCCGCGACCGCGCCCGCGCGCTTGGCTTGCGGGTTGTCGGCGCCTCTTCGGTGCATGCCGACCCCGCCCGAGACGCCTACGACGCCTGGGAAGCGCTGCCATATGTCAGTGATCCCGGTTTTGACGCGGCGCTCGCCGCGGTGGTGAAGCGCCATGACATCGGCGCGATCCATGCGCCCCACTTCGTGGTCTGGCGCCACCTATCGGAGCGTCTCCACGAGATCGCTCCGGGTGCGCGCCTCTCCGGCGACGACCGCCCCGAAGATCATGAGCGGGCCTACCGCGATCTGCGGACGCGGATGTCCGCGCCACTCACCTTCGAGTTCGCGCCCGCCTTCCCGCCCCAACCGCCGCTCAGCCTCGTGGAGCTCGCGGGCCTGGTGCGCCTCGTCGACACCATCCCGGGCATGTGCGCAGAGCACAAGATGCGCGCGATCGTCGAGGTCATGCGCCATGCGCCCCGGGGCGATGTGGTGGAGATCGGCTCCTGGTGGGGGCGATCGGCGGCGCTGTTCGTCTGGCTGGCCCGACGCTACGACATTGGCGACGTCCTATGTGTCGATCCGTGGATGAGCGATGCGATGCCCCAGGGCGACGCGCTCCTCGACAAGACCAGCGCCGACCTCGACACCGAAGAAGCTTTGCGGATGTTCGAGATCAACCTGGCGCCGCTGGCTGCGGGGCGGCTCAACTACGTGCGCGCTCGGGCGGAGAACGCGGCGGGTTCCTATGGCCCTGGCCTTAAGGTCCGGACCGAAGCCTTTGGCGAGACGAGCTACGAGGGCCGGATCGCGGTGCTGCATATCGACGGCAACCATGCCGAGCACCACGCCGCACTCGACACCGCCCTGTGGACACCGCACGTGGTTCCGGGCGGCTGGATCATCTTCGACGACTACGATTGGGCGTTCGGCGATGGGCCGAAGAAGGTCGCGGACGCCTTCGTGAGCGCGAATGAGGCCCGGATAGCCACCGTTTTCCAGGCAGGGCCCAGCCTGTTCCTTCAGCTCAAGGATGACGCCCGTGGCTGACTGCGCCGCCCCGACCGCCGACCTTGCCGCGGCCGAACTCGCCGGCCGGGGCTGGACGCTGTTCGAGGCCGTCATTCCCCCGAGCGAACTGCCGGCGATCCGCCAGGCGATCCTCGACAGCGTGGAGGATTGCGGACGCCGTCAGGTGGCGTCGGGCGCCTGCGCGCAGCCGGACGGCACGTCGCACCACGCCGTGGGCCAGTACGCTGCGCTCGACGCGTTTCTGGCGCGGGGCTGGCTGGCGGAGCATGTTTCGCGATATTTCGACGACGCCCAGTACATCCTGCACGCCTTCAACCCCGCGGTCGTCGCGCCGCAGAAGGCCAGCTACCTGCACAACATCCACCGCGATGTCCGGACCCACGGCGGCGCCTTTCGCCTGTTGCTGAACATGCTGGTGATGGTGGACCCCTTCACCCTCTCGAACGGCGCCACCCACGTGCTGTCCGGCTCGCAGCATGAGCCGGACCGTCCGGACGCCGACCGCTTCTGGAGCCAGTCCGAGCGGCTGACCGGCCCCGCAGGCAGCATCGTGCTCTTCGACAGCAATCTCTGGCACGCCGCGGGCAGTAACGTATCGGAACAGCCCCGCGCCGCCTTGACCCTCAGCTTCAGCCGGGCGTTCGTGAAGCAGCAAATGGACTATCCGCGCTTCCTGGGCGAGGCCTACGGGAAGAGCCTCACGCCGGAGATGCGCCAGCTGCTGGGCTACAACGCCATGACGCCGACCTCCTACGACGAGTTCTACCGTCCCCGCGAGGCCCGCCTTTACCGGGACGATCAGGGATGACGGGCAAGGCGCGCAACTACGACCAGGAAGCCGGGCAGTTCGGCGACCGGAAGTACAACTACGATTTCGACGAGATCGTCCGGCGCTACATGATGCGCGCGTTCGAGCCCTTCCTGCCGTCCGGCCGCGCGCTGGAACTGGGATGCTACCGGGGCGACTCCACCGCCTGGCTCGTGGGCCGCTATGACGATCTCACCGTGATCGAGGCGGCGCCCAGCCTTGTGGAAGCGGCACAGGCCCGCTTCGGCGACAAGGTCCGCTTCTTCTGTTCCACGTTCGAGGCGGCCGAGCTTCCCGAGCGCTTCGACGCCATATTCCTGATCAACACCCTGGAGCACCTGGACGACCCCGTCAGTGTGCTTCGGAAGATCCGCGAGTGGCTGACGCCCCGCGGCCGGCTCTTCCTCCTGGTGCCGAACGCCCAGGCGCCGTCTCGCCAGATCGCGGTGAAGATGGGCCTCATTACCCATAATGCGGCGGTGACCGAGTCCGAACGCCGCAACGGACACCGCCACACGTTCTCCTTCGACACGCTTGAGCGCGCCGCGCGCGATGGGGGCCTGCGCGCGGTGCATCGCGGTGGGCTGATCTTCAAGGGCCTGGCGAACTACCAGTTCGACGCCGCCCTGGACGCGGGCATCATCGACGAGCGATACGTCGAGGGCTGCTACCAGCTGGGCATGCAGTATCCTGAACTCTGCGCGAGCATCTATCTCGTGTGCGAGCAGGGAGAGGCCTGAAGGTGTCGGACGTCGGCGATGGGATCGACTGGACCAGAATAGCTCTGACGCCGATCGAGGCCGAGGACCTTGAAAGCGTCCACGCCTGGCAGAACGACCCCGAGATCCGCGATCTGATCATGGGCTTTCGGGGGCCCGTCCGGCGGGAAACGACGGCCGACTGGATCCGCAACCTCAGCGACCAGAACCTGAAGACCCGGGCGGTCTTCGCGATCCGCTCGGACGGCGCCATCCGAGGCGTCGCACAGTTGCACGGCATCGATTGGCTCCAGCGGTCCGCGATCCTCGGAATCTTTGTCGGCGACCGGA
Source organism: Phenylobacterium sp. CCH9-H3 (assembly GCF_001557235.1). Lineage (GTDB taxonomy): Bacteria > Pseudomonadota > Alphaproteobacteria > Caulobacterales > Caulobacteraceae > Phenylobacterium. The sequence goes on along the minus strand of NZ_LSJI01000064.1, from coordinate 8,476 downwards.
ACGACCGGGGCGCTGGCCTCGGCCGGGGCGCCGTGGCGCTGCTGTTGGACTACGCTTTCCGCGGCCTGGATCTGCATCGGGTCTCGCTGGAGGTGCTGGCCTCCAACGGCCCTGCGCGTCGGCTATACGAAAAGCTTGGCTTCGCATCCGAAGGCGTCCTGCGACAGGCGTTCCTGCGGGCGGGCGTGCGCGAGGACGTTGCACTCTATGGACTGCTGAGCAGCGAGTGGACCTTTGTGCCGCCCGCCGCGGCGCGGCGGCTGGTCAGCGAGCGCCCTTCGTCACAGGGTTAACGCCGCGTTCAGCGGCGTGGGGGATCGTGGCCCGGACTGAGGGAGCCCACATGTCCGTCGCCTATGACACTGCATCTCCAGCGGAGATCATGGCCGAGGCCAAGGCATGCCTCGCAGCCGGGGATCCGCGCACCGCGGCGGAACTGATCTACGGCCTTACGCAATCGGCCCCCGGCGATATCGAAGCGCGGTACTGGCTGGCCAGCGCCCTCATCGCCGCCGACGCCACGGACGCAGCGCGTGCGACCATGGCCGACGCTGTGGCGCTGCACAGCACGCAGTTCATGGGCGAGGTGGGGGTCGACGTGGCCCGGCTCGGTCGGGAGCGCGCCTACGCCGCGGACATCGCGAGACAGCTCTACGCCCGCCACTATATGGCGCCCGCGAGCGTGGCCTTCGGCCGCGCCCTCGACTTCGAGAATCTGAACCCGCAGCTTCTGCTCTCGTACGGCCTGTCCCTACAGCACCAGGGGCGCGTGGAGGAGGCGCTGGACGTGTTCCAGGCCGCCGTAGACGCTTTCCCCGATCCCAGCGTCCACGAGTTCCTGCTCTACGCCCTGTTCTTCGTCGAGAATGGCGCACAACGATATGCGGCAGAGGCCCGTCGTTGGGCTGGGCTCTATGCCGCGGGTCTCGCGCCTGCGGAGCCTCGGTTCGACGCTGACCGCACGGCGCGGCGCCGACTCCGCATTGGCTACATGGCCCCGACGTTCACGGGCGCCCAGCTCAATCAGTTCGTCACCCCCGTCCTGGAGGCGCACGATCCGGAGGCCGTCGACGTCACGCTGTACTGCGCGCGACCCGAGGCGGAGGCGGCGCTGCCGCAGCATCTGCGCCGTCGCGGCGTCGCGGGCCTGAGCGACGAGGCCATAGCGGACATGGTCCGCAGCGACGGCATCGACGTGCTCGTGGATCTCTGGGGCCACACCGCCGGCAGCCGCCTGCGTGTATTCGCCATGCGGCCTGCGCCGGTTCAGGTCGCATGGATGAACTTCGTCCAGACGACCGGGCTCGACGCCATCGACTACGTGATCCACTGCGACTCCATGGCCGGCCCCGACGTCGAGGCGCTCTTCGTCGAGAAGGTCTGGAGCGCCGGTCCCGTCATGGTGCCGTACAGGCCGGCGCCGGATCGGCCGGCCCCCACGCCGGCTCCGGTGCTGGAGACGGGGCGGGTCACGTTCGGGTCCTTCAACAATCCCGTGAAGCTCAGTGACCAGACCGTGGCCGCCTGGGCCCGCATCCTCCTGGGCCGCCCCGGCTCGCGCCTGATCCTGAAATATGGCGCGTTCATCGATCCTGTCCTGCAGCGGATGACGCGCGCGCGCTTCGCCGCGCATGGGGTCGAGATGGAGCGGGTCGAATTCCGGGCGCGGAGTGAAGGCCGCGAGTATCTTGAGTCCTTCCAGGAGATCGACCTGGCGCTCGATCCCTCGCCTTGTCCCGGCGGCACGACAAGCTGCGACGCGCTGGCGAGCGGCGTGCCGGTGCTCACCCTGCGGGGTCCCGACTTCTATGCCCGCATCGGGCTCAACGCGGTTCTGGCCTGCGGTCTGCCGGATCTCATCGCGGAGGACTGGGACGACTACGTCGCCCGGGCGCTGGCGCTTTCGGCGGACGCTGGCGCGCTGGACACCCTGCGCTCGCGGGTGCGGATCGGATTCGAGACCTCGGTCTTCCGAGACGAAGTAGGCTTCACCCGGCGGATCGAGGCCGATTTCCGGGCCATGTTCGAACGTTGGGCGGCGGCCTGAGCTTCAAGCCTGCCTGGGCGCGCGGTAGGCGGGAAAGAAGTCGGTCGATTGCGGCCCGGACAGCCGGGCGTAGCGAGCCGGGTCCAGGATGGCGCCGCAGAGATGGGCCTGGACCTGGCTGTTCGCAAAGCCACGCTTGAACGCCGCCAGTCCGTCGTCGGCGTCGCTGAAGCCCGCTCCGCCGCCCAGGTTCATGGGCCCCTGTCCCGCGAAGTGCGCGATGGCCGTATCATACAGGGCGAAGTTGGCCCCGTTCGCGTAGCCCAGGGCGTTGGAGGCGGTGAGGTGGTTGTAGACCACGCCGTCGGCGGCGAACCAGAGCGTCATCCCCACGCACTCGTCCTCGACGAACGCGGCGAAGGCGGTCAGGGCAGGCTCGCTCGCCAGGGCGTGGAAGTAGGCGTCAGAAAAGGCGGCGACGCCGGCGATCTCGCGCCGGGTGACCAGCCCGGCGTAGAGACCGCGCCAGGTCTCCAGGACGGTCCCAAGTTGAACGACCTCCATTCGACAGCGTCGCAGGCCGCGCCGAATCCTTTCGCGATGGTGCTTGGACGGATCATACGGACCGCGGACCAGATCGATCACCTGGTGGGTCTTGAACGGTCGGCACAGGCTGAAGGCCGTGCGGAGCTGGGCGGGCTCGTGGCGAAGCGGGTCAGGCACCAGGACGACGGAAACCAGGCCCGCGTCGGCCAGGCTCTCAAGACCGCCGGCCAGGTCGGCCCCGCGCCCGAAGACGGCCAGGGGGTAGACGCCTATCGCATCACAGCCGCCGCCGGCGATGGGCCGGCGAACGATGTAGGTTTCCCATTCGGGAACGGCGACCGCCTCCTCGCCGGCCAGGCCGACGGCATATGCGCGGCTGGCGTATGGGTGGATCACGGGCTTGCGGTAAGCGCGAGCTCCAGGGCGTGCGCGATCCGTGCAATCTCACCGCCGTCCAGGTCGATCGCAAAGGGCAGGCCCAGGGTGGATTGCGCCAGTCGCTCCGTCGTCGGCAGGGCTTCGCGGCGGCAGTCGGCGAAAGCGGGGCTGGCGTGGCAGCCCTCGCCCCACCACTGGCGGCTATCGACGCCCGCCGCGGCAAGCGACGCCGCTACGTTCGAGGCTGCGCCGTCGGGCAGCCCGACGACGCAGACGCTGGTCGCCCAGTCTGAGCCCCAGCCTTCCTGGAAGCGGACGTTGGGTTGGCTGATCAGGCCGATCCGGAGGTGCTGCGCCGCCAGGAGGAAACGCAGGCGGTCCGCCGGCCAGCTATCCAGGGCCGCCAGGCCCACAGCGGCCGCATACTCGGACAGCTTGGCGTTCGTCGCGGGAACCAGGCTTTCCCGGCGGCCGTCGAAACCGAATGAGGTGAGCTGCCGGATCCGGTGGGCCAGGGCCGGGTCTTCCGTCGCAACGAACCCGCCTTCGCCGATGCCCAGGACCTTGGTGGCGTGGAGGCTGACCACAGCCGGCAGGCCAGCGTCGGCAAGCGCGTCGAAGGCCGCAGCCGCGTCGACCAGCACCGGGATGCCGGTTTCCGAGCGGAACGCTTTCCATGCGTCCAGGTCGCAGAGGGCGCCATAAGCGCAGACCGGGATGACGGCGACGATCTCGCTTCGCTGATCGGCGGGCAATGACGTGACGGCCCGGGGGTGAAGCATCGCCGTCTCTGGATCCACGTCGAGCAGCCATGGCCGCAGCCCCGCCTGGAGCACCGCATGCGCGGTGGCCACGAAGGTCCAGGCGGGCATCGCCACGTAGCCGCCGTGCGGCAGGTCCATCGCGCGCAGTGCGAGGGCTAGACCCTGCGTGGCGTTGGCCACCGTGACGACCTGGGCGCCTTGAGCGAAACGCTGGGCCAAGCGGTCTTCCAGCTCGGTGAGCAGAGGGCCGAAGTTGGAGTACCAGCGGGCTTCGTCGATGCGCTGGAGATAGGGGAGGATGGCTTCGGCCACGGGCAGGCGCGGTCGCGCCACCACCAGCCGCGTGTCGGCCTCAGCATGCGTCCTGCGCAACGGCGCCTGGTTGACGGCCAAACCGGTCCCCTCCGGAAATACCGGCTCATGGGGCCACAGCACGGTTAACACGCTGTTAGAGGCCCTGCGGTCAGGCGTCGCGGGCGCCGATCAGGTTGAGGAAGGCCTCGGCGACGCGGCCGGCGCCCAGGCCGTCGCACACGCCGGCGCTGGTGGCGGCCAGCTGGCGGCGCAGGCTCGCGTCACGTAGCAGCCGCATCAGGTGGCGGTCGAACACCTGGTCGAAGTCGGCCGCGGCGGCGTTGGCCACGAGGGCGGCCTCGCGTTCGGCCATGGCCCGTGCCGCGCCCCGCTGGTTGTCGGCGAGCACCACCATCAGCGACGGCAGTCCCACCACGCAGCGCTCCCACGTGGAGGATCCGGCCGCCCCGACGCCGACGTCGGCCTCGGCGGTCAGGCGGGCCATGTGCGGCGTGTCCACGTGCAGGGACAGACGCGGGTCGCGGCGGGCGATCTTGGTCAGCGCCGGCAGGCTGGGCGCGGCGCCGCCCAAGACCACGTCGAGGCCGATGTCGTGGATGCGGGGCCGCAGCAGGTCGACGACCCGGCCCGTGATCCCACCGACATCGGTGAGGCCCATGGCGACCAGGATGCGCAGCACCGGCTCGCCACGCCATGCGAGGGCCGGCTCGCGCAGGGCGGCGAATTCGGGGCGGACAGGCGCGTAGGTGGGGCCAAGGAGCAGGCGGGTCGCCTCGTCCGTCAGCCCCAGATAGTCGGCGGCTTTCCGCTCGGGGCCGGAGTCGAGGACGATGTCGGCGCCCAGCGGTCGGTCCGCCAGGTCGTCGATCACCAGGACGGGCCGGCCGCGAGCCATGGCGCGGTGGTCCGGCTCGGCGAGGCCGTAGTGATCGAAGACGATGGCGTCGAAGGCCTCGCGGGCGGCGGCGGCGGCCAGATCCTCGTCGGCGATGCGCGGGACGTCGGGGGCGAAGGCGTCCAACAGCTCGCCGGCCATCGGAGGTCCGAGGAACACGCAGGCCGCCCCCTGGGCGACGAGCGCCCGGGCGAGGGTCAGGGAGCGCATGACGTGGCCGCCGCCCACGGCCGGGCCGGCGTCGACGACGAAGAGGATGCGCGGTCCGGTCATGGCCTTGCCTCGCCCGGCAATGGGGCAAGGTCGGGGCGAGGGGGCGCGGCGCCGATCATGGTCACCGTGATGAGCCGATGCGGCTCAAAAGCAAAGGGCCGCCCCGAAGGGCGGCCCCGAAAACCCGAACCGGGTTCGATCTAGATGAAGTTGGCCGAAGAGATGTCGGCCAGCGTCTTGCCGGTCAGCAGGATCGCATCGTCTGCCGTGCCGTCAGCGTCGCCGTCGACGAAGACCACGACGTCCGACCCGACCAGGACGGAGACGTAGATGACCGTGCTGTCCATCGCCGTATTGGCCGCGGCCAGGGCGGCGGCGAAGTCGGTCGCCGAGGTGATCTCGACGTAGTTCGCCCCCGAGCCGGCGTCGTCGATGTCGATGAAGTCGGCCGCGGCCCAGTCGGTGATCGTGTCGATGGAGCCGGAGCTGGCCACGCCACTATCGCCGGAGGCGAAGACGAAGGTGTCCGCCCCGCCGCCGCCGGTCATCACGTCGCGGAGCGCGCCGCCCGTGATGGTGTCCGTGCCCGAGCCGGCGGTGATGGTGTCGGTCCCGGCGCCGCCGCTGACGACATTGGCGCCTTCGCCCGCGCCGATGCTGTCGTTGCCCGCGGCCGCGGTGATCGTGTCGTTACCGCCGGTGGCGGTGATGGTGTCCGAACCGCCGCCCGTGGTGATGCTGTTGGCGCCCGCGCCGCCGTCGACGATGTTGTCGTCGGAGCCGCCGCCGGTGATGGTGTCGGCGCCTTCGCCACCCTGGATGGCCGCGCGGCCGCCGAAGGTGATGATATCGTCGCCGGCTCCGCCGTTGACCAGGTCGACGCCGCCCGCGGTGGTGGTCGAGACGGAGATCGTGTCGTTGCCGGCGCCCCCGTTGACGGAGTCGTTGCCGGTCCCCGTCGAGACGCTGTCCGCGCCGCCGCCGGTGGTGACGGTGTTGTTGCCGTTCCCCGCGTCGACCGTGTTGGCGCCTTCGCCGGCGCTCACGTTGTCGTTGCCGTCGCCGGTGGAGAGGCTGTCGGCGCCGGAGCCGGAGGTCACGGAGTCGTTGCCGGTCCCGGAGGCGAGGCTGTTGACGCCGTCGCCAAGCGCGATGGTCGCGTGACCGCTGGTGGTGGAAACCGTGTCGTCGCCCGCACCGGTGCTGATCGACACCGCGGCCGTGGATCCGGTGACGGTGTCGTTGCCTTCGCCGCCGATGACGGTGCCACCGCCGCCAGTGATCGAGATCACGTTGGCGCCCGCGCCGGCGTCGATGGAGTTGACGCCCGCGCCGCCGGCGATGGTGTCGTTGCCCGTGCCGGTGCTGATCGTGTCGTCGCCCGTGCCCGTGGTGACGCTGTCGGTCCCGGCGTCGGTCGTGACCCGGTTGGCGCCGTCGCCCGCCGCCACGGTGTCGTTGCCATCACCCGTGGTGATCAGGTCCGCGTCCGTGCCGCTGACGATGCTGTCGTTGCCCGCTCCGGTGGTGATGGTGTTGTCGCCATCCCCCGCGTTGATCGAGTTGGCGCCCGCGCCCCCGTCGATGACGTCTGCGCCGCCAGCGCTGGCGAGGGTGTCGTCGCCCGCGCCGAGCGAGATGTTGTTGTTACCCGCGCCGCCGTTGACCGTGTCGTTGCCGTCACCCGCGTTGATGGTGTCGGCGCCGCCGCCGGCGGTGATCGTATCCGCGCCGATGCCGCCATCCAGCGAGTCAGCGCCGCCGTTGCCTTGGATGCTGTCGTCGCCGTCCTGACCGCCGAGCGTGTCGGAACCGGCGGCCGAACCCGCGATCGTGTCGTTCCCGAGGTTGCCGAGGACGTAGTCGTTGCCGCCCTGCGTGGCGTTGATGCTGTCGTTGCCTTGGCCGCCCAGCAGCAGGTCGAGGCCCGCGCCGCCGGTGATGGTGTCGTCGCCGAGGTTGCCCTGGGCGAACTGCAGGACCGAGGCGCTGCTGAACGCGCCGACGTCGATGACGTCATTGTCGCGGCCACCGTAGATGACGTCGTCGCCGGCTTCGCCGTTCAGGGTGTCTTCGCCCTGGTTGCCCTGGAGCACGTCGTTGCCGGCGGCGCCGCGGAGGGAATCGTCGCCCGTGCCGCCGTAGAGGCCGTCGGCGCCGGCGCCGCCCAGCACCGTGTCGTCCCCGGTCGTGCCCGCGTAGAGCAGCGAGCTGTCCGCGAAGATGGCGGCCGAGCCGCCCGTGTTCGAGGTGGCGCGGAAGCCGCCCGGATCCGAGAACTGCAGCGTCTTGGTCGGCGCGGTCAGCACGACGTAGTCCGGCGTGTTGACGGTGAAGGGTACGAAGCTGACCGACACCTGGGCGGCCGTGACCGTCTGGTTGGTGAAGATCATCTGGTCGGTCGCGGAATTGAAGGACGCCGCCTGAGCAGCGGTCATTTCCTCAAAGAAGTACGTCGCCACTGTGCGGCCCCCGTATACGAATCGGTTGGTGTCCCTTGCGGGCAGGCTATCCACAAAACCTTAGACAAAGTTACCGCGAGGCGCGAGCCGGGCGAGAAAACCTAGCCTAAAGTTGAGCCGCAGCCGGCGTCAGGCCGATCCGTCGTAACGGCGCAGCAGTTCGCGGGCGGCTCGATCAGTTTCTAGCAGGGGCGCATAAGGCGGCGCTGTCAACTCGCCGACAAAGGGACGCGCGATGTTGCGTCGCTGCAGTTCGGCGTGGAACCGGGCGAGCTTGGCGCTGCGGCCGTCCATGGGAAGCACGAAGAGCGGCTTGCCCGTCGCCGCGGCGTCGGTGGCGAGGTTCGTGGAGTCCTCCGTGACCAGGATGGCGTCGGCGGCGGCCAGGAACGCGAAGTAGGGATTCTCGCCCGCCCCGTCCCAGATCATGCCGGGCAGATGGCGCAGGGCCGCGGTCATCGCTTCCCGCGCCGCGGGCGGCGTGCGCCGCGTGAACGACAGCAGCAGGGCGCCGCCGGCCCCCTCGACTGCGGCGGCGATCGCGGCGGCCAGCGCGCGGGCCCGGGCCGGCGACAGGTCGTGGGCCTTGGATTTTCCGCCGACGATCACGGCGACGCGCGGATGGGGCAGGGGCGCCAGCCGCTCCTGGAACCGGGCGAACTCCAGCCCCAGCTTCTCGGCGGTGATGCGGTTGGGCGCGCCCAGGATCGGGAAGACGTTGGGGCCGGTGAGGCCGTCATGTTCGGGGGGGACCACCAGGTCGAAGGCGTCGAGGGGCGCCTTGGGGTCCTGGAGCTGGACGACGAAGGTGCGCCCTTCGCTCCATTTCAGCATCCGGGTGGACAGCGGCAGCGTGGCCCTCCCGGCGGCGGCAAGTCCTACGAGATCACCAAGGTCGAGTGGGTCTGACCCCCGC
>NZ_LSJI01000063.1 GCF_001557235.1 Phenylobacterium sp. CCH9-H3 | reverse complement strand
CCCGCCCCTGCCCCGCCCGCGGCCAGGACAGCACCACCAGCCCCACGGTCGCCACGGCCACGCCCGTCCACACGGCGGCGCTCAGGTCGTCCCCCAGCAGCAGCCAGCCCAGCAGCGCCGCGAACGGCAGCGACGACTGCTGCAGCATGGTGGCCACGGCGAACCCCGACCGGCTCATGGCCATCAGCAGCGCCGCCGTGGCGGCGACCTGGGCGATGGCCCCGCTGATCGCCCCCAGCCAGAACGTCGAGGTCCAGTGCGGCGAGGCCGTCGGGGTCAGGGCGTAGGCCAGGGCGAAGATGCCGATGGAGAACGGCAGGCCGAACAGGAAGCGCACCAGCGTCGCGCCCCACGGCCCCGCCTCCTCGACGAGCCCCCGCTGCATGGCGTTGCGCGCCACCTGCAGCGGCGCCGCCGCCAGGGTCAGGAAGATCCAGAGCATTCCGTAAAATCCGTCATCCCGGCCAACGGAGCGGCGAAGCCGCGGAGGCCGAGCCGGGACCCATGCGGACGCTCGGTCCGCGCGACGTCGCGACGATCAGGTGTTTCTGGATGGCCGGGACGAGCCCGGCCATGACGAGGGTCTCGGAGCTTCAGAACCCGCTGGCGACCTTGCCCGGCGCGCTCTTCTCCTTGCGGGCGAAGAGGTTGTTGAGCGCGTTCACATAGGCCTTGGCCGAGGCGGTCAGGGTGTCCGTGTCCGCGGCCGAACCCGTGGCGATGCGGCCGTCGTCCTCCAGCCGAACCGAGACCTGGGCCTGGGCGTCCGTGCCCTCGGTCACCGCGTGCACCTGGAAGAGGCGCAGGATCGCGTCGTGCGGCACCACCGCGTGGATGGCGTTGAACACCGCGTCCACCGGGCCGTCGCCGGTGGCGTTGGCGCTCTTCTCGACCCCGTCGATGGTCACCGTCAGGAAGGCCTCCTGCGGCCCCTCGGTGCCGGCGATCACCCGCAGGTGCTTCACCTGGACCTTGTCGGCGCTGCTCGCCAGGGCGTCGTCCACCAGGGCGATGATGTCGTCGTCGAAGACGTGCTTCTTCTTGTCGGCCAGGTCCTTGAACCGCTGGAACGCCTCGTTCAGCGCGTTCTGGCCCAGCTCATAGCCCAGGTCCTTCAGCTTCTCGCGGAAGGCGTGGCGGCCCGAGTGCTTGCCCATCACCAGGTTCGAGGAGCCCTGCCCCACGTCCTCGGGCTGCATGATCTCGTAGGTGCCGCGGTCCTTCAGCATCCCGTCCTGGTGGATGCCGCTCTCGTGGGCGAAGGCGTTCTTGCCGACGATGGCCTTGTTGAACTGCACCGGGAAGCCGGTGATCGCCGAGACGTAGCGGCTGGCCCGGGTGATGTGCTGGGTCTCGATGCCGGTGAAGTAGGGCAGCGTGTCGCCGCGGACCCGCAGGGCCATGACGATCTCTTCCAGCGCCGCGTTGCCGGCCCGCTCGCCGATGCCGTTGACCGCCACCTCGACCTGCCGCGCGCCGCCCTGGACGCCGGCCAGGCTGTTGGCCACCGCCAGCCCCAGGTCGTTGTGGCAGTGGGTGGAGAAGATCGCCCGGTCGGCGTTCTCCACGTTCTGGATGATGTCGCGGAACATCTCCGCATATTCGCTGGGATAGCTGTAGCCCACCGTGTCCGGCAGGTTGATCGTCGTGGCGCCCGCCTTGATGGCCGCGTCCACGCAGCGGCGCAGGAAGTCCTGCTCGGTGCGCGTGGCGTCCTGGGCCGACCACTCCACGTCCCCGCAGAGGTTGCGCGCGTGGGTCACCGACTTGGTGATCATCTCCAGGATGTCTTCCTGGCTGGCGTGCAGGATGTGGTCGCGGTGGCTGGGGCTGGTGGACAGGAAGGTGTGGATCCGGCCGCGCTTGGCCTTGCGGATCGCCTCGGCGCAGCGCTCGATGTCGGCCATGCCGGCCCGGGCCAGGCCACAGACCACGCTCTCGGTCACGATCTCGGAGATGGCGCGGACGGCCTCGAAGTCGCCGTTCGAGGCGATCGGGAAGCCGGCCTCGATCACGTCGACCTTCATGTCTTCGAGGATCTTGGCCAGCTCCAGCTTCTCGTCATGCGACATGGAGGCGCCGGGCGACTGCTCGCCGTCGCGCATGGTGGTGTCGAAAACGATGATGCGGTCGCGGCCCGACGTATCGGCGTTCGCGGGTGTGGGGTTGGTCATGTTCGGTCTCTTCGCGGTGTTTCGTTCTGGGGACGGAGGATGAAACCCCTGGTCGCCCGGCCGCGAAAAAGCGCGTGCCTAGAGAGGCGCCCAGGGGCGGCTAAGCCCCAGCGAGAGAAGAAGCAGGCTGCCCGTCCGCGTGCGCATGGCGGGGTCTGTACCGAAATGGCCGCTTCGCCGCAAGCAACTTGCGCGCCGCGCGGCCTTAAGCCGCCTCTTCGGCAAGAACCTTGCTGACCGCCGGCCGCGCCCGCACCCGCTCGCGATGGGCGTGGACCCGCGGAAGCTGGGCCAGGTCGACCCCGTCGCCCTCCAGCCAGTCGGCCAGCGTGAACAGGTAGCCGTCGCAGACGCTGAACCGCTCGCCCAGCACCCACGGACCTCGCAGCATCTCGCGCTCGATCAGCGCGAAGGCCTCCGCCATGGCCTGCGGGACCTTGCGGCGCATGTCCTCGAACGAGCTCTCCTCGTCCGCCCAGCGGGAGCCGCGGAAACGGTGCGCGTGGGCCACGTGGACCGTGGAGGCCAGGTAGCTGTTGAACGCCTGCGCCTGGGCCAGGTCCCAGGGGTCGGTCGGCAGCAACGCCTTCTGGGGATGTGTCTGGGCCACATAGGCCAGGATCGCCACGGTCTCGGTGAGCACGCCCTTGTCGGTGACGAGCGCCGGGACCCGCCCCTTCGGATTGAGCGCCAGATATTCCGGCCTGCGCTGCTCCGACCGGCGCAGGTCCACCTTGACGGCCTCGTAGGCCGCCCCCGCCTCCTCCAGCGCGATGTGCGAGGCCAGCGAGCACGAGCCCGGCGAATAGAAGAGCTTCAGCATTCCTCGCCCTTTCCCCGACGGCGCAGCCAGCGCCGCGCGAACCATCCGATGGCCAGCCACAGGACCGCGACGGCGGCGATCGTCAGCCAGTTGCCGGCGATCTCCCCCCGCATGATCTCCACGATCGAGGCGCCGGCATAGGCCGTCAGCACGATCTTCGGCACGATCCCGACGCCGGTCCCGGCGACGAAATGCAGCGCCCGCATCGGCGTCACGCCCGCCGCCATGTTGACCACGATGAACGGCGCCGACGGCACCAGCCGCACGATCAGGCTGGCCAGGAAGCCGTTCTCCCCCACCAGCCGCATGAACCGCTGCACGCCCTCGCCGGAAAACCGCGCCAGCGTCCGCGCCCCCGCCGCCCGGCCCAGATAGAAGCCCACCAGCGCCGAGACCATGGTCCCGATCCAGCTGTAGGCCGCCCCCGTCTGCGGCCCGAAGGCCACCACCGCCGCGGCGATCAGCACGATCTGCGGCGTGCCCACGAAGGCCAGGGCCGCGAACGCCGCCACCGCCACCGGCAGCGACCACGGCCCCCTTGCGGCCCCCAGCCAGCCCTCCAGCGTCCGCTCGCTGTCGACCCCCAGCAGCTGGGCGCCGAAGAAGAACACCACCCCCACCCCGCCGAACAGCACGAACGACACCAGCAGCGTCCGCCACGCCTGGGCGTCCATGTTGGAGAGGAAGTCGAAAAGCCGGCGCATCCGGCCCGAGGGGTCGCGTGTTCGCGCCGCGGGGTCAAGGCGGCGGGGCTGGCGGTCCGACGCGGCCGCGCTAAAGTAGAGGTTGTTCGGTGCGCGTCCTTCGCTTGTGGCCGCGCGGTCCAAGGGGGACAAGATGGCCACCTATGCGTTCGAGACCATCGGCGCGGCCGAGGCGCTGGCTTTCGGCAGCGTCGACAGCCTGATCACGCCGGCCGGCAGCTCGGCCAAGACCACCACCGTCCTCTACAATCCGGACGGCACGTTCTCGGTCACCATGGGCGAGCGGACGGTGGTGTTCGGCTCCTATTTCCCCGCCACCCTCAGTCGGCTGACCTTTCCCGACGGCTCCCGGCTCTTCGTGGGCGGCTCAGGGCCGGACAGCCGCGACGAGGGCGTGCTTCCGTCCACTGGCGCGATGTACGGTGGCGACGGCGCGGACACCCTGACGAGCAGCCCCGGCGCGTGGTTCGTGCAGGGAAACCAGGGCGACGACCGCATCGTCATCCGCACCCAGAGCCCCAACACGGTCTACGGCGGCCAGGGCGCCGACAACATCGCCGCCATCGGGGGCGCGGTCAGCGCGAGCCAGTTCATCCAGGGCAACAAGGGGAACGACACACTCCAGGGCGGCGACGGCGCCGACACCGTCCTGGGCGGCCAGGGGAACGACCTGATCTACGGAACGGCCGGCCAGGACTTCATCAACGGCAATCTGGGCGACGATCAGTTGACGGGCGGCGGCCAACTGTTCGGCGAGGGCGGGAACGACATCATCTCCACCTCCGGCGACGGCGATACGACCGCCAGGGGCGGCGATGGCGACGACACCATTCAGATCGGTACGACCGGCTCGGGCCTGCACGTCGCCTCGGGCGACGGCGGAAACGACACGCTCAGGGCCCATACCGACATGCGCAGCCAGCTTGACGGGGGCGACGGCGCCGACGTGATCCACATCATCCGCAACCTCGGCAGCCCTGTCCTGTACGGCGCCACCATCGACGGCGGCGCCGGCGACGACACCGTTCAGGCGAGCGACGCCGACGATCGCATCCGGGGCGGGACGGGCGCCGACAGCCTGAACGGCGGCAGCGGCGCCGACACGTTCATTCAGGACGGCGCCACCGCCTCGCTCACCCTTGTGGCCGCCGATCGCATCGGCGACTGGACGTCCGCCGACCGCATTCAACTCCGCACCGACATCGGTACCGCGTTTGCCGAGGGGACGGCGGCCGACTTCGCCACGGCGCTCTCCACGGCCCAGGCGGAGATCGGCGTTGGCCAGACCGAGGCCATGGCAATCCAGGTGGGCCAGGACGTGGTCGTCTTCGCCGACGCCAGCGCGGGCGCCACGATCCACAGCATCACCGTCCTGGTCGGCCGCTCGCTCGCCGACATCTCGGCCGACAACTTCGTCTGAACCCGCGCGCCCGCGGCTGGCCACGAGGCGCGGCTCGCGGTAGCGTTACGGTAGAGTTTGTTTTGTCAGCGTCCCCCAGCGTGCGGCGCAGGCGCGCTTCTCGGGGGATATCGTGGCGACCTACGCATTCGAGACGATCACGGCGGAGCAGGCGCTGGCGATCGCGGCGAGCGACTCCCTGACGCTGGCCGGTGGCCCGGCCCGTCTCGCGACCGTCCTCTATGCCGCCGACAGCGCCACCATCACGCTCGTCATCGGCGAACGGTCGGTGGTCTTCGGCCCTGCGCTGGCCGCCGTGAGCCTCGGCGGCAGGCTGACGCTGGCCGACGGCTCGCGCCTCTTCATCGGAGACGGCCAGGCCAACACGCTCGCCTTGACGGCGGACAGCACGACGCACGACGCGGCCTATGCCGGCGCCGGCGACGACTCCATCGACACCGGCGGCGGCGATGATCTGCTCCAGGGCAACATGGGGACCGACACCCTTTCCGGCGGGGCCGGCGCCGACACCATCTACGGCGGCCAGGACAACGATCGGATCTTGACCGGCGCGGGCGCCAACTTCGCCCAGGGCAACAAGGGCGACGATGTCGTGCTGGGGGGCTCCGGGCGGGACACGCTGCTGGGCGGCCAGGGCGCCGACACGATCGACGGCGACGCCGGCGCCAGCGATTTCCTGAACGGCAACCTCGGCGACGACGTCATCACGGTGCGAGGCGGCGGCGACGTGTTCGGCGAGGACGGGGCCGACACCATCACGACCGCTGACTCGGCGAACGTCTCCACGCTCATTTCGGCGGGCGCCGGAAACGACCGCGTGCTGTCCCAGGCCACATTCGGCCTGTCCCTGATCCACGGCGACGACGGCGACGACTTCATCGCAGGCGGGGGCCAGGCGAACGACCTGGGCTTCGGCGACGCCGGGCGCGACACCCTCATCGCCGGGACCGGCGACGAGATGCACGGCGGCGACGGCGACGACAGCCTCTCGACCAGCGCCTCCAACGTCCTGCTGGCCGGAGATGCGGGGAACGATATCATCCAGGCCGAGCAGGGGCGGCATACGATCGACGGCGGCGACGGCGACGACCACATCATCACCTTCTCCGACAGCAGCGAGACCATCCGCGGGGGCGCTGGAAACGACACCATCTATGCCGACCGGGCCGGGGATAAGCTGGTCGAGGGCGGCGCCGGGGCCGACAACCTGCAGCTGGGCACGGGCGCGGTCACCGCCAACGGCGGCGACGGCGACGATTTCATCCTGACGCAGTCCGGCAGCCGCAGCCTCGTGCGGGGCGAGAACGGCAATGACGGTCTTGCCGGCCAGGGCTCCGACACGCTGGACGGCGGCGCGGGCGACGACCGGATCAGCCCCCGCGGCGGCGTGGACGTCATGATCGGCGGCAGCGGCTCCGACACATTCGAATTCGAAAGCTTCGCCTCGCAACGGCTCGCGGGCCAGATCGACCGGGTTCTCGACTGGACCACCAGCGACCGGATCGAGGTCGAACGCATCTCGCGCGCCGCGATGCAATACAGCGAGCGAACCGCCCCCGACCTCGCGACCGCGTTCAGCCAGAACGAATACCTCGGCGCCAACGCCGTCGTGGCCGTCCAGGTGGGCGCCGACGTGGTGCTGTTCTCCTCGTTCAACATCAGCGGCTTCGCCGCCGAGCCGCTCATCCTGGTCGGCCGCGCCCTCGCCGACATCTCGATCGACAACTTCGTCTAGGGCGGCCGCCATCGCCGAGGCCCGCCGACCGCCAGCGTTGCGAATGTCCGCTTCACGCTTCGGCTTCAACGACTGGGTTCCACCCTCGACGGCCATCCATGGCGTCCGCTATTCGAAAAATCGCAGGGTGTCCGTTTCACGGCCCTGGGCCGCTGACCTGGTGCGACCCGTTGCGGACTCTCATGCCGCGGCCTGTATCGCCCTAATCGGCGCCTCCCCGTTGCCGTCGCGCGCAACGAAACGTCCCCTCAGCACCTTGAAGGTCTTTCCTCCATAAAACCCGCAGCCCGAAGCGGTCAGAACGTAGGTCACGCCGGCGCGGAGCGGGAGTGGCGCAGTCAGCTCACGCCAGCCATCAGGGACTCGACCAAGTCGAAACTCTTGCATTGGCGCGCAGCTTGGGTCGCGGGCGATCGCCCAGACCGTTCGACTGCTCCCATTCACAACCTCAACCAAGACCAGCGAGTCTATCCCCGGTGGGGGATCAAAGAGAAAGCTTCGATGTAGGCGGAAGTCCGGCGCGACCGTCGATCCGGTAACCTCGATCCTGAGACCTCTCTGACACGAGGATAGGGCGAGCCCCATCAGTCCAACGGCCAGGGCGCGAAGAATGAGGTGCATAGGTAGAGACTGGCCGGGACGGCAAAGGTCCGCAACCCAACCGTTGCGGACGTTCAGGTTGCGCCGCTACGCTTCATATACGGCTCATGACGACGTCAACGACCGAGACTCCTTCGTGGCCTATCTCGGCGAACTGAGACGGCAGTTGGCAGACGGCGCGGAGTGGGAGAACGCGGACTTGCCGGCTTTCCTGGAGGCGATGCAGGCGTGGGCCACCGATTGGCCCCATCCGGCTCACACTAACCCCTGGCGCCACGCGGCGGACGTGATCGCGGCCGCCACGCTCTACGAGTAACGTCCGCTCCCGAGCCGTTGCAGGACTTGCGTCGGTTCCTTGACCAAGACTGCAAATCCAATCCTGCCGACGATATCCAGAAGGTTGCCGATGCGCTCGGACAGAGCTTCCAGAGCGGCGCCAACGGGAACATCGGTTAGCCCCCCAGAGAACTTCGGAAAGTCCGCGCCTTAGCGGAACCACCCTAGGGCCGGGGCGAGCGGCCAGGGCGCGTGGACCGGCGGAGCCTTGCGG
>NZ_LSJI01000062.1 GCF_001557235.1 Phenylobacterium sp. CCH9-H3 | reverse complement strand
CCGATCCCGCCGTAGTGCAGGAAAGCGGAACCGGCCGCGGCCGCCTTCACCGCCTCGCCCGTGGGCGCGAACATCCCGGCACCCAGGGCGTGGAAGTTTGGGCGCCGCCCGTTCGAATCCACCGCCAGCACGGTGGTCGAGGTCGGCATCCCTGTGATGGTCTCGAGGAGATCCGTGCCGACGCCCTCGTCCTCCAGCGCCATCCGCACGAAACGTCCCGTCAGGTCGCCGCCCACCGAGCCCGCGAGCCGGGTCTGGAGGCCCAGGCGCGCGGCCACCATGGCCGCCCCCGCAGCCGTTCCGGCAGGCGCGACGCCGATGCCCTGGATCAGGGTCGTCCCCTCGCCCTGCGGCAGGGCGTCGATGGGCCTCGCGACAACGTCCAGCGTCGTCAGCCCGATGCAAACCAAGCCCATGCCCATGGCGCCCTCCTCAGTCTGTTGATCTTTAGCCGCGAGCCGATAAGGTAGTCAAAACTATCTTTCTATGGGATGCGATCATGACCTGGACCAACAGCAGGAACAAAGCCCTTTCCGAGCGGGCCCAGGCGGTCATCCCCATGGGGATGTACGGCCACCAGTCCGTCATGCTGCTGCCCGACGACTATCCGCAGTTCTTCGGTCGCGCCGAGGGCGCCTATCTCTGGGACGTGGACGGCAACCGCTACGTCGACTTCCTGTGCGGCTATGGCCCCAACCTGTTCGGCTATGGGACCAAGACCATCGACGACGCCTACATCGAGCGCGTCCGCACCGGCGACACCATGACCGGCCCCGGCGAGGCGATGGTCGAACTGGCCGAGGCCATGGTCGCTCAGGTCAGCCACGCCGACTGGGCCATGTTCTGCAAGAACGGGACGGACGCCACCACCATGGCCATGATGGTGGCCCGCAATCACACGGGGCGGAAGACCATCGTCCTGGCGCGCGGCGCCTATCACGGCGCGGCGCCCTGGTGCACGCCGCTGAAGAAGGGGGTGACGCCCTCGGATCGCGCCAATCAGATCTTCTACGACTACAACGACGTCGACAGCCTCGAGGCTGCGGTGCGCGAGGCTGGCGACGACCTGGCCGCCATCTTCGCCTCGCCGATCAAGCACGACACTTTCGTCGACCAGGAACTGCCCACCATCGAATACGCCCGCCGGGCCCGCGAGCTCTGCGACGAGCGGGGCGCTCTCCTGATCGTCGACGACGTCCGCGCCGGCTTCCGCCTGGCCCGCGACTGCAGCTGGTCGCTGGTGGGGGTGAAACCGGACCTGTCCAGCTGGGGCAAGGCGATCGCCAACGGCCACCCGATCTCGGCCCTGCTGGGCGCCGACGTCTGCCGCATGGCGGCGGGGACGATCTATGTCACCGGCTCGTACTGGTTCTCCACGGCGCCCATGGCCGCCTCGCTGGCGACGCTGAAGCTGATCCGCGAGACCGACTACCTGGAGCGCACCCAGGTGCTGGGCCAGCGGCTGCGTTCGGGCCTGGACGAGGTCGCCGGCCGCCACGGCTTCGCCATGCGGCAGACGGGCCCGGCCGAGATGCCGCTGATCATGGTCGACGACGACCCGACCCTGGCGAAGGCCTATTTCTGGAACCAGGCCCTGATCAAGCGAGGCGTCTACTTCCACCCCTGGCACAACATGTTCATCTGCGCCGCCATGACCGAGGCGGATATCGACTTCAGCGTCGAAGCCGCCGACGACGCGTTCAAGCTGCTGAAGGCCGCCGGCCCGCTGGAAGCGCCGGCGAAGCTGGCCTTCATGCACCAGATGCTGGAGGCCTGAACGCGGAGGCGCCCGCTCAGGCGGGCGCGCCCGGCCGGCTGACGCCGAAGCGGCGCATAACGTTGTGGGTGATCACCGCGACGAACGGATCGCGCGCGGCCAGGCCGTGCGCCCATTCCGTGGTGCCCGTGTTGAACACCTCGCCCGCTCCCCGCTTGAAACTGGCCAGTACGGCGTGGCCGCGCAGCACCTTCGCCTGGGCCTCCGGGCTGCTCTCGCCGAAGATGACGTCGGCGATGACGTCGAGCTTCTCGGGCGGAATGATCGGGTTGTAGCCCCGGCCCGCCTCTTCGCCGAAGGCGCAGGGCGCGAAGCCGATGATCTCCAGGTTCTCCGGCACGCCCAGCATCGGCACGGCGCGCGGCAGGCCGCCGTCATCGAAGGTGAAGCGGCAGCCGTCGCTCTCGTAGCCGATCAGCGGCAGGTCGCCGCCGATCACGTCGCCGTAGAAGAGGTCCGAGCCTTCCAGCGCCCAGTGCTTGTCGTCGTAGATCGTGAAGCCGCCCTGCCCTCGCGCCACGCACATGCCCAGGCGGTGATAGCCGGCGAAGACGAAGCTCAGGCCCGTCAGCTCGGCTTCCGGCCGTCCGAAGGCGCGGTGCGACCACAGGTGCGTCGCCTGTTCCGGCGGCACGTCCTCGGCCTCGAAGCCCTTCCACTTGTGGCAGACGTAGGTCTTGCCGCCGTTCTCCCAGCGCACCTTCCAGAAGCAGGTGTTGCCGGACAGGATCGCGATACGCCCCCCGGCGTCGACGAACCGCTCCACCTGGTCGCGCTCGCCGCCCGACCAGTATTCGCTGTGACCCACGAAGAACGCCGACTGGTAGCCCGCCAGCAGGTCCGGCTCGACCTCCAGGTCGTAGTCGGTCGCGTAGTCCAGCGCATATCCCTGGGCCTCGGCCCAGGCGACGAAGGCGTGCTCCCACTTGTGCACGAAGCCGGCCGAGCCGTCGTATGGCGAGGCGCGATGCTCGACCATCCAGGCATGGTCGCTGGCCCAGGGCTTTTCCTCGAATCCGCGCTTGCGCATGTTGACCAGGCGGGGCGCGCCCTCCGGCGGGGCCACGATCAGGGGGGCGAAGGGCCGCTGGGTCGACAGCACCCCGATCGCCTCGTCCATCGCCTGGGCGAAGGAGACCGAGCCGTTCATCAGGCCGGTGACGTTGGAGTAGGCGTTCGCTCCGCCCCACCAGTTGTAGGAATGGTAGGTGTTGGTGGCCAGGACCAGCACCGCGGTCGAGCCCGGCCGGCCGGCCGGCGCCTTCACGCACACGAAGTGGTGCGCCTCTGCGCCGGACGCGTCGGTCAGGACGATGTCGTAGTAGCCGGACGTCCAGTCGACGCCCACCTCGACCTCCAGGGTGGCGGGCCAGCCACAGCCATCGCGGTCCACGTGGGGCGGAACCGGCTGTTCCTCGATGTCCAGGCCGTCGCTCGCGAACACCTCATGCCGCTCGGCGCCCACGCGCACGATCCGCAGCCGGCAGGGCCCGTTCGAGGCGCTGGCATGCAGCGCGAACCGCTCTCCGGGACGGACGCTCAGGCGATCGGTGTAGCAGGCCAGCATGGGCGTCCTCGCGCGGATCTGTAAAAGTAGTTTTTATTACCGTCTCAGCCCCCGAAGGTCGAGCGCCGAGCGAGGTTATGGCGGGACCCACGTCGGCTGCCCCTCGCCCGCGCGCCACGCCGCGATTTTGAGCAAGTGAGGCGGCGAGGCCACAGCGCAGTGCTCCCCTCTTGCATTATATAGCTTTTACTACCGTATAAGAATGGTCGCGCGATCGACACGTCAGGGGATGAATATGAGATCGATTTTGTTTGCGAGCTGCGCCGCGTTCGCCCTCTCGGCAGGCGCCGCGATGGCGCAGGACGGTGGCGAGGCCACCATCGAGGAGGTCGTCGTCACCGCCCAGAAGCGGTCCGAGAACCTGCAGGACGTTCCGGTCTCGGTGACCGCCCTGTCGGGCCAGGCGCTGCAGGAGCGCGGCGTCACCAACGTCACCGGCCTGAACAACCTCGCTCCCGGCCTGCGCGTCAGTAGCGGCGACGCGGCCGCCAACCCCAAGATCTTCATCCGCGGGGTGGGCCTCAGCGACTTCAATCCCAACTCCTCGGCCGGCGTCGGGATCTATGTGGACGGCGTCTACGTCGGATCGCCCCTGGCCCAGATGGCTGGGTTCTTCGACATCGGCCAGATCGAGGTCCTGCGCGGGCCGCAGGGCACCCTCTACGGCCGCAACACCAACGGCGGGGCGGTGAACATCACCACCAAGCGCCCGACCCAGTCTTTCGCCGCCGAAGCCTCGGCCGAGTATGCGACGTACAACGCCCTGAACCTCAGCGGCGCCGTGGGGGGCCCGGTGATCGCGGACAAGCTCGCCGTGCGCGCCGCGGCCCAGTATGTCAGGGACGATGGCTACACCTACAACCGGGTCACCGGCCACGACGTGAACGACACCGACTACTGGGCCCTGCGCCTGTCGGCGCTCTACACGCCCACCTCCGATTTCGAGGCGCTGTTCCAGGTGAGCCGCTTCGTGAACCGGGGCGATGCGACCCAGCCGCAGCACCGGGCGCTGTTCCCAGCCACGGCGGCGGCAGTCGGGGCCGGCGGCTTTTGCGCCCCGGCCTACTATGGCACGGCCGACTGCAGCGACCTGTTGGGCTACGTCGACACCGATCGCGACAACCGCGCCCTCGACGCCAACCAGGAGGGCAAGGACAAGATCGACCTGTTCGGCGCCTCGGCGAACATGACCTGGAACCTCGGGTCCGTGTCGCTGGTCTCGGTGACCGCCTGGTCGTGGGCCCACCGCAACGCCTTCGAGAACACCGACTCCAGCCCCCTTCAGATGCTGGAGATCAACTACCTGGCCCGCCAGCGCCAGTTCACCCAGGAACTCCGGATTCAGTCGAATGACAGCGCCGGCTCGCCGCTGAAGTGGGTGCTGGGCGGCTACTACCTCGACGAGACGGTCAAGGACGCCTCGACCCAGGACGTGCTGCGCGACCTGCGACCGCTGTTCCCGGACGGCTTCAGCCTGGAGAACAGCGTTGCGACCTTCAGCTATCCGTACACGCAGAAGACCAAGGGCTACGCCATCTTCGGCCAGGCAGACTACAGCCTGACCGACCGGCTCACCGCCACCGTCGGCCTGCGGTACTCGGCCGACGAGAAGAGCTTCGACTACCAGAGCCAGGCCGAGGGCGGCCTGATTGTCCTGCTGACCTCCAAGCAGAAGAAGACCTTCTCCGCCTGGTCCGGGCGCCTCGGCCTGCGCTACGAGCTTGGTGACGACGCCAGCGTCTATGCGACCTACAACCGGGGCTACAAGAGCGGCGGCTTCTTCGGGGGCCTGGCCACCACGCCGGAGGAGTTGATCCCGTACGACAACGAAAAGCTCGACTCGTACGAGGTCGGCCTGAAGTCGGAACTGTTCGACCGCCGCGTGCGGCTGAACATGTCGGCCTTCTACTACGACTACCAGGACCAGCAGGTGTTCGCCCAGGCGCTGCGCAACGGCCTGACGGTGCTGGTGCTCGACAACGCCGCCAGCTCCAAGGTCTACGGCGCGGAGGTCGAGGGGTCGGCCCGCCTGACCCAAAACCTGCGCATCGACGCGGGCCTGTCGCTGTTGCACGCCGAGTTCGGCACTTACCTCTCCGAGGGCCAGGATTACACCGGCAACCGCCTGCCGCAGTCGCCGAAAGTCACGTTCAACGTGGCGGCCACCTACAGCCACCCCCTGGCCTCGGGCGCACGCCTGAACGGGACGGTGGATGCCGCCTATTCGTCCAAGATCTACTTCGACAACTCCAACGCCGAGCGCCTGTCGCAGGACGCGGTGTGGGTGGCGGGGGCGCAAGGCTCGTGGATCTCGCCCGACGGGACGATCGAGGCCGGGGTCTTCGCGCGCAACCTGTTCGACAAGACCTACAAGGTGTCGATCTCGAACATCGACAGCCTGGGCGTCGACCTCTTGACGCTGAACCGTCCGCGCAGCCTCGGCGTCTTCCTGCGCTACCGGTACTGAGGCAAACCAGCAGCCCCCGGCGCAAACGCGCCGGGGGCTGACGAGGGTCAGGCGGCCACCAGCTCGCGGCGGACCAGCTTGGCGTAGTCGTCCATCAGGCTGAGCGACAGGGCGCCCGGCGTGAAGCTGTACTCGCCGATCTGCGAGACCGGGGTCACCTCGGCGGCCGTGCCGACGACGAAGCACTCGGTGAAGCCCGACAGCTCCTCCGGCTTGATGTGGCGCTCGATCACCTCGAAGCCCTTCTCCCGGGCCAGCTTGATCACCGTCTGGCGCGTGATGCCGTTCAGGAAGCAGTCGGGCTTGGGCGTATGGATCGCCCCATCCTTGACGAAGAAGACGTTCGAACCGGTGCTCTCGGCCACATAGCCGCGATAGTCGAGCATCATGGCGTCGGTGAAACCGTCCTTCTCGGCGGCGTGCTTGGAGATGGTGCAGATCATGTAGAGGCCG
This sequence comes from Phenylobacterium sp. CCH9-H3, assembly GCF_001557235.1. Taxonomy (GTDB): domain Bacteria; phylum Pseudomonadota; class Alphaproteobacteria; order Caulobacterales; family Caulobacteraceae; genus Phenylobacterium. The sequence continues at coordinate 58,762 of NZ_LSJI01000062.1, read as the reverse complement.
GTGGCCTTGGCGTGGACCGGCTCGGTTTCCGGGCTGGGGCGCTTGTACTTGGCCCAGCACATGCGGATGCCCTTGGCCTTTTCCTCGGGCGAGAAATAGCTGGGCCACTCCCAGACTGCGATGGCCACATGGATCTTGGTGTTCTGGGCCGAGACGCCGATCATCTCCGAACCCCGCCACGCGATGGGTCGGACGTAGGCGTCGGTGAGGCCGTTCTTGGCGCAGGTGTCCTTGCAGGCCTGGTCGATCTGGGCCACCGTAAACGGGATTTCGAAGTCCAGAATCCTCGCGGACTCGAACAGCCGCTCCGTATGCGCCGTCAGCTCGAAGATCTCACCCCCGTACATCCGCTCACCCTCGAACACGGCCGACGCATAGTGCAGGCCGTGCGTCAGGACGTGCACCTTCGCGTCGCGCCACTGCACGAATTCGCCGTCCATCCAGATCCAGCCGTCGCGGTCGTCGAAGGGAACAAGAGCCATGGGGAAATATCGTCCTTTTCAGTGCGCCTCTTGAAACGCCCCGGCCGCCCCGCGTCAAACAAATTGGACCGCCCTTGCTCGGTGACGGCGGCATGAGCGCGCCGGCCGATCCGCGCCTGATCCTGCGGGAGGACGAACTGGACGCCGGGCTCGAGCTGCTGCTGCTGGCCGAGGCGTCGCTCTGGGCGGCCGTGGACCAAGGACTGGAGGCCGAGGCCCTGGGCCTGGGCCGCTCCCACTGGCGCGCCGCCTTCCTGCTGCGCCGCCGACCGGGCGTGGGCGTGCAGGAACTGGCGCACCTCACCAGCCTGTCGAAGCAGGCGGCCAGCCGCATCCTCGTCGATCTGGCCGCCAAGGGTCTGGTGGAAAAGCAGGCCGGCGACGTGGACGGCCGTCGGCGTTCCGCCGCCCTGACGCCCCGCGGGGAGGCCTTCGAAAGCGCCATCAGCGAGCGCCTGCGCAGCCAGCTCACCCGCGCCTATCGCATCGGCGGACTGGACGGCGTGGCCGGCGCGCGCGCCATACTGGCGGCGATGGCCGGCGGCCGGATGCGAACCCCCGGCGGAGGACGCCCATGAGCTTTTCGGACGCCCCGCCCCGCGCCCGGCACCTGCTGGTGGTCGACGACGACGACCGCATCCGCGACCTGCTGAAGGAATACCTGACCCGCGCGGGCTTCCGCGTGACCGCCGCGGCGGGCGGTGCGCCGGCCCGGCGGCTCCTCGCCACGCTCGATTTCGACCTGGCCGTGTTCGACGTGATGATGCCGGGCGAGGACGGCTTCTCCCTCACCCGGTGGCTGCGCGAGCAGAGGGGCACGCCCGGGCGCACGCCGGTGCTGATGCTGACCGCCAAGACCGAGTCGGGCGACCGGATCGAGGGCCTGAAGCTGGGCGCCGACGACTATCTGGGTAAGCCGTTCGAGCCCGAGGAGTTGCTTCTGCGGATCGAGGCGATCCTACGCCGCGCCAGCGACCGCCAGCCGGCCGGCGGCGCGCTCTCCCTGGGCCGCTGCCAGTTCGACGCCGACCGCGGCGAACTCTCCTGCGCCGGCGAGCCGGTGCGCCTGACCGAGGCCGAGGTCTCGCTGCTGCGCCAGCTCGCCCGCACCCCGCACGAACCGGTCGACCGGCTGGAGCTCGCGCGCGGCTCGGTGGACCCGTCCGGCCGCGCCGTTGACGTGCAGGTCACCCGCCTGCGCCGCAAGATCGAGGACGACCCCAAGGCGCCCCGCTATCTCCAGACCGTCCGCGGCGTCGGCTATCGCCTGGCGCCCGACTGATGGGACGAAGCACGACCTTTCCAGCTCCTCCCCTGTCGCGCAGACGACGGGGGAGGTGGATCGTCGCGCAGCGGCGAGACGGAGGGGGCGTGAGGCGGCCGGCTCCGGGGGGGCGGCTTTGCGCGCCCTCCGGCGCTTCGCGCCACCCCCCCCGCCGTCTTCGCGACAGGGGAGGAGCGAGCACGTGAAACTCCCCTCCTCCACGCGCGTGCTCATGCGCTGGATGAAGCGGCGGCTGCCGTCGACGCTGTTCGCACGCTCGCTGCTGATCATCGTCCTGCCGGTCGCCCTGATGCAGATCGCGGTGACCTACGTCTTCTTCGACGCCCACTGGCAGACGGTGACCGCGCGCCTGTCCGAAGGGCTTGCCGGCGACATCGCCTGGGCCGTCGAGAGCTATCGGGAAGACCCGACGCCGGAGAGCTTCGCCAAGCTCAGCCAGCGCGCCGAGGACTCCATGGGCCTGTCCATCGCCCTGCAGCCGGGCCGCAGCCTGCCCCTGCGCCGCCGCGATCCGCCCGTGCTGCTGGAGGCCTTCTTCGCCCCGATCGACCGCTCGCTGGACCGGGCGCTGAGCGAGCGGCTCGATGCGCCCTTCTGGTTCGACACCACCCGCTACCCCGCCTACGTGGACATCCGGGTCGGGGTGCAGGGCGGGGTGATGCGGGTGCTGGCGCCGCGCGACCGCGCCTTCGCCACCCAGGGGCACATCTTCGTCCTGTGGATGACCGTAGCGACCGTCCTGCTCACCGCTATCGCCCTGCTCTTCATCCGCAACCAGGTGCGGGCCATCGAACGGCTGGCCGACGCCGCCGAGGCGTTCGGGCGGGGGGCCGACGTGCCCGCCTTCAAGCCGCACGGCGCGCGCGAAGTCCGCGCCGCGGCGACCGCCTTCCTGGCCATGCGCGGGCGCATCCAGCGCCATATCGAACAGCGCACCGCCCTGCTCGCTTCGGTCAGCCATGACCTGCGCACGCCCCTCACCCGCCTGAAGCTCACCCTGGCCCTGTCCGAACAGACCAAGCGCACCGCCGACATGAAGCGCGACCTGAGCGAGATGGAGCACATGATCGACGAGTACCTGGCCTTCGCCCGTGGGGAGGGTGGAGAGGCCGCCGAGCCCGTCAAGCTGCGCCCGCTGATCGAGGCGGTGAGCGAAGGCGCCCGGCGCCTCGGCGCGCAGGTCGATGTGGCCGCGGACGATGACCTGACGGCCACCGCGCGGCCCAGCGCCTTGAAGCGGGCCCTTTCCAACCTGGTGATGAACGCCGCCGCGCATGGCGAGCACGTGGCGGTGGCCGCCCGCCGGGCGCCCGACGGCGGCCTGGAGATCACCGTGGACGACGACGGTCCCGGCATCCCGGCCGATCAGCGGGAGGAGGCGTTCAAGGCCTTCGCGCGCCTGGACGAGAGCCGCAATCAGAACACCAAGGGCGTGGGCCTGGGCTTGGCCATCGCGCGGGACGTCGCCCGTGGCCACGGGGGCGATATCGTGCTGGACCGTTCGCCGCTGGGCGGGCTACGAGCCATGGTCAGGCTGCCGGGATAAACATCCAGGGAATTCTACGATGCGCGCTTTCGTCATCGCCGCCGGCCTCGCGCTGGCCGCCGCCGCGCCCGCTTTCGCCGCCGATCCCGTCGAGGGCGAGTGGCTGACCCAGGCCGGGACCGCCAAGGTCCGGATCGGACCTTGCGCCACCCAGCCCGGCAGGATGTGCGGAAACATCTCGTGGCTGAAGAATCCCGCCGACGCCAAGGCGACCGACGCCAACAACCCTGACGCCAAGCTGAAGGCCCGCCCGATCATGGGCCTGCCCATGTTGCACGGGTTCAAGCCCGCGGCGCCCGGCAAGTGGACCGGCGGCAAGATCTACGACCCGCAGGCTGGCAAGACCTACGACAGCAAGCTGAGCGTCAATCCCAACGGTACGCTGAAGGTCGAAGGCTGCATCGCGGTGATCTGTCAGGCCCAGACCTGGCGGCGCAGCTAGGCGCCCAGCTCCTTCGACCGGCGCACGGCCGCCGCCACCGCCTCGCGCATCAGGTCGGGCAGCGCCCCGTTCGCCAGCAGGACGTCCAGCGCCGCCTGGGTCGTGCCGCCGGGCGACGTCACCTGTCGGCGCAGCTCGGCGGGGTCTTCGCCGGTCCGATTCAGAAGGGCCGCGGCCCCCGTCAGGGTGGAGCGCGCCAGCCGCTGGGCGTCCTGCGGCGACAGGCCGGCGGCGGCGCCCGCCGCCTCCAGCGCCTCGATGAATGCGTAAAGATAGGCCGGCGACGAACCCGACACCGCCGTCGCCGCATGCATCAGGTTCTCGTCGGTCAGCGCCACCACCGCGCCCAGCGGCTCGAACAGGGCGCGGGCGCGGGCCAATGCCTCAGGCTCGTCGGCGTAGAGGCTGGCCGTCCCCTGACCGATGGCCGCCGCCGTCGTCGGCATCACCCGCGCCACGCAGCGGCCGCCGAATTCCCGCGCGATGTCGGCCGCCTTCACCCCAGCGGCGATGGACACGACGATCGCGCCCGACCCGAGCCAGGGCGCAACTTCCGCCGCCGCCTCGCGCCAGACCTGGGGCTTCACGCCCAGCACGACGGTCCGCGCCCGGGCCAGGCCCGCGTCGGGCGGGTTGAGAACGGCCCCGGCGGCTTCGGCGGCCTTCGCGGCCGGCCCTGGGTTCGGATCGCGGATCATCAGGTCGGACGCGGCGAAGGCGCCGGCGGCCAGCCACCCCTCGGTCATGGCGCCGCCCATGCGCCCGGCGCCCAGCATCAGGATCGGCGTGATCATACGGGCAGCCTTAGCGGACCCCGCTCCGGCGCAAAACCCCGAACGATGGTCCGCCGACTCCGATTGACGCCGGAGCCCGGGCGCGCTTGCCTCGCGCCATCCTGGATTGCCTTGGGGGTTGCTGGTGAAGACGTCGCGTGCGCTGCTGTTCGGAACGGTCATGGCCCTGGCCCTGGGGTCGTCGGCCCTCGGCCAGACGGCCCGGCGCGAGGTGGGCAATATCGTCTATGACGGCGCGCCGCCCACGCCGCCCGCGCTGCAGGCCGCGCTCGCGCCCTATTACAATGCCCGCTCGGCGGTGTTCGAGGACTGGTTGCCCGACGGCTCCATGCTGATCGCCACCCGTTTCGGCGACACCAACCAGATCCACCGCGTGGCCAGCCCTGGCGCGGCGCGCACGCAGCTGACCTTCTTCAGCGAGCCGATCAGCGTGGCGCGGGTCCGCCCCGGTACGTCCACATACCTCTATCCGCGGGACGTGGGCGGTGCGGAATACTACCAGGCCTACCTGCGCGACCTGGCGGGCGCCGAGACCCAGCTAACCGCGCCGAACACCCGCAACCAGGCCTTCGTCTTCACCCGCGACGGCAAGACGGTCGCCTGGGCCCAGGTCACGCCAGGCGATCCCAACTACGACATCGTCGTGGCCGATCCCTCCAATCCGGCCAGCCGCAGGACGGTGCTGGAAGGCACGGGCTCGATGTCGCCGCAGGACATCACGGCGGACGGCAAGACCATTCTGGTCAACCGCTACCAGTCCTCCACCCAGGTCGAGCTGTTCACCCTGGACGTGGCCAGCGGCAAGCTGACCCAGATCGGGCCCAAGCGGAAAGCGGCCTATCAGGGCGGCGCCTTCGTCGATGGCGGCGCCGCGGTCCTTACGCTTTCGGACGACGGCGCGGAGCATACGCGGCCGGTGGTGATCGACATTAAGTCCGGGAAGCTCCGCGACCTCGAGCCGGGGGCCAAATGGGGCTCGGAGGATTTCGACGTTAGCCCCGACGGCAAGACCGTGGCCCTATGGGTCAACGAGGAGGGCTATTCCACCCTCGTTCTGCGGGACGTGGCGACCGGCAAGGTGCTGCCGGGGCCGAAGCTGCCCAAAGGGGTGCTGACCGCGGCCAAGTTCTCGCCGGACGGATCGAAGATCGGTCTCAGCCTGTCCACCTCCACCAGCTCCGGGGATGTCTGGAGCTATGACCTGAAAAGCGGCCAGCTCGTGCGCTGGACGGAAAGCGAGCTGGGCGGCCTCGATCCCGCCAAGCTCGTCGAGCCCGAGCTGTTCCGTTACCCGACCTTCGACGGCCGCCAGATCCCGGCCTTCATCTACAAGCCCAAGGCCGCGAAGGCCGGCAAGCTGCCGGTGGTGATCCAGATCCACGGCGGCCCGGAAGGACAGGAGCAGCCGAACTTCAACCCGCGGCGGCAGTCGTGGGTGAACGAGCTGGGCGCGGCCGTGATCATCCCCAACGTCCGCGGGTCCTCCGGCTATGGCCGCACTTACCTCGGCCTCGACAACGCCGAGAAGCGCGAGGACTCGGTCAAGGACATCGGCGCCCTGCTGGACTGGGTGGCGACGCAGCCCGACCTGGACGCCAGCCGGGTGGCTGTGGTCGGCCAGTCCTATGGCGGCTACATGGTCCTGGCGGTGGCGGGCCACTACAACGACCGGATCGCCGGGGCGATCGACCTCTACGGCATCTCCGACTGGGTCACCTTCCTGCAGAACACCGAGGGCTACCGGCGCGACAATCGCCGGGCCGAGTATGGCGATGAGCGGGACCCGAAGATGCGCGCCGTCTTCGACCGCATCGCCCCGATCCGCATGAGCGAGCGGATGAAGAAGCCCATGATGGTCTTCCAGGGCGCCAACGACCCGCGGGTGCCGCGCACCGAGTCCGAGCAGATGGTCGCCAAGCTGCGGGCCCAGGGGACCGAGGTCTGGTACGTCCTGGCCAAGGACGAGGGCCATGGCATCTACAAGAAGGCCAACCAGGAAGCCGTGCGGGCGACCGAGGTGGTGTTCCTGAAGAAGGTGCTTTCCCTCCCTTGATGGGGAGGGAAGCCTTCTAGGCCTCGCCGACCGTCTCGAACATGCAGGCGGCGATGGCCTCCTGCGGGGTCTTGGCGCCGCGCAGGAGGAAGTCGAAGGCCGGGAAGAAGCGGTCCGCCGCCTCGACCGCCACGTCGATCATCGCCGCGGCCTGCGCCAGGCTGGGCTGTTCGCCGGCCATCAGCGCCATGCCGTGCCGGAAGATGATCTCGCCCTCGTCCCACAGTTCGAAGTGGCCGAGCCAGACGCGCGGATTGATCGTGGCGATCAGTTCCTGCGCCGTCTGGCGCTGCGCCTTGGGCACCGCGAGGTCCATGGACAGGCAGAGCTGGAGGGTGTCGCCCTCCGGCCGCCAGGCGAACCAGAGCTCGTAATCCTTCCAGTCGCCCGCGAGGGTAAAGGCGAGGTCGCCGTCCTCGGTGCGGTCGAAAGGCAGATTCTCGGCGGTGAGCACATGCTCGACGACGTCGAGGGGGTCGTTCGTCAGGACGACGTTTTCGTCCGTCTGGGAGGTGTCCATTACGACCCCTTATGACTCGGACGGAGAGCGGAACGCCGCCCCCGAATCGTCCGCATGAAGGACCCTAGACCGTTTCTCGAGGTCAGTGTCACCGGGTTCTTGCGACACGCGAACAGCTTTCGCGTGGCGTGCAGTGTTCTCACGAGCCTTTCGCGGCCTTTCGCGGCGATTTCGCGGCCTTCAAAGCCTCGATTTCCTGGCGAAGCGCGGCCACTTCGGCCTTGAGCGCGTCGTAGTCTTCCCGGCGCACCAGGTCCATTTCCGCGACCAGCCGATCGGTCTGGCTGCGGAAAGCGGCCTTCGCCTCTTCGCCGGCGGCCTGGGCCAGGCCCATGGCGGCGGTGCTGAGCTTCGCGATCTCGTCGAGGATGGGGTTCTGCGTCTGCATTCTTGTCTTCTTTGGCCGAAACTGGCCCGTCCGCCTGTCTATATGGTCCTTCGGGGGATGAAAGCGAATGCCTTCTCCTCTAAGTCGCTGTTCTGAACGCAGGAGTCGCCTGAGAAGTGCCGTTCCCGAACATCGATCCGATCCTCGTGCAGCTCGGGCCCTTCGCCATCCGGTGGTACGCCCTGGCCTATGTGGCGGGCATCCTGCTGGGGTGGCGTTATGCCACGGGGCTGCTCCGCAACACGGCGCTGTGGACGCGCCGTCCGGCCCCGTTCACGCCCGAGCAGATGGACGACCTGATCCTGTGGATCGCCATCGGGGTGATCGGCGGCGGCCGCCTGGGCCACGTGCTGTTCTACACCCCCCTCTCGCAGACCCTGGCCGACCCGCTCAGCGTCTTCCGGGTCTGGGAGGGCGGCATGAGCTTCCACGGCGGCGTCATCGGCGTCTCCCTCGCCATGATCATCTTCGCCTGGCGCAACAAGCTGGACCTGCTGCGCATCGCCGACGTGGTGGCGCCGGCCTATCCCATCGGCCATTTCCTGGGCCGCTGCGCCAACTTCATCAACGGCGAGCTCTGGGGACGCGAGGCGCCGGGCCTGCCCTGGGGCTTCGTCTTCTGCAACGACCAGATCCGCGAGACCTTCGGCTATTGCCCGGCGGGCGAGGTCGTCCGCCATCCGAGCCAGCTGTACGAGGCCGCCTTCGAGGGCCTGATCCTGTTCCTCATCCTGCGCTGGGCTACGCACGGGGCGAAGCTGGGAAACCGGCGCGGCGTGATCGCGGGCATCTTCGTCCTCTTCTACGGCATCTTCCGCATCGCCATCGAGACGGTGCGCGAGCCCGACGCCGGCCTCGACAACCTGCCGCTGGGCCTGACCATGGGGATGATCCTGTCCGCGCCGATGGTGCTGGGCGGCCTCTACCTGATCTGGCGCGGGATGCGCGAGCCCCTGCCCCCGGCCCTGCCCGCGGCGGGCGTGGAGCCGGAGGGCCAGCCCGCCCGCACCCCTGCGTGAGCGAGCGCCTTCGCGAGCGGCTGGCGGCCCAGATCGCCCAGACCGGGCCGCTGACGCTCGCCCAGTACATGACGGCCTGCCTGCATGATCCGCAGGACGGCTACTACGCCACCCGGCCGGCGCTGGGCGAGGACGGCGACTTCATCACCGCGCCCCTGGTGAGCCAGATGTTCGGCGAGCTGATCGGCGTGTGGGCCATGTCCGTCTGGCAGGCGATGGGCGCCCCCCCGCGGTTCACCCTCGTGGAGATGGGTCCGGGCGACGGCACGCTGATGGCCGATCTGCTGCGAGCCGCACGGCTCCTGCCCTCCTTCCTGGATGCGGCCGACGTCTGGCTGGTGGAAACGTCCGAGCCCCTGGCCGCCCTGCAGGCCGCGCGGCTTCCGGACGGCGTTCGCTGGGCGCAGACCCTGGACGAGGTTCCGGGCGGGCAGCCGACGATCCTGGTCGCCAACGAACTCCTGGATTGCCTGCCCGTCCGCCAGTTCGTCCGCACGCCTGTGGGCTGGGCGGAACAGGTGGTGGGGCTGTCCGACGACCGACGCCTGAGCTTCGGCCTCGTCCCCGCGCCCGTCGCCCTGCCTGACGCCCGGGAGGGCGTGGTCTACGAGCGCTCGGCGCCGCAGGAGGCTCTGGGCGCAGCGATCGGCGAGCGGCTGGCGCGGGACGGCGGCGCGGCGCTGCTCATCGACTACGGGCGCGACCAGCCCGGATTCGGCGACACGCTGCAGGCGCTGGTCCGGCACGAGCGGGTCGATCCCCTGGCCTGTCCCGGCGAAGCCGATCTCACGGTCCACGCCGACTTCCCGGCCGTGATGGGGGCGGCCCGCAAGGCGGGGGCCGAGGCGGCCATCCTGACCCAGGCCGCCTTCCTGGCGCGGGCCGGGATCGGCGAGCGGGCCGAGGCCCTGGTCCGCGCCCGTCCCGACAAGGCCGCCGTCATCGGTCGCCAGCTCAACCGGCTGGTGGGCGGCGACCAGATGGGCGAACTGTTCAAGGCCTGCTGCATCCACTCCCCCGGCTGGACGCCGCCGGCGTTCGAGGAGGCCTGACGTGACCCAGCTCCCCGTGCTCACCTCGCCCCTGCTGAATCTGCCGGGGATCCGGCACGCCTTCTTTACGCGGCAGGGCGGCGTCTCCACCGGGATCTACGCCAGCCTGAACGTCGGCGTGGGGTCGAAGGACGATCCCGAGGCCGTCAGCGAGAACCGCCGCCGCGCCGCGGCCCACCTGGGCGGCGATCTGGTCACCGCCTACCAGGTCCACTCGGCCACCGCCCTGGTCGCCGATGGCCCCTGGCCGGCGGGGCCGCCGCAGGCCGACGGGGTCGTCACCGCCACCCCTGGTGTCGTCTGCGGCGCGTTGGCCGCGGACTGCGCGCCGATCCTGTTCGCCGATGCCGCGGCCCGGGTGGTCGCCGCGGCCCACGCCGGATGGAAAGGCGCTCTCACCGGCGTCGCCGAGCACGCCATCACCCGCATGGAAGCCCTAGGCGCCCGGCGCGACCGGATCGTGGCCGCCGTCGGCCCCTGCATCGGCCCGGCGTCGTATGAGGTCGGACTGGAGTATGTGCAGCGGTTCACCGACGCGGACCCCGCCTACGGACGCTTCTTCAGCGCCGGGACGGCGCCCGACAAGCGCCAGTTCGACCTGCCGGCCTTTGTCCTCTCGCGGCTGCGCGCCGCCGGCGTCGCCCGGTGCGAATGGATCGGCCGCGACACCTGCGCCGAGCCGGACCTGTTCTTTTCCAATCGCCGCGCCTTCAAGCAGGGCGAGCCCGACTATGGGCGCCTGCTCTCGGCGATCGTGCTGACCTAGTAGACCGGCGCCAGGGCGGCCAGGCTCAGGCCCGCGGGCGTCAGGCTGATCCGGTCGCCGCCCAGCTCCGCCAGCAGGCCCTTGGCGGCTAGGCCGGCTGTCGCCTCACGCAAGCGCTCCTCGCCGAACCGGCCGATCCGCTCGGCGCCCAGGAACAGCGCGCCACGGTCGATCTCCTGGCCCACCGTCAGGCCATCGAGGCGCGCGACGGACAGCAGCGCCCACTCGGCGTCGTCGAGAAGAGGCCGTCCCTCCGGAGCCGGCGGCGGCGGTTCTGGCGCAATTTCCGGGCCCGCCGGACGCTCAGACTGCAGAAGCGGCGCCTTCGCAAGCATGGCCGCCGCCAGCTCGCGCTCGCCCGAGACCGGCCGGTCGCAGCCGTGCTTGAGCAGGTGCTCCACCTCGGCGTCCGAATGGGCGCGCGCGATGATCTCCAGGTCGGGGTTCGCCCGCCGCGCCTGCTCGATGACCCCGCCGGCCTCGAAGCCGTCCGGAATGGTGCAGATCAGTCGGTGGGCCGCCCGGACCCCGGCTGCGGCGAGCACTTGCGGATCGGCCGCATGGCCCGCGAGCACCTCGAACCCCGCATCCCGCGCGCGCCGGCGCGCCGCGTCGTCGAGCTCGACCACCAGGAATGGCCGCCCCGCCGCCTCCAGGCCTTCGGCCACCGATGCCCCGACCCGGCCGAAGCCCACCACGATGACGTGCTCCGTAAGCGCGGTCGGGAGAAAGTCGTTGGCCGGCTCGGGAACCTTGGCCTCGGCGGCCGCGACCTTGGGCCGGGCGCGCATCACCGCGGCGAAGATCATCGGATTGAGCAGGATCGAGATGATCGCCCCGCCCAGGATCAGGTCGCGGCCCGCCTCGGGCAGCAGCTGCAGGCCAACGCCGAGCCCCGCCAGGATGAAGGAAAACTCCCCGATCTGCGCCAGCGAGGCCGCGATGGTCAGGGCGGTCGAGGTGTCGTGCCGGAACGCCCGCACGATGGCGAAGGCCGCCAGCGACTTGCCCAGCACGATGATGGCGACGGTGGCGGCGAGGGCCCACGGCTGTTCCACCAGGACGTTGGGGTTGAACAGCATGCCCACGGACACGAAGAACAGCACCGCGAAGGCGTCGCGCAGCGGCAGCGTCTCCTCGGCGGCCCGCTGGCTGAGCTCGGACTCGGCCAGGATCATGCCGGCGAAGAACGCCCCCAGCGCGAACGAGACGTCGAACAGCAGGGCCGCCCCGAACGCCACGCCCAGGGCGATTGCGAAGACGGCCAGCCGGAACAGCTCGCGCGATCCGGTGTGGGCGGCCCAATGCAGGATCCAGGGGATCACACGCCGGCCGACGATCAGCATGAAGGCCACGAAGGCGATCACCTTGCCGATCGTGATCGCCAGCGGGATGGCCCAGCCCTGTCCCGCGCCGGCGCCGGAGGGGGCGAGCGCGTCCGCCAGGGCGGGCAGAAGCACCAGGGCCAGGACCATCGCCAGGTCCTCGACGATCAGCCAGCCGACCGCGATCCGGCCGCGGTCGGTCTGAACGATCCGCCGCTCCTGCAGCGCCCGAAGCAGGACCACGGTGGACGCGACCGAGAGCGCCAGGCCGAACACGAGGCCCGAAACCAGCGGCCAGCCCATAACATGGGCCAGGAGCATCCCCAGGAGCGTCGCCGCCGCCATCTGACCCAGCGCGCCCGGGATCGCGATGGTCCGGACCGAGAGCAGATCCTTCAGCGAGAAGTGCAGGCCCACCCCGAACATCAGCAGGATGACGCCGATTTCGGCGAGCTCCTGCGCGAGTTCCTGGTCGGCCACGAAGCCGGGCGTGAACGGCCCCACGAGGACCCCCGCCGCCAGGTATCCCACCAGCGGCGAGATCCGGAACCGATGAGCCAGCGCCCCGAGCCCGAAGGCGACGGTGAGGCCCGCGACGATTGTGGCGATCAGCGGGGTATGATGGGGCATACGTCTCCTGGGTCGGGCGTCGAGAGGTGGCGTCGGCCTTCCGGATAGCCGTCCGGCTGCGCCGTGGCCAATAGAGCCCCCGTGATCGAACGCCGGATCGCCCCTTGCCCGCGCGCGATCCCCTGCTACAAGCCGCGCAAATCCACCTAGGGGAGTCGGGGTCGATGAAGCTGCTGGCCGGCAACTCGAATCGTACGCTGGCCCAGGCCGTCGCTTCTCACCTCGACGTGCCCCTGACACGGGCCCAGGTGAAACGCTTCGCCGACAACGAGGTCTGGGTCACCATCGACGAGAACGTCCGCGGCGAGGACGTGTTCATCCTGCAGTCCACCAGCTATCCAGCCAACGACCACCTGATGGAGCTGCTGGTCTGCATCGATGCGCTGAAGCGGGCGTCGGCGCGGCGGATCACCGCGGTCACCCCCTACTTCGGCTATGCGCGCCAGGACCGGAAGACCGGGGGCCGCACGCCGATTTCGGCTAAGCTGGTGGCCAACCTGATCACCCGCGCCGGCGCCGACCGGGTCCTGACCATGGATCTGCATTCGGGGCAGATCCAGGGCTTCTTCGACATCCCCACCGACAACCTGCTGTCCGCGCCGCTGCTGGCCGCCGACATCAAGGAGAACTACGAGAAGCCCAAGGACCTGATGATCGTCTCGCCCGACGTGGGCGGCGTGGTTCGGGCGCTGGCCGTCGCCAGCCGGCTCAACACCGAGCTCGCCATCGTCGACAAGCGCCGCTCCGGCCCCGGCAAGAGCGAGGTGGCCAACATCATCGGCGACGTCTCGGGACGCCGCTGCATCCTGTTCGACGACATGATCGACGGCGGCGGCACCCTGTGCAACGCGGCCCAGGCCCTGATCGACGGCGGCGCCACCGAGGTTTCAGCCTACGTCAGCCACGGGGTGCTGTCGGGCGGCGCCATCGAGCGGGTGGAGGCCTCGGTGCTGAAGGAACTGGTGATGACCGACTCCATCGCCCCACCGGATCGCGTCGGGACCGCGCCGAAGATCCGCTACGTCAGCTGCTCCGGCCTGATCGGCGAGGCGATCCGCCGCATCGCCAACGAAGAGAGCGTGTCGAAACTGTTCGACTGATCCCATGGCTTGCCCAGGCGGCGCCTGGGCGGGTAATCCATGGGGTCTCCGGGGGCGGACAACGAGAATCACCACTCGCAAGAGGGGGAAAGCGTCTGATGCCGTTCCGTCTTCCGATCCGATCCGCCGCCATCGCGGCCCTTGGCGCCGCACTCTTGGCCGGATGCGCCGAACCACCGCCCGTGATCACGCCGCCGCCGCCGGCCGCGCCGACGGTGAGCCTGTCGCCCAAGCTGATCGAGCTGGCTTCGGCCTACCGCTACTACATGGTCCGCACGACGGGGATCACGCCCGAGTTCACCGACGGCGCCTCCGTGGCCCGCTCGCTGCAGACCGGGGCCTCCTATGAGCCGCAGCAGCTGGTCCGCGGCTCCATCGCCTATGCCGCGGTCATCGCCCTCCAGGACAAGGCTTTCGTCGAAGGCGTCCGCGTCTACGCCAAGGACCCTGTCCAGCGGCGGCAGATCGCCTACGAGATCATGAAGGACCCGGCCTATGCGGTCGGCATCTCCGGCTCGGCCAGCGCCGCCGGCCTGGTGATCGCCACCCTGGGCGGCGACGCCCAGCGGCTCTACGACCAGGGCAAGGCGGTCAAGCAGGCCGCCTATGACATCCAGAAGCAGCCCTGGTCCAAGGCCGAGGTGCCGGGCCGCGAGGCGCGCCTGGCCGGCGCCAAGAGCCTGTCGGCCTCGGCCATGCTGGGAGACGTGGAGGAGACCGCGCGCCTGCAGCAGGCGTCGATGGGCGTCTCGTCGCTGGGCCTAACCGCGACGGCCGCGCCGCCGCCCTACACGCCGACGGTGATCCGCGGGCTGGCGATCGCCGCCCTCGCGGCCCTGGGCGAGGCGACCGACGCCAACGCCGAACAGCTGATGGCCCTCACCCACGAGCCCAACATCGGCATGTGCATGGGCACGTCGAAGCTCAACCTCTACCAGTGCCTGGCGGTCGCCCGCCCGAACTACGAAGACGTCTTCTGCCTCGGTCAACACGCCATGATGGACACGGGCCGCTGCGTGATCCGCGCCGCCGGCCTGCCCGAGCCCTACGAGGCCCGCTACATCCCCGACGCCAAGACCATCGCCAAGGGCATGCCGACGAAGAAGCCCGCGCCGAAAAAGGGCAAACGCAAGAGCTGACGCGCCGCAGCTTGGGCCGGTTGCGCCGGCCAAGGCTTTTGTGTATCTACGCGCACCCTTTCGACCCATATGGGTTTGACTTCCCATCGCCGCGCGCGAGACGCGCGGCGGTTTCGTTTTGAGGCAAGGCCATGGCCGAGATCGTTTTGAACGTTGAAGTGCGCGAGCGGACCGGCACCGGCGGCGCCCGCGACACCCGCCGCTCGGGCATGGTGCCCGGCGTGCTGTACGGCGGGGACAAGGCCCCCGTGGCCATCGCCGTGAAGTCGAACGAGTTCCGCAAGGCGCTCTACACCGGCAAGCTGCTGGGCCACCTGGTGACGCTGAAGTACGGCGCTGAGACCCAGCCGGTCATCGCCAAGGCCGTCGACATGCACCCGGTGACCGACGAGCCGGTGCACTTCGACCTCTACCGCGTCGACGAACACCAGCAGATCAAGATCGAAGTGCCCGTGCACTTCTCGCACCAGGATGAATCGCCCGGCCTGAAGCGCGGCGGCTCGCTGAACATCGCCCTGCACACGGTCACCGTCTCCTGCCACGCCGACTCGATCCCGGAAGAGATCGTCGTCGACCTGACCGGCAAGGAAATCGGCGACAGCATCCGCATCGCCGACCTGAAGCTGCCGGCGAAGGTGGAAGCGGCCGTTGAGGCCGACGTGGTCGTGGCCTCGATCGCCGCCGCCAAGGTCGACACCGGCGCCGCCGAGGGCGAAGCCGCCGAAGGCGAAGCCGAGGCCTAACGGCGTCGCGTTCCCGCGGGGGTCGATGTGCTGATCATCGCCGGCCTGGGCAATCCCGGTCCGACCTACGCGAAGAACCGCCACAACATCGGCTTCATGGCCGTTGACGAGATCGCGCGCCGCTGGGGCTTCTCAGCGGCGCGTTCGCGTTTTCAGGGCCAGGCGTCGGAGGGCTCCATCGACACGCCTCAGGGGCCGGTGCGCGCGCTGATCCTCAAGCCCCAGGGCTACTACAACGAGAGCGGCCGTTCGGTGGGCGAGGCGGTGAAGTTCTTCAAACTGGATCCCGCCCAGGACCTGGTCGTTTTCTACGACGAGATCGACCTGGCGCCCGGCCGCTTCCGCATGAAGGCCGGCGGCGGGGCTGCGGGCAACAACGGCGTCCGCTCCATCACCGCCCAGGTCGGGCCCCACTTTCGCCGCGCCCGCCTGGGAACGGGGCACCCTGGCGACAAGGCCTTGGTCCAGGGCCACGTGTTGTCCGATTTCCACAAGGCCGACATGAAGTGGGTCGAGCCGCTGCTTCAGGCCTGCGCCGACGCCGCGCCGCTGCTGGCCATGGGCGAGGATGAGAAGTACCAGGCCGAGGTCATGCGCTTGGCGCCTGCCGAGAAGCTGGACCCTCGCAAGCTTGCTCGGGGTGAACCATGAGCCTGTTCAACCTGCTCGGCGGCTCGCTGCCGCTCATCGGCCTGTCGCTGATCGTCTCGATCGCCCTGGCCGTCCATGTGGTCCGCACCGGGCGCGAGCTGTTCTGGCTGTGGATCATCCTGATCTTCCAGCCGATCGGCGGGCTCGTCTACTTCCTGGCGATCCTCCTGCCTGAACTGACCCGCGGGCCGGCTGCGCGGCGGCTGGAGCGCTCTGCCCGCGCCGCCCTGGATCCTCTGCGCGAGTACCGCGAAGCGAAGCAAGCGTGCGAGGACACGCCCACCGTCCGCAACCAGTCCCGACTGGCCCAGGCTGCCGCCGCCCTTGGCCGCCACGACGAGGCCGAGCGCCTCTATGCCGAGGCGGCCCAAGGCATCCACGCCGAGGACCCGGCCCTGTTGCTGGGTCGCGCCACCGCGCTCCTGGAACTGGACCGCGCGGACGAAGCGCTGCGGGTGATCGAACTGATCCCGGGCGGGGAGACCGTCGATCCCTTGGCGCCGGCCGCAGTGCTTGTCCTGGCCCGGGCGCATGAGCGTCTTGGCGACGCGGCCAAAGCGGACGCGGCCTATGCCGAAGCCGTGTTGCGCATGCCCGGCTTCGAGGGACAGGCCCGGTACGCCGCCTTCATGGCCCGCAACGGCCGCAAGGCCGAGGCCCGGGCCGCCATCGCCGAGATGGACAAACGCCTGACCAAGCTCGCCGCCCAGTTCCGCAGGGAAGGCAAGCACTGGCGCGACCTGGCCGCCAAGGCGCTCGCCGAGGGCTGAGGCGGCGGATACCGGCGTTGCGCGACGGTCCGCCCCACGACATAGTCCTCCGCGTCGCGCTTACGGCGGCTGGGGAGAGTCAGATGAAAACCTTCATGTCCAACCCGAAAGGAGCCCCCTCTCACCTTCAGGACATGAAGATCCATGCCGACCCAAACCCGGAGGGCGCCGGCGCGGCCCGACGCCGCCTGTAGCCTTCCGTCTCCGCCGCCGCGCGCGGCCGAGGCCATCCAGCGCGACGATCCGGCGGTCCAGCCGCCCGGCCGCCTGCGCAGGTTCCTCTCCTACTACCGACCCCATCTGCCTCTGCTGGCGGCCGACATCGGCTGCGCCCTGCTCGTCTCCCTGACGGCGCTGGCCCTGCCGCTCTGTGCGCGAAGCGTCACCCAGCGCTTGCAGGACGGTCCGCTTCCCGACCTCGCCCCGATCTACGCCATGGGCGGCGTCATGCTGGCGCTGCTGGTCGTGCAGACAGCCAGCTTCCTGTTCGTGGACTACAAGGGCCACGTCATGGGCGCGCGGATGGAAGGCGCGCTGCGGCGCGAGTTGTTCGAGCACTGCCAAAAGCTGTCGTTCAGCTTCTACGACCGCCAGCGGGTGGGCCAGCTCATGAGCCGGATCACCCACGACCTGTCGTCGCTGGGCGAGCTTTACCACCACGGGCCGGAGGACCTGGCCATCGCCGGCCTGAAGCTGGCGGGGGTAACGGCGATCCTGGCCTGGCTGGACGCGCCGCTGGCCCTGTTGGTCCTCGGGCTGATGCCGCTCGCGGCGCTGTACGCCCTGCATTTCAACCGGCGGATGGGCAGGGCGCTCAAGCTCAGCCGCCAGCGGATCAGCGAGATCAACGCTCGGGTCGAGGACTCGCTGGCGGGGATCCGAGTGGTCAAGTCCTTCGCCAACGAGGACCTCGAGACCCGACGCTTCGATGTCGAGAACGACCGGTTCCTGGAAAGCCGGCGCGCCGGCTATCTCAGCGAGGCCTTCTTCTCGGCCGGCACGGCCACCTTCGCCCAGCTGCTGACGGTCCTTGTCATCGTCGTGGGCGGCGTGCGGGTGGTCCAGGGCGGCCTGGACGTGGCCGGCATGGTCACCTTCCTGCTCTGCGTGGCGGTGCTGGTCGACCCGATCCAGCGCCTCGCCAACTTCGCGCGCCTCTGGCAGCAGGGGTGGACCGGGTTCGAGCGGGTGATGGAAATCCTGGAGACCCGGCCCGACGTCCGCGACCGTCCGGGGGCCCGCGACCTGCCTCGGCCGCGCGGCGCCATCGCCTTCCACGACGTGGGTTTCGGATACGAGGGCGCAGGACCGGTGTTCCGCAACCTGTCGCTCGATATCCGGGCCGGCGAGTTCCTGGCCCTGGTGGGCGCCTCCGGGGTGGGCAAGAGCACCCTGTGCGCCCTCATCCCGCGTTTCTACGACGTGGCGGAGGGGCGGATCACCGTCGATGGCACGGACGTGCGCAACGTCACCCTCGCCTCGCTGCGCCGGCACATCGGGATCGTGCAGCAGGACGTCTACCTGTTCGCCGGCACGGTGGCCGACAACCTCCGCTACGGCCGCCCGGAAGCCTCGGAGGAGGACGTCGTGGCCGCCGCCAAGGCCGCCAACGCCCACGACTTCATCCGGGCGCTGCCGCAAGGCTACGACACCGACATCGGCCAGCGGGGCGTGAAGCTTTCCGGCGGCCAGAAGCAGCGGCTGACCATCGCCCGGGCCTTCCTGAAGGACCCGCCCATCCTGATCTTCGACGAGGCCACCAGCGCCCTGGACAACGAGAGCGAGCGGGCGGTCCAGGACGCCCTGTTCGCCCTCAGCCGCCAGCGGACGACCCTGGTGATCGCCCACCGGCTCTCCACCGTGCGCCACGCCGACCGCATCCTGGTGCTGACCCCGGCCGGGATCGCGGAGGAAGGCGCGCACGACCAGCTGATGGCCGCCGGCGGCGTCTATGCCGGGCTCCATCGGATGCAGGCCAGCATCTGATGCGGCGCGGGCCAGGCCGCACGACGGTCTGGCCCGCCTTGGTCCCCCGACGTACATAGCGAGCGCAGAATCAGGAGCCATTCCATGTCCCAGAGCCCTTGGGTCCACCATCGCAACGCCAGCGTCGCCGACGACATCGACTTCGAGATCAAGGGCCAGGAACTGCAGTTCGTGGAAATCGAGCTGGACCCGGGCGAGAGCGCCGTGGCCGAGGCCGGCGCCCTGGTCTGGAAGGACGCGGCGGTCGGCATGACCACGGTGTTCGGCGACGGGTCGGGCGGCGCCGACGGCGGTTTCATGGGCAAGCTGCTGGGCGCCGGCAAGCGCCTGGTCACGGGCGAGAGCCTGTTCACCACCGTCTTCACCCACAATGGCTCGGGCAAGGCGCGGGTGGCCTTCGCCTCCCCTACCCCCGGCGCGATCCTGCCGCTGAACCTGGGCGAGCTGGGCGGGCGGCTGATCTGCCAGAAGGACAGCTTCCTGGCCGCCGCCCGCGGGGTCTCCATCGGCATCGAGTTCCAGCGGCGCATGATGACCGGCCTGTTCGGCGGCGAGGGCTTCATCATGCAGAAGCTGGAGGGCGACGGCTGGGTCTTCGTCCAGATGGGCGGCACGGTCGTGGAACGCGAGCTGAAGGCCGGCGAGGAACTGCACGTCGACACCGGCTGCCTGGCCGCCTACACGCCCGGCGTCGACTTCGACCTGGTCATGGCCGGCGGCGTGAAGAGCGTCTTCTTCGGCGGCGAGGGCCTGTTCTTCGCCCGCCTGCGTGGCCCGGGGAAGGTCTGGATCCAGTCCCTGCCCTTCTCCCGCCTCGCCGGCCGTATGCTGGCGGCCGCAGGCGGAACCGGCCAGAACCGCGGCGAAGGCTCGATCCTCGGCGGCCTCGGCGATCTCATCGGCGGCAACAACTAGGCCCGCGGAAGCGGCCGACACCGCTTCGCCTCGCGGGTCGTCCATGCTAGGTGCGGCGCCTTCTATCCAAGGAACCGCACCGACCCATGGCCCTGAAAGTCGCCATCGTCGGCCTGCCCAACGTGGGCAAGTCGACCCTGTTCAACGCCCTGACCCAGACCGCTTCGGCCCAGGCCGCGAACTACCCGTTCTGCACCATCGAGCCGAACACCGGCGACGTGGCGGTGCCCGAGCCGCGCCTTGAGGCGCTGGCCGCCATCATCCCGTCCAAGGAGATCATCCCGGCGCGGATCAACTTCGTGGACATCGCCGGTCTGGTGCGCGGCGCTTCGAAGGGCGAGGGCCTGGGCAACCAGTTCCTGGCCAACATCCGCGACTGCGACGCCGTGGCCTTCGTCGCCCGCTGCTTCATCGACGACGACATCACCCACGTGGAAGGCAAGGTCGACCCGCTGGCCGACCTGGAGACCATCGAGACCGAGCTGATGCTGGCCGACCTCGAAAGCCTCGAGAAGCGGGTCGTCAACCTGGAGAAGCGCGCCAAGACCGGCGACAAGGAGAGCGCCCAGACCCTGCGCCTCGTCCAGCTGGCCCTGACCGAGCTTAACGCCGGCCGGCCGGCCCGCAAGGCCGAGGTGTCGAAGGAGGACGAGAAGGCGTGGCGCATGCTGCAACTCCTCACCTCCAAGCCGGCGCTCTATGTCTCCAACGTGGACGAGGCCTCGGCCGCTACGGGCAACGAGCTCTCCGCCAAGGTGGCCGAGCGGGCGAAGCGCGACGGGGCCGACCATGTGGTGATTTCAGCTCAGATCGAGAGCGAGATCGCCCTGCTGGACGCCGAGGAACGCGCCGAGTTCCTCGAGACCCTGGGCCTCACCGAGCCCGGCCTGAACAAGCTGATCCGCGAGGCCTATCACCTGCTGGGCCTGCAGACCTATTTCACGGTCGGTCCCAAGGAGGCCCGCGCCTGGCAGATCCACAAGGGCGATACGGCCCCGCAGGCCGCCGGCGTGATCCACACCGACTTCGAGAAGGGCTTCATCCGGGCCGAGACCATCGCCTACGAGGACTATATCAAGTTCAAGGGCGAGGCCGGCGCGCGCGAGGCCGGCAAGTTCCGCCAGGAAGGCAAGGAGTACGTGGTTCAGGACGGCGACGTCATGAACTTCCGCTTCAACGTCTAGGTCAGCATCGGAAGGGCGAGGAATGGGCGAGACGATCAAGATCGCGGGGGCCGACGGCTTCGAGTTCAGCGCCTATCACGAGCCCGCGTTCACGCCGCACAAGGGCGGCGTGATCGTGCTGCAGGAGATCTTCGGCATCGACCGGCACGTCCGGGCCGACGTCGAGCGCTGGGCCAAGATGGGCTACGAAGCCCTGGCCCCGTCCCTGTTCGACCGGCGCGAATGGGCCTTCACAGCCGACCACGACGCCGAGGGTCTGCAGGCCGGTCTGGCCCACGCCCGCGCCACGCCGCTGGAGCAGGCGCTGGGCGACATCGGCGCCTGCCGCGACTTCCTGAACAAGCACGGCGGCAAGGTGCATGTGGTGGGCTACTGCTACGGCGGCTCGTTGGCCTGGCTGGCCGCCGCCAAGGTCGAGGGACTGGCCGCCGCGTCCAGCTACTATGGCAGCATGGTGCAGGCGAATGCGGGCCTGAAGCCCCTGTGCCCCGTGATCGTCCACCTGGGCCGCACCGATCCCGGCATCCCCGCCGAGGACGTGGCCGCGGCCCTGGCCGCCGCCAACCCTGACGTGCCGGTCTACATCTATGAAGGCGCGGGGCACGGCTTCAACAACGAGAGCCCCGAGCGCTACAACGCCGAGGCCGCGGACCTGGCCCGCCACCGCACGCTCGAGCTGTTCGACAAGGCCTGAGGCATGGGCGAGGTCGTCCAGCTCCGGAGCGCGCGCGACGGTTTCGCCTTCGACGCCTACCGCGCCGCGCCGACGGACGCCCGGCGAGGCGGCCTCGTCATCTGCCACGCCATCTGGGGCGTGACGCCGCATCTGCGCGACCTGGCCGACGGCTTCGCCGAGGACGGCTACGAGGTGCTGGTCCCCAGCCTGTTCGACCGCTTCCAGAGGGGCTTCGCGGAGCGGGACACCGACCCGGCCCTGTTTCAGCGCCAGGACGGCTTCGCCCGGGCGACCCAGTGGGGCGCCGAGGTGCTGGACGGCGTGCAGGCGGCGATCGATGCGCTGTCGCCGCCGGTCTTCCTGCTGGGCTTCTGCTTCGGTGGGACCACCGCCTGGCTGGCCGCCTCACGTTGCACCGGCCTGTCGGCCGTGGCGTCCTACTACGGCGGCCAGATCACCGACTATCTGTCCGAAACGCCGAAGGTCCCCACCATCCTGCACCTGGGCAAGTCGGACGAGCTCATCCCGCCGGCCGATGTGGCGGCCATCCGCGAGACGCACCCCGAGCTTCCGGTCTATATGTACGACGCCGGCCATGCCTTCGTGGCTCCCAACGGCTTCCACGCCGACAGCGCCCGCCTCTCGCGCCTGCGCACCCTCGCCCTCTTCGCCCGCAATGGCGGCGGGCGCGGCGGCGAAGTCTAGAGTTCGATCTGCTTCCTGACGTCGGGATGCTTCTCCAGCACCCGCACCAGCGCCGCCTGGGCCGCCAGGATGCCGATGCCGGCGGCGTATCCCGAGAACACGCCCGCGGGGTAACGGCCGCCATTCGCGGCGTTGGAGATCTGCCAGTAGATCAACCCCGCGGCCCCGCCCAGCAAGGCGACGCCGTAGAGGATCGAGCGCAGGTTCTGACCGAACCCCGCCTGGAAGCTCATCCAGACATAGCGGGCCAGCGGCCGCCGCACCGGGCCAATCAAGAGCGGCAGGGTGAAGGACAGGCTCAGGAAGAGCGCGGGCCAGACCAGGGTCCGCTGGACAATGAGTTCGCTGCCGCCGGGCAGACGCCCGAACGCGTGTGCGACGGCGCCGGCATAGATCAGGGCCGCCGTGGCGACGGTGAGGTCCTGGGTGCGCTTGAAGCTCCGCCAAGCGGGCGTATGGGGCATGTCTCCAATGTAGGCGGCAAGACGGGGCGGCGGTAAGGCGAAAACTCGCGCTATGGTTCGGCGTGCGCCGTTTGAGTCCCCGCCCCGCCTCCGCCTTGGCCTTCCTGGCCGTGATCCCCGCCGCCGGATCGGCCGAGGCGGGCGAGATCGCCTGCCGCTTCGAGCGCGGGGTCATCACCGCGCCCGCCAGCGTGGCGGGCATCGCTGGCGACTACATCATCGACACCGGCGCGGCCCAGACGATGCTGCATGAGACCAAGGCCCAGGCCGAGGGGATCGCCGACACCGACGTCACCGGCGACGTGCGCCTCGCCGGCGTGAGCGTGAAGACGCTGCCGCTGAAGGTGGCCGATCTCGACGGCCGCACATGGAACCTGCCGACGCCCAGCGCAGGGGTGATCGGCGCAGACGCCTTGCGGGGCTTCGTGGTGGACGTGGCCTACGCCCCGTGCCGTCTGCGCCTGTCGCGGCCCGGACAGGCGCCGCGGTTAGCGGGACGGACGCTGCGCCTGGGCTGGGACCTGGGCCGCCCCACGGCACAGGCTTCGGTCTCGGACGACGCGCACGAGGTCTCGGGCCGCTTCGTGATCGCCACGGGCGGCGACGTTCCGGTGCGGCTGGCCGACGACCTGGCCCAGGCCCCCGGCGCGCGGGAGACGAGGGAGCTGTATCCGGCGGGCGTCTGGATGGCGCGCCTGCCGCAGGTCCGGTTCGCCGGGGCGACCGGGCGCGACGTGGCCGCGGGGCTGATGACCCCCGAAGGCGACGTGGCCGGCGTCATCGGGGGCGCGGTGCTCGCCCACTTCCGCCTGAGGTTCGATTTTCCTGCAGGTCGCCTGCTGGTCCAGCCGGTTCGGTAGCCGCAAACGAAAGAGCCCCGGATCGCTCCGGGGCCCCTCGAACTCTGTTTGGCGCCGCAGCCTAGTGGGCGACGTTCCGCCAGATCCGGCGGTAGCTGAAGTACAGCAGCACCGTGAAGATCAGCAGATAGACCATGGCGCCCAGGCCGAACTGCTTGCGCTCCATCATCTTCGGCTCGGCGGCCCAGTAGAGGAACGCGGCCACGTCCCGCGCCTGCTGGTCCACCGTCGACGGCTTGCCGTCGTCGAAGGTCACCTTGCCGTCGGCGAGGGGCGGCGGCATGGCGATCACCCCGCCGGGCGGCACCTTGTGGTGGTCGCCGGTCCAGGCGCTGGTCAGGTCGCCCGCCATCGAGACGTTGTAGTATTGGCCCGCGCTGACGGTGAGCCCGGCCGGCGTGGCGCGATAGCCCGTGAGAAGCGAGTAGAGGTAGTCAGGACCGCCCGTCCGCCCCTTGGCGATCACCGACAGGTCCGGCGGCATGGCGCCGCCGTTGGACGCCTTGGCGGCCGCCTCGTTCGGGAACGGCGACGGGAACCGGTCGGCCGGCGTGGCCGGGCGCTGGATCGCGTCCCCCGTATCCGAGTCGATGTCGTTGACCTGGATGTCCTTGGCCAGCGACTTCACATACGGGTTGTCGTTCGGGTTCTTGTATTCGGGATCGTAGAACGGACCGCCGGGCTCACCCAGGTTGCGGAACGACAGCATGCTCATCGCATGGCAGGCGGCGCAGACCTCGCGGTAGACCTTGTAGCCCCGCTGGAGCTGGGCGGTGTCGAACTTGCCGAACGGGCCGTCGAACGACCACGCGACCGTCTTCAGCACCGGCGTGGGGTGGGCGGCGAGCGCGGGGCCTCCGAGGAAGGCGAGCCCCAGCGCCGCGAGCGCGATACCTTTGCGCAGCATCTTCAGGCTCAGCCCCTCTTTTCAGGCGACGCCGTGGCGCCCGCAGGCGTCGTGGCGGGATGCGACAGGACAGGTTCCGAGATCGATTCCGGCACCGGCAGCGGCTTTTCCGTCAGGCCGAGCACCGGGAGGATGATCCAGAAGTAGGCGAAGAAGTAGAGCGTGGCCACGCGGCTCAGCCAGACGAAGCTGTTGATGTCCGCATCCAGCAGGATCAGGCCGCTGGGCTGGGCGATCACCGGATCGTCGGGCAGCTGGCCGCCGCAGTAGCCGAGGACCAGGGCCGCCAGGATGAAGATCCAGAAGTACAGCTTGGCCTGCGGGCGGTAGCGCATGGAGCGCACCTTGGACGTGTCCAGCCAGGGCAGGACGAACAGGGTGGCGATGGCGCCGAACATCAGCAGCACGCCGCCCAGCTTGTCCGGCACCGCGCGGAGGATCGCGTAGAACGGCAGGAAGTACCATTCGGGCACGATGTGCGCGGGCGTCACCAGCGGGTTGGCCGGGATGTAGTTGTCGGCGTGGCCCAGGACGTTCGGATTGTAGAACACGAAGCTGGCGTACAGCAGCAGGAAGACCGCGATCGCGAAGCCGTCCTTCACCGTGTAGTACGGGTGGAAGGGCACGGTGTCGTTCTCGGACTTCACGTTGACGCCGGTCGGGTTGTTGTTCCCCGGCACGTGCAGCGCCCAGATGTGCAGGACCACGAGGCCCGCGATCACGAAGGGCAGCAGGTAGTGCAGCGAGAAGAACCGGTTCAGCGTCGGGTTGTCCACCGCGAAGCCGCCCCACAGCCAGGTGGTGATCGGCGTGCCGATGATCGGCAGGGCGCCGAACAGGTTGGTGATCACCACGGCGCCGTGGAAGCTCATCTGGCCCCAGGGCAGCACGTAGCCGATGAAGGCCGTGGCCATCATGGCGAGGTAGATCAGGCAGCCCAGGATCCACAGCACCTCGCGCGGCGCCTTGTAGGAGCCGTAGTAGAGGTTGCGGATCATGTGGATGTAGACCGCCAGGAAGAACATCGAGGCGCCGTTGGCGTGCATGTAGCGGATCAGCCAACCGTAGTTGACGTCGCGCATGATGCGTTCGACCGAGGCGAAGGCGTAGTCCACGTGCGGCACGTAGTGCATGGCCAGGACGATGCCCGTGACCAGCTGGATGCCCAGCATGAGCGCCAGGATGCCGCCGAAGGTCCACCAGTAGTTCAGGTTCTTCGGGGTCGGGAAGCTGATGGCCGTGTCATACGCGAAGCGCACGATCGGCAGGCGGGTGTCGAGCCAGCGCTCGATGCCGGTCTTCGGCTCGTAGGTGGAATGTCCGCTCATCGGGTTCAGCCCACCTTGATCTTGGTGTCGGACAGGAAGGCGTAGGTCGGCACTTCCAGGTTCTTCGGCGCGGGACCCTTACGGATGCGGCCGGAGGTGTCGTAGTGCGAACCGTGGCACGGGCAGAACCAGCCGCCGTAGTCGCCGCCGCCGACCGTGGGCACGCAGCCCAGGTGCGTGCAGGTGCCGACCAGGACCAGCCACTCAGCCTTGCCGGGCTTATGGCGCTCTTCGTCCGTCTGCGGATCGCGCAGGGCGGCGTGGTCATCCTTGACGGCCGCGGCGATCTGCTCCGGCGTGCGATTGCGCACGAACAGCGGCTTGCCGCGCCACTTCACGACCACCTGCTGGCCGGGCTCGACCTTAGTCAGGTCGAACTCGATCGAGGCGAGCGCCAGCGTGTCGCCAGCCGGGTTCATCTGGTCGACCAGCGGCCAGACGACAGCCACGGCGGCGCCGGCTGCGGCCGCGCCAGCGGCGATATGGATGAAGTCGCGACGGCTCGGGTCTGCGCCCGGAGCGTGCGGGTCGGGAGTTGCGCCCACGACGGTGTCGGCCACCTTGAAGCTACCCTTCGAATAGAGGCCCTCACGACGCGCCGGAGGACCTTTAAGCTTGCGGCTCGCGCCAGGTGTGCTGGAGGAACCGGTTCCGAGAGCGGTCGGGGGCTGAGCACGTTACACGGAAGAATGCGAACGACCTGCCCGCCAACCCGCGATTCGTGCCCCTGCGCCCCGGCCACGCCCGATGGCGAGAGGCCTTAGAATGCGTTTGGCCCTTTTTCAACCGGACATTCCGCAAAACCTGGGCGCCGCCATCCGGCTGGCCGCCTGCCTAGGCGTTCCGCTGGACGTCATAGAGCCCTGCGGCTTCCCCTTGAGCGACGCCGCGATCCGCCGCGCGGCCATGGATTATGCGGCCATCGCACAGGTGCGCCGGCACAGCGGCTGGGAGGCCTTCCGCGGCGATCCGGCGCGGTCTGGACGCCTCGTCCTGTTCACGACCAGGGGCTCGAGGCCCTTCCACGACTTCGCCTTCCGGCCCGATGACGTGCTGCTCTTCGGCCGCGAAAGCGCCGGCGTTCCCGACGACGTGCATGCCGTGGCCGACGCACGGCTGCTCATCCCGCTGGCGCCGGGCGCACGCTCGCTGAACCTCGTGACCGCCGCAACGCTGGCGCTCGGCGAAGCCTTGAGGCAGATCAACGCCTTTCCGATCGCCGAACGAACAGACTAGCCCGATGTCCAGCCTGCCTGCCGAGATCCTCACGCGCCGCGCGCGCGCCAAGGAATGGTTCGAAAGCCTCCAGCAGCGCATCTGCGCCGAGCTGGAGCGACTGGAGGACGAGGCCCCGCCCGAACTCTACCCGGAGCCCGCCAGCCGCTTCGAATTCAAGCCCTGGACCCGCGAGACCGGCGTCGGCGGCGGGATCGGCGCCTTCTTCAAGGGCCGCCTGTTCGAAAAGGCCGCGGTCCACACCTCGGCCGCCCTGGCGACGTTCTCGCCCGAGATGGCGGCCCAGATGCCGGGGGCGGACAAGGACCCGTCCTACGTCTCGGCCAGCATCAGCCTGATCGTCCATCCGCGCAGTCCGCGCGTGCCGACGGTGCATATGAACACCCGCTTCCTGTCGACCGCCGAGAGCTGGTTCGGCGGCGGCGCCGACCTGACGCCCGTGCTGGACGGGCAGCGTAGCCAGGACGCGGACGATGCGGTGCTGTTCCACGCCGCCATGAAGGCGGCGTGCGATCCGTTCGATCCGGAGTGGCACCCGAAATACAAGGCCTGGTGCGACGAGTACTTCTTCCTGCCGCACCGCAACGAGCCGCGCGGCGTCGGCGGCATCTTCTACGACCGGCACAATTCCGGCGACTTCGAGAAGGATTTCGCCTTCACCCGGGCGGTCGGCGAGGCGTTCCTGGACGTCTATCCCCGCATTGTCCGCCATCGGATGAGCGAGCCGTGGGGCGAGGCCGAGCGCCAGGAACAGCTGGTCCGCCGCGGCCGCTACGTGGAATTCAACCTGCTCTACGACCGCGGCACGATGTTCGGGCTGAAGGCCGGCGGGAACATCGAGACCATCCTGTCCTCTATGCCGCCCCTGGTGGCCTGGACCTGAGCGGATGCCGACCCTCGCCGAACGTCTGGGGTACGGCCCCGACGCCAAGCTGCTGATCGTCAACTGCGACGACCTGGGCTCCAGCGCCGCGGCCAATCGGGCGACCGCCGCGGCCCACGCCGCCGGCGTCGCGACCAGCGCGACCCTGATGGTCCCCTGCCCCTGGGCCCTGGACGGCCTGCGGTCGTTCAAGGGCGGGATCGGCGTTCATCTGACCCTCACCTGCGAATACCCCGGTTACCGCTGGCGCAGCCTGACCGGGACCGCCTCCCTTCACGACAGCGAAGGCTACATGCCCGCGACCGCCCAGGCGGTCTGGGCCGCCGCGGACCTCGATGCCGTCCGCGCCGAATGCCGGGCGCAGGTGGATCAGGCGCTGGCCTGGGGTGTCGACGTCACCCACCTGGACGCGCACATGGGCACGATGCAGGTCGACCGGCGCTATTTCGGCCTCTTCGTCGACCTGGCCGCCGAATACGACCTGCCGCTGCGGATGTTCGGGTCGCGGGCGGAGGCGGAGCTGGGTTTCCCGGGTCGGAGCCTCGCCGCCGACCGGGGCCTGGTGTTCCCCGATCATCTGACCACCACCTGGGGCCGGCCGGCAAAGGCGGCGTTCGCCGACATCCTCGCCCGGCTGCGGCCGGGGGTGACCGAGGTCTATGTCCACCCGGTGGAGGATGGCCCGGAACTGCGCGCCTACGACCCCGACCATCCGCAGATCCGTGTGGATGATCTGGCGCTCATGACCGATCCGGAGACGCCGGCGATGATCGCGGCGGCGGGCGCGACCCTGATCAGTTTTGCGCCGCTCCGCGACCTGCAGCGCGGCGCGAAATGAGCCTCATCCGCCCCTATCGGCCGGACGACCTGTCCGCACTGTACGAGATCTGCCTGAAGACGGGCGACAATGGCGCCGACGCCACACACCTCTATTCGGATCCGCGGATCATCGGTGAAATCTACGCCGCGCCCTACGCCGCCCTCGAGCCGGCCCTCGCCTTCGTCGCCGAGGACGATAGCGGCGCGGTGGCGGGATACATCCTCGGGACCGCCGACACCCGCCCGTTCGAGGCGCGTTGCGAGGCGGCGTGGTGGCCGGCGCTGCGCAGCCGCTATGCCGACACCGCGGACGTGCCGCCGCCGGACCGCACGCGCGACGAATGGGACGCCTTCCACATCCACCATCCGCCTTCGGTCCCGCAACCCGTCGTCGACGCCGCGCCGGCACACCTGCACATCGATCTGCTGCCGCAGCTTCAGGGCCGAGGCGTGGGCCGGGCGTTGATGGACCGGTGGCTGGAAACCGTCGGGGGTCGCGCCCACCTAGGCTGCCAACCCGCCAATCACCGGGCGCAGCGGTTCTACGCGCGCTATGGCTGGCGGCGGCTGGAGGGCGTGGGGCCGAAGTCCGTGGTGTGGATGACCTTTGGCGTCTAAGGCGCCGCCAGCCGGCGAGCGCGCAGGGCGGCGCCGGCCAGGCCGAAGCCGACGATCATCAGCGCCCAGGTCGTGGGCTCGGGCACAGGTCCGGGGCTGGACGGGCCGACATAGGTCACCTCGACGCCGCCCAGGTTGAAGTCTGTCTCGGCCAGGGCCTCGCCGAAGTTGGTGGGCGACCACAGCCGCAGGGACCCGCCGCCATAGCTGTAGGCCATGAAAGGCGTCTCCAGGTCGCCGGGCATGCCGGCGCCAATGACCATCGCACTCAACTCGTTGTCGTAGTTGGAGGGATTGGTCCCGCGGGCTGACAGCCAGGTCCAATAGTTGTCGGTCGAGCTGGCATAGCCGTAGTCGGCCAGGTCGAGATCGAGGGTCACGCCATCGATGGTGATCGAGGCGCTGAGGATCGGGTTCAGGCCGCCAGACTGCACCACCATGTCCTCGCCCGCCGTCGTCACGCGGACGCCGAGGGCGGTGTCGTAGACGAAGGTCACCGACATCGACTTGTAGGCCAGGCTGCTGTCGGGGGGCCCGAACAGCCCCGCGTAGTCGTAACCGCCGAAGTCCGTGGACCCGTAGAACGTCGCCATCATCACCGCCGCCGAGGCCGGCGACCCGGCTACAATCGCGGCGCCCAAGGCGCCGGCCAGCATGTTCGAAACCCGCATTGGAAACCCCGCCCCAACAAATGACATTATTCATGTCAATACAATCGGAGACATGGGTTTCGTCAAGCGCACTCGCGAATGAGGCGAGTGGTCAGCCCTGCAGGAAGCGGTTGATCCAGGCGCCGACACGAGCGCGGTCGTCGGAGCCGTCGTAGCTGGCGACGGCGCGGTCGGCCTCTTCGTCGCCATAGACCTTGCCTCGCCGCGCCTCGATCAAGGCCCGGGCGTAGGCCGGCTCGAACTCGGGATGCAGTTGCATCGAGATCGCCGGCTGGTCGCGCCACGCCAGGGCGCCCAGCGGCGTGAAGGCGCTGGCGGCGATCACCTCGGCGTTGGGCGGCAGCTCGACCACCTGGTCCTGGTGGGACCCCGGCAGGCGGATGGCGGGCGGGCCGTCCATCCAGGGCTCGGCGCGGAGGACGTGGTAGTCCTGCTGGCCGATCGCCCAGCCCTTGGGCGACTTGATCACCTGGCCGCCGAAGGCCTGGGCCATGGCCTGGTGCCCGAAGCAGATCCCGACCAGCTTCGTGCGGCCCTTGGCGGCGCGCAGCCAGTCCAGCAGCTCGCCGATCCACGGATCGCTCTCGTAGACCCCGGCCGCCGAGCCGGTGACGATGTAGGCGGCGCAATCCTGCGGCGCGGATGGCAGTTCGCCCTCGTCCGCCGCATAGACCCGCCAGTCGTAGGCGTCCGGCCCCAGCAGACGCATGAACATGTCGGGATAGGTCCCGAACTGCGGGATCGCCGGCTTAGGCGGCCGCCCGGTTTTGAGAATGCCGACCTTCAATAGACCATGCCCTGGGCCACGGCCTTGAGCTTCTCGATGATCGACAGCTTGTCGTCGAGGAAGTCGTTGTCGACCCACCAGTCTTCGACCTCGCGGATCACCTGGCCGACCAGCGGGCCCTTCGGCACGCCGGCGTTCATCACCTCGTCGCCGGTCAGGGGCAGGGTCGGCGGGCTCCAACCGTCGGCCAGCGCGATCAGTCCGCGCCATTGCATGGTCGTGGCCGTGCGGGCGGCCGCCGCCCAGGCCAGCTTGGCGCGGTCGCGGAAGGTCCCCTGCCCGCCCCGATAGACCTCCCGCCGGATCTCGCGCGGGCTCATCCAGCTCTTGAGGACCGGCATCGGCGACAGGGCGGCCACGATGCGGTCGCGGTCGGGGTTCGACAGCCGCAAGCGCTCGGCCAGCCGGGCGGCCGCCATCTGGTCGTTCGGCAACAGGGCGGCCAGACGCAAGACCGGATCGTTCTCGAACAGCTGGTCGCCTTCGATGCCGCAGAGCGCCTCGAAGCGGTCCAGGTCGGCCGGCAGCTTGAGCACGACCTCCAGGACCCCCGTCTCGGCCATCAGCCGGACCGAGGCCCGGGGGTCGTCGGCCGCCAGCAGCTTCAGCAGCTCCTTGGAGATCCGCTCGGCCGCCAGGTTGTCGATACTGTCCTTCAGGGCGGCGCAGGCCGTAACGGCGGCCGGATCGGCGGCCCCCTTTCCGAACCAGGCGTAGAACCGGAAGAAGCGCAGGTTGCGCAGGTGATCCTCGCGCAGCCGCTGCTCGGGCTCGCCCACGAAGACGATGCGTCCGGCGCGGGTGTCGGCCACCCCATGCCCGGTGGGGTCGAAGATGCCGCCATCCCGGCGGGCGTAGAGGGCGTTCAGGGTGAAGTCGCGGCGCCCGGCGTCCTCATGCCAGTCGTCGGTGAAGGCCACGGTGGCGCGGCGGCCGTCGGTGGAGACGTCGCGACGCAGGGTGGTGATCTCGTGCGGTAGGTGGTTCGAGACGGCCGTGACGGTCCCGTGCTCGATGCCGGTGGGCAGGGCGCGGATGCCCGCCGTCTGGAGCGCCGCCGTGACCTGCTCCGGCGTCAGCCGGGTGGCGATGTCGATGTCGTCGATCGGCCGGCCAACCAGGGCGTTGCGCACACATCCCCCCACGAAGCGGGCGCAGTCGGGCCCGCCGGCCGCCTCCAGAGCGTCCAGGACCGCCGCCGTCGCCGGCGCGGTCATCCAACGGGGCTGGCCCAGGCTGTCGGTCATTTGGGTTCGAAGTGGCCTTCGGTGACGCGCCCGTCCGGACGGACTTCGCCCGGCACGTAGCGCTCTGCGCGATTGTCCCTATGGAAGACCGCGGTCGCCATCAAGGACAGGCCGATCAGCGCGCCGGCCACCGCGATCAGCCAGGGCCAAGGCGTCGAACCCATGGGCCTGCCCGTGCGACGCGCCCAGGCCGCCCACAGGAACCACAGCAGGAACGGAACGGCCGCCAGGGCCACGCGGCTCAGCACCAGGCTAAGCAAGCGACGCCCCGTAGAGTCGCTCGTAGAGCGCGCGCAGGATGCCGGCCGTCGCGCCCCAGATGTACCGCTCCTCGTGGGTCGTCGCGTAGAAGCGGCGCTTCTCGCCGGACGGCAGCTGGCCCTCCCGCTCCTCGTAGTTCGACGGGTCCATCAGGAAGCCGAACGGCGTCTCGAAGATGTCAGCCACCTCGTCGGGATTGGGCTGCAGCGTGAAGCCGGGCCGCACGAACCCGACCGCCGGTGTGATCAGATAGCCGCTGCCGGTCTGGTAGGGGGTGGAAAGCCCGATCAGGTCCACGAAATGCGGCGCCAGCCCCACCTCCTCGTGGGCCTCGCGCAGGGCGGTCTCCCACGGTCGCTCGCCCGGATCCTGGCGCCCGCCGGGCAGGGCGACCTGGCCGGTATGGCTGCGCAGGGTGTCCGAGCGGCGGGTGAGCAGTACGTTGACCCCGGCCTCGCGCTCGACGAGGCCGATCAGGACGGCGGCCGACTTCAGCGGCCCGGCCGCGGCGTCAGCCCAGCCGCCGGGCGTCAGGTCGAAGTCCGAGCGGCGCTGGCCGCCCTCCACCGCGTGGTCCTGAAGCGGGTCCAAATGTTCGGCGATCCAGTCGCGCAGCCCTCGCGGCGAAAGATGGTTCACGTCTGCGCCTCGGCGGGTCCCAGCGGGAACCACGCGCCGTTCGAGACGACACCCAGCATCCGCCCCTCCGGCGTCTCCCGCTCCTCGGCCATCTCGACCAGTTCGTAGAAGACCGGCCGGGCGACCAGCGCCTCCAGCCCCCGGCGGACGTGAAGGTAGGGCCGCGGCTCACCGTCCTCGCCCAGCTCGACGCGCAGGGCGTGCTCGGGACCGGCCTCCACCTCGTCGCCGACGTTGGTGACGAAGCGCAGCGCCTCCCCCTCCCGATCGACCCGGACGGCGATGAAGGGCGCGTCCTCCACTTCGATGCGCATCTTCTCGACCGGCGTGACCAGGTGGAAGCCGTCGGGGTCCTTGCGCAGGACTGTGGAGAACAGCCGCACCAGCGCCTCGCGGTTGATCTGGGCGCCCTCGTGCAGCCAGCGCCCGTCGCGCTTGATGACGATGTCGATCTCGCCGCAGTGGGCGGGATTCCACAGATGTACGGGCGGCAGACCGCGGCCCGGCGCCTGCTTGGCCGCCGCCGCTATGCCGTCGAGACCGGACTGGGAAGAAACCTCCGCCATCGCCGGAAGGTAGGCGTCGGCCGGAGTCGGCTCAAGCGCGACGCGGGCGGAAGGGCTCAGCGCGGCCGAACCGGACCGCTGAGCGCAAGGTCGCCGAAGCTGCGGGCGAGGACGCGCCGGGCGTCCACCGGGCCGGGCAGGATCACATCCGGGGCGATCGCGAAGCCGACGCGCTGGAAGTACGGGAGATCGCCCACCAGCAGGACCGCAGGCTCGCCCGCCGCCTGGGTCGCCGCGCAGGCGCGTTCGACGAGTTGGGCGCCCAGACCATGGCGCCGCTCACTCTCCTCGACCGCCAGCGGACCCAGGAAGACCGCCGGCTGGTCGCCGACGCTGACGCGCCACATGCGCACCACGCCGACGACCTTGTCGGCCTCAAGGGCGCAGAAGGACAGTTCCGGCGCGAAGGTGGCGAACTCGCGGACGCGCTCCGAGACCTTGGCGAAACGGCCGGGCCCGAAGGCGCGGTTCAGCAGGGCTTCGACCTCTGCGCCGTGCGCAGGGGTCTCGTTGACGAAGATGAGCTCCGGCGGGGGCCGGTCGGGCTGGAGGGACATGGACCGATCTCTAAAGGCGAAGGACGACGTTTCGGCGTCGGGCGAACGCCCGGCGCCGGTGCGGGTTCGGCGGCGGTTCAGGCCAGCGGACGTCGTCGCATCGAAAGGCCCTCCGGGCCGTGGATCGGAGGCGCGCAGATAGGGCCATCGCCCCCTCGCGTCAACGCCGTTGCGACGATGTGCGGCGCAGGGCAGGTTCGCAGGCCTTCAGATGGTCGACCTTTCCCCGCCCGACGAGCCCGTCCCTTCCGCCCGCGCCCTGCTGAAGGAGCGCGACTACCTGCTGTTCTGGGGCACCCGCTGGACGGGCAGCTTCGCCAGCCAGATCCAGAGCGTGGCCATGGGTTGGCAGATGTACGCCCTGGCCCGGCTGGACCGGTCGGTGGAGGAGAGCGCCTTCCTGGTCGGGATGATCGGGCTGGCGGCCTTCGTGCCCGTGTTCCTGCTCACCCTGCCGGCCGGCGAGGCGGCGGACCGGTACGACCGCAAGAAGGTGCTGCTGCTCTGTCTCTCGGGGGAGATCGTCAGCGTGCTGGTGCTGGCCTTCGCGACCGTGAACGGTCACGCCTCGCCCGCGCTGCTGCTGGTCGTGGCGGCGCTGTTCGGAGCCAGCCGCGCCTTCTTCGCCCCGGCGAACACGGCGCTCGGGCCGATGCTGGTCCCGCGCAAGCTGCTGCCGCGGGCCATCGCCTGGAACTCGCTGGCCTGGCAGACCGCCTCGATCGCCGGGCCGGCGGCGGCGGGCCTGCTGGTCGCCCGCTCGGCCGAGACGGCCTATTTCACCACCTTCGCCCTCTACGGCCTCTCGGCAGTGCTGGTGTTCAGCATCCGCGCCAACGCCAAGCCGGAAACCAACCCCGGGTCGCGCTGGCAGCTCGTCAAGGAAGGCCTGGCCTATGTCTGGCGGCAGAAGATCGTCTTCGGCGCGATCTCGCTGGACCTGTTCGCGGTGCTGCTGGGCGGGGCGACGGCGCTGCTGCCGGTCTTCGCGCGGGATGTGCTGCACGTCGGCGCAGAGGGTTTCGGCCTGCTACGCGCCGGGCCGGCCATGGGCGCGACGGCCGTGGCGCTGTGGCTCGCGGCCAACCCCATCCGGTCGAAGGCCGGGCTGTTCATGTTCGGGGGTGTGGCGGTGTTCGGCATGGCCACCGTCGTGTTCGGCCTGTCCAAGTCGCTCTGGCTGTCGGTGGCGGCCCTGGCGGTGCTGGGCGGGGCCGACATGCTGAGCGTCTTCGTCCGCCAGACCCTGGTCCAGCTGGTCACGCCCGACCACATGCGCGGGCGGGTCGCCTCGGTCTCCTCCGTGTTCATCGGGGCCTCCAACGAGCTCGGCGAATTCGAGAGCGGCGTCGTGGCGCGCATCCTCGGCCCCGTCGGCGCGGCGGTGTTCGGCGGGGTCGGCGCGGTGATGGTCACCGGCCTCTGGGCCAAGCTGTTCCCCGACTTGCGCCGGGCCGATCGCCTCGAATAACTGTCGCCCATTCATTTTAGGGAGATTGACGGTCATGGGCGCATTGGACGGCAAGGTTGTTCTGGTTACCGGTGGCGGCAACGGCATCGGCCGTGACTGCGCGCTGATCGCAGCGCAGGAAGGCGCGAAGGTCGTGGTCAACGACCTGGGCGCCGGGCTGAAGGGCGACGATGCGGGCTCCGCCGGCCCCGCCGAGGAGGTCGCGGCCCTGATCCGCGCCAATGGCGGCCAGGCCGTCTCGAACTCCGACAGCGTGACCGACCTGGACGCCGTCTACGGCATGGTCGAGCAGGCCAAGAAGGAATTCGGCGGCCTGCACGCCGTGATCAATCCCGCCGGCATCCTGCGCGACGTGATGTTCCACAAGATGACCGAGGCCGACTGGGACGCGGTGATCGCGGTCCACATGCGCGGCTCCTTCAACGTGGCCCGCGCCACCATCGAGCTGTTCCGCGAG
Source organism: Phenylobacterium sp. CCH9-H3 (assembly GCF_001557235.1). Taxonomy (GTDB): domain Bacteria; phylum Pseudomonadota; class Alphaproteobacteria; order Caulobacterales; family Caulobacteraceae; genus Phenylobacterium. Next base: position 22,820 of record NZ_LSJI01000062.1, on the reverse strand, counting down.
CAGAACGACGGCGCCTACATGTTCTTCACGTCCACCTCGGGCCTGTTCGGCAACATCGGCCAGGCCAACTACGGCGCGGCCAAGATGGGCATCGCCGGCCTCTCGCGGATCATCGCCATGGAGGGCGCCCGCAACAACGTGCGGTCCAACTGCCTGGCGCCTGTCGCCTGGACGCGCATGACCCAGTCGGTGCCGATCAAGGACGAGGCCGCCGCCGAGCGCCGCAAGGTGATGGCCGAGAAGATCCGCGCCGACCAGCCGGCCCGATTCTCCGTGGCGATGGTCAGCCCCGAGGCGGCCCACGTCTCGGGCCAGATCTTCGGCTCGTCGGGCGAGAACATCATCCTCTACTCGCAGCCGCGGCCCATCGAGACCGTCACCAAGGAAGAGGGCTGGACGGTGAAGTCGATCCTCGAGGAAGCTGTGCCGAAGATGGCGCCGAAGTTCTTCGACCTGAACCGCGCCACCCTGCCCGGCGCCACCGCACAGAAGCAGCCGGCGTAAGCCTTCGGCCTCCCCCGCTGCCGTGGCGGTGGGGGAGATCGGCCGTCTGGCGCCGCCGTTGCGACGTGCTGTCGCATGAACGTCGGCCTGATCCATTTTGGCGCAACGCCCCGCAGCGCGGCCTACGCCGTCGCGGACGTCGCCCAGACGCCCGCCGGGCTGAGCATCACCGGCCAGGCTGCGCGGAACTTCCAGGTGTCCAACGTGCGTCCCGTGGCGCCGGTCGAGAACAGCGCCGAGGCCCGCGAACAGGCTCGCCGCCAGGTCATGGCCGAGCGCGGCGTCGACATGGTCTCGCTCTTCAAGCTGCCGCCGCAGCAGCGGCTGCAGGCCGAGGCCGCCATCCTGGCCGAAACCGCCCGCCGCACCGCGCCTCCGCCCGTCCAGGCCATGGGCGCCTTCGTCGACCTGCGCATCTAGAGCGCCGCCGTTTGGCGCGGGCGGGCGAACCGGCTACAGAACGCCCGCCATGTCGCACAACACCTTCGGCCACCTCTTCCGCGTCACCACCTGGGGCGAGAGCCACGGGCCGGCGCTAGGCTGCGTGGTCGACGGCTGCCCTTCGGGGATCGCCCTCTCGGAGGCCGACATCCAGCCGTGGATGGACCGCCGCCGCCCGGGCCAGGGCAAGTTCGTCACCCAGCGCCAGGAGCCGGACGTGGTCCGCATCCTTTCGGGCGTGTTCCAGGACGAGCGCACGGCCGGCCAGGTGACCACCGGCACGCCGATCTCGCTGATGATCGACAACGTCGACCAGCGCAGCCGCGACTATTCCGAGATCGCCCAGGCCTTCCGGCCCGGCCATGCCGACTATCCCTACTTCGCCAAGTATGGCGTCCGCGACTATCGCGGCGGCGGGCGGCAGTCCGCCCGCGAGACGGCGGCCCGGGTCGCGGCGGGCGCCATCGCCCGCAAGGTGATCGACGGCGTGACGATCCGCGGCGCGGTCGTCCAGATCGGGCCGCACGCCGTGGATCCCGCGCGGATGGACTTCGCCGTCACCGGCGACAATCCGTTCTGGGCGCCTGACCCGCAGATCGTGCCGATCTGGGAAGAGCATCTCGAACAGATCCGCAAGGCCGGCTCCTCCACCGGCGCGGTCGTCGCGGTGGAGGCCACGGGCGTCCCCGCCGGCTGGGGCGCGCCGCTCTACGGCAAGCTGGACGCGGAACTGGCCGGGGCCCTGATGTCGATCAACGCCGCCAAGGGCGTGGAGATCGGCGCCGGCTTCGCCTCGGCCGCGCTCTCCGGCGAGGAAAACGCCGACGAGATGCGGATGGGCGCCGATGGGCCCATCTTCCTGTCGAACAAGGCGGGCGGCGTCCTGGGCGGCATCTCCACCGGCCAGGCGGTGACGGCGCGCGTCGCCTTCAAACCGACGTCCTCCATCCTGTCCCTGCGCCGAAGCATCAACGAGGCGGGCGAGGAGATCGACCTGCGCACCAAGGGGCGGCACGACCCCTGCGTCGGCATCCGCGCCGTCCCCGTGGTGGAGGCCATGGTCGCCTGCGTCCTGGCCGACGCGTTCCTGCGCCATCGAGCCCAGACCGGCGGCGGCGCCTTCGCCCCTGGTCCATCCATCGGTTGAACAGGATCGCGCGGACTACTGCCGGGCGACCAACTCCCTGATCCGGAACCCGTTTCGCGTCGCATGACGTCGATATTCCGTTGACCGCCGAACGCGGGTCACCCTAATCCACGAAACCGGTTCGCCGGGCGCGCATTGCCCTTGCTCAACCCGGTTCGTCACAGTGGACAGCTAAGATCGCGCCGTGCGCTACGACCTCCTGAAGATACTTCTGGTGGACGACAACCACTACATGCGGGTTCTCTTGGCGGAGATCCTGCGCGCGATCGGCGTGCACTACATCTACGAGGCGAACGACGGAGCCGAAGGCCTGCAGATGATGCGGGACTATCCCATCGACGTGGTCATGACCGACCTGTCGATGCAGCCGCTGGACGGCATCGACTTCGTCCGCCTGCTGCGCAACTCGCCCGACAGCCCGAACCAGATGGCCCCGGTGATCATGATCACGGGCCACTCGACCTTCGCCCGGGTGAACGAGGCGCGGGACGCCGGCGTGAGCGAGTTCCTGGCCAAGCCGCTGACGGCGCGGGGGGTCATCGAGCGGCTGCACCAGGCCGTCGAACACCCCCGATCCTTCGTGCGCACGGAGGACTATTTCGGTCCCGATCGCCGCCGCCGGAACGATCCCAACTACGGCGGCCCGCGCCGCCGCAGCGGCGACACTCAAAAGCAGGTGGGTTGAGGGCTAGAGACTGAGCGCGCAGCTCTCCCCGATCGTGGGCCGCGAGACCACGATCCGGGAGAGGCCGGGGAACTTCACCCGCAGGCGTTCCGCGAAATAGAGGCAGATGTGCTCGAGGGTCGGGCGCTCCAGGCCGGGCTTTTCGTTCAGCAGGCCGTGGTCCAGCTCGCCTGCCACGCCCTTGAGCGCCGCCTCCAGGTCGGCGAGGTCGGCGACCCAGCCCACGGGCTCCTGCGTGTGGCCGCGGACCGTCGCCTCCACCTTGAAGGAGTGGCCGTGCAGGTTCTGGTAGGGCCGGTGTTCCGGACCCTCGGCGAAGTAGTGCGCCGCGTCGAATGTCGCGGCCTTGGTGATTTCGAACGTGGGCTGGTTCATCGCAAATCTAGTGGCTGCCGAAGCCCTGCAGGCTCTAGGCAATGCCGAGGTATTTGTGGGTTTGGACGCTTAAACGCCACCGGGGGTGTGCGAGGCAATAGGCGATCGCCGCTTCAGTGTTCGCGGCGCGGTCGGGCCCGTCCATCGGCTGCAGCAGGAAACGCTCGAAATCCAGGTGCTCGAAGCGCTCCGGGCGGGCCTTTTCCTGGGGGAAGACCAGCTTCAGCTCCTGGCCGTGGGTCTGCACGACGGGCGCGTCGGCCTTGGGGCTGACGCAGATCCAGTCGACGCCCGGCGGAACCGCCAGGGTGCCGTTGGTCTCCAGGGCGATGGAGAAGCCGCGAGTGTGCAGAGCCTCGATCAGAGCTTCGTCCACCTGCAACAGCGGCTCGCCGCCGGTCAGCACGACCAAGCGCTGGTCAGGCCCGCCGACCCAGGCCGCTTCGACGGCGCGCGCAAGCGCGTCGGCGTCGGCGAAGCGCCCGCCGCCCGGCCCATCCATGCCTACGAAGTCGGTGTCGCAGAACGTGCAGACGGCCTTGTCGCGGTCACGCTCCAGCCCGCTCCAGAGGTTGCAGCCGGCGAAGCGGCAGAACACGGCCGGCCGACCGGCCTGGCCGCCCTCGCCCTGGAGGGTCAGGAAGATCTCCTTGACCGCGTAGCTCATCCCATTTCGCCCCCCAACGAGGGCCGGCCTTCCGCGTCCCAGGCCTCATACCCCCGCTGGCGCAGCTCGCAGGCCGGACAGGTCCCACAGCCATAGCCCCAGGGATGCAGGGTCCCGCGCTCACCGAGATAACAGGTGTGACTCTCCTCGACGGTCAGGGCCACCAGCGGCTCGCCGCCCAGCCCCTTGGCCAAGGCCCAGGTCTGCGCCTTGGTGAGGCGCATCAGCGGGCTCTCGATGCGGAAGGCCTGTTCCATGCCGAGGTTCAGCGCGGTCTCCATCGCATCGAGCGTCGCGCGCCGGCAATCGGGATAGCCGGAGAAGTCCGTCTCGCACATCCCGCCCACCAGCACGTTCAGGCCCCGCCGGTCGGCCAGCGCCGCGGCATAGGTCAGGAACACGAGGTTCCGGCCCGGGACGAAGGTGGACGGCAGGCCCTTCTCCGTGATCTCGATCGCGCGGTCGGAGGTCATGGCCGTCTCGGCCAGGGCCCCGAAGCTCGCGATATCGATCATGTGGTCGTCGCCCAGGCGGGGGGCCCAGGTGGGAAACTCGCGCACGAAGCGCGCTCGCACCGCCTGTCGCGCCTGCAACTCGACGGCATGGCGCTGGCCGTAGTCGAACCCGACGGTCTCGACCCGCGGGTAGCGGTCGAGAGCCCAGGCCAGGCAGGCGGTGGAATCCTGGCCGCCGGAAAAGAGGACGAGAGCGCCGTCGTGCATCGGCCCCATATGGGCGGAAAGCGCCTTTCAGGGAAGCGACGCTAGGGAAGCTTGGGTGTTCCGGGCGCCACACTAGCCACCGCAATCCCTTAGCCGGCTTAGCTTCCGTTGACAGTCAGCGAACACGGGTGGACCGTGAACACGGCCGAATGGGGGGCGCGCCGCCTCCCCGTTTGGCTTGCGCTTTAGCGGCGTAACGGCGGACCACGGGCCAAAAAGAGCTCGGGACGCCCCTGGGAGGAACAATATGAAGGATATCCGCACTCTTCGGAGTTGGCTGGCTGTTGGCGTTTCCGCCACGGCCTTGACCGCGATCGCTATGCCCGCAATGGCCCAGACGGCCGGGGCGAACGTGATCGAAGAACTGGTCGTCACGGCGCAGAAGAAGGAGGAAGCCCTCCAGGACGTGCCGATCGCCGTCTCGGCCTTCGACCAGAACGCGCTCGAGAAATCCAAGATCGACGGCGGCCCGAACCTGGTTCTGGCCGTGCCGAACGTGAACTTCTCCAAGGGGAATTTCACCGGCTACAACTTCCAGATCCGCGGCATCGGCTCCAAGCTGGTGGCCGGCTCGGGCGACGCCGGCACCGGCATCCACCTGAACAACGCCCCGCTGATCGCCAACAACCTGTTCGAGACCGAGTTCTACGACGTCGAGCGGGTGGAAGTGCTGCGGGGCCCGCAGGGCACCCTCTATGGCCGGAACGCCACCGGCGGCGTGGTCAACCTGCTGACCGCCAAGCCGAAGGACATCTTCGAGGGCAACCTCCGCGCCGAATACGGCAACTACAACACCATGAAGGCGCGCGGGATGATCAACATCCCGCTGGGCGAGACGCTCGCCGCGCGCTTCGCGGGCTCGTACCTGAAGCGCGACGGCTTCGGCGAGAACCTGGTCACCGGCAACGACGCGGACGATCGCGACCTCTACGGCGTCCGCGCCACCATCGCCCTCAACCCCACCGACCGCTTCCGGGCCTGGGCGATGTGGGATCACTTCGAGGAGGACGACAACCGCTCGCGGATCGGCAAGCAGTTCTGCACCAAGGACAACGGTCCGGCGAACGTCGGCGGCCTGGGCTATTCGACCGCCGCCGGCGGCCTGATCGGCCAGATCCAGCGCGGGCTGTTCAGCCAGGGCTGCTCGGCCACCTCGCTGTACGATCCGAGCGCGCTCGGCACCGTGAACTCGCAAGCCACGCTGGGCGGCCTTTTCGGCGCCCTGGGCGGCTTCCAGACGGGCGACGCCTACGCCGGCAAGATGCAGACCCCGAACATCCGGGACATCGAGTCGACGTTCGACCCGATCTACAAGTCCAAGACCGACATCTATGAGTTCAACGCCGCCTTCGACGTCACCGAGAACCTGACGCTGAACTGGCTGTCGGCCTACACCTTCTACAAGCTGTACACGCGCCAGGACTACAACCGCTACACGCCGAGCACGAGCTTCAACACCACGCCGAACCCGGTCAATGCGTTCGCGGCGGTGCCGAACTATGCCGCGATCTACGCCAGCCTGTTCCCGGGCGGCAGGATCAACGACCCGCAGAACGGCGCGTTCAACCGCTTCACCACCAGCGACATCTCCTCGGCCTACACCGAGCAGTGGAGCCACGAGATTCGGCTGCAGTCGAACTTCGACGGGCCGTTCAACTACAACATCGGCGGTATCTTCTCGCGCTACCAGGCGACCGGCGACTACTACGTGATGTTCAACACCGGGACCGGCTACTACCAGATCAACAACCTGCTCACGACCGGCAACGCCAACTGCGCGGGGGCCGCCCCCTGCGTGGCGATCGATCCCAACGCCGATCCGAACCGCAGCGGCCACAACTACTACGACAGCTACGGCCCCTACGACCTGACGTCCTACGCCGCCTTCGGCGAGTTCTACTGGCAGATGTCCGACAACTTCAAATGGACGCTCGGCCTGCGCTACACGGTGGACAGCAAGGAGGTCGAGAACCACTCGGTCGTGCTGGGCACGCCCGGCGTCGGCATCGGCGGCCCGCTTCCCGGCGCGCCGGCGATCCTGAAGACCAAGTTCAAGGAGCCGACGGGCCGCTTCGGCTTCGACTGGAAGCCGGACCTGGGCTTCACCGATGAGACCCTGGTCTATGCGTTCTACTCGCGCGGCTACAAGGCCGGCGGCCTCAATACGCCGCCCAGCCCGGGCATCGGTGTGGTTCCCGTGCCGGCCACCTTCGAGCCGGAGTTCATCAACTCCTACGAGATCGGCACGAAGAACACGCTGCTCAACGGCACGATGCAGCTGAACCTGACCGGCTTCTACTACGATTACAAAGGCTACCAGGTCTCCAAGATCGTGAACCGCGCCTCGACCAACGAGAACATCGACGCCGAGGTGATGGGCGCCGAGTTCGAGTCGATCTGGCAGCCGGTCGAGGGCCTGCGCCTGAACGCGGCGATCGGCTACCTCGACACCAAGATCAAGAACGCAACCTCGATCGACACCTTCAACCGGACCCAAGGCAACGCGGGCCTGACCCTGGTGAAGTCGAGCGCGGCCTCGAACTGCGTGGTGTCGACGGCGGCCGCGGCCACGGCCCTGGCCATCTCCAACGGCCAGGTGCCGGGCTTCACGCCCAACCCGTTCAACCTGCTCGGCGTCTGCACCCTGGCCTCGGCCGCCGGGGCGGGCACGAATATCAACGGCACGGGCGCGATCGCCGCCGGCACCAACGCCTTCGGCGGCCTGGTCTCGGAAGGCGTCACCGTCGACCTCGACGGCAACAGCCTGCCGAACGCGCCGCATTGGACCATCTCGCTGGGCGCCCAGTACACCTGGACGATGGGCGACTGGGACGCGACGCTGCGCGGCGACTACTACAAGCAGACCAAGACCTACGCCCGGATCTACAACTCCGAGGCCGACCGGATCAAAGGTTGGGACAACGTCAACCTGACCCTGACGGTCGAGAACCGGGACCTGGGCGTCGAGCTGGCGGGCTTCGTCAAGAACGCCACCAACGAAAAGGCGATCACCGACTTCTACCTCACCGACGATAGCTCCGGCCTGTTCCGGAACGTCTTCTATACCGAGCCGCGCACCTACGGCGTCTCGGTGACCAAGCGCTGGTAACACCCAGCCCTTCCAGGGGAAGCCTTCGGGGGCGGCGGAGCGATCCGCCGCCCCTTTTTCGTGCCCGGCCGGCAACAGCGCGCCGCTGATCACCACAGAACGGGCCCGTCCGGCCGCTGATTCACCCTTTTTTGACTGAACGGTACGCATCGAACGCGTTAGGTCGCCGCACGAGTCCCCCATCAGGGACCGAATTGAGCGACCGTCGTTCTATTTTGCACGAAGGATTCGAAAATGCGGTCTTTTCGCCACACTATGAAAAAAGCGGCGTCCTAACGGCGCAAGTTATCACCGTACAGTTGACGGAACCGCTCGGACACATTGAGGGTCCGCCGCCCGGACGCCTCCCCGCGTCCGTTCCAACAATATCAAAAGCACGAGACCGGCCGGCGACCCCGTCCGCGCCTCGGGAGGATTTCATGGCTCGCAAAACCGCGCCCGCGCGCGCTCTTCTGGCTGCCGGCGTCTCGTTCGTCGCCCTCGCCGCCATCGCCCAACCCGCCCTGGCCCAGGCCGCCGCCGACGAAGGTGCGACCCTTGAGGAACTGGTGGTCACCGCCGAAAAGCGCGAGCAGTCCCTGCAGGACGTGCCGGTCGCCGTTTCGGCCTTTACGTCCGAGAAGCGGGATATCGCCGGCATCACCGGCATCCAGGACTTCGTGAACTTCACGCCCGGCATGAACTATTCCGGCACCGACCGGGTCAGCCTGCGGGGCGCCGGCCGTAACACCTTCTACATCGGCAACGACCCGGGCGTGGCGTCCTATTCGGACGGCTTCTACTCGGCCTCGTCGTCCGAACTGTTCAAGACCCCGCTGTTCATCGAGCGGACGGAAATCCTGCGCGGTCCGCAGGGCACCCTGTACGGCCGTAACGCCATCGGCGGCGCGATCAACCAGATCTCCAAGCGCCCGGCCCAGGAGTTCGGCGGCGAAATCCGTGCGTCCTACGGCAACTATGACCGTACGCGGATCGAGGGCGTCGTCTCGCTGCCGGTCGCCGAGAACCTGCGCTTCAAGGTCGGCGGCAGCCAGGACCATCAGCGCGAAGGCTTCATCAAGAACATCGGCACCGCCAACGAAGGCGCCAAGATCAAGCGGACCTACTTCGAGTTCCAGGTCGAGGCCGAGCCGACCGAGAAGCTGTCGATCTTCGCCCGCTACAATCGCTCCAGCTGGGACGACACCCTGGGCGTCGGCGACCGCCTGTCGAACCTGGTCACGCCCTATGACACCACCCGCGTGTTCGGCCTGATCGGCCAGCTGCAGGTGAACCCGCAGTTCGGCTATGCGACGCCGAACCCGGGCGTCGAGGATCCCTACGTCCAGAACACGAATACGAACGGTTATGGCCAGCTGCGTGGAAACCACGTCCTGACGACGACGGTGACCTACGACCTGGGCTTCGCCTCGTTGAAGTACATCGGCGGCTTCCAGCAGTACAATTACCAGACCGGCGGCGACTATGACGGCACCAGCCGTACGACTGCCATCAGCGTCCCCGGCATGCTGGTCCCGTACTTCCCGACCCAGACCACCGATTTCGACGAGCACAAGCGCTACTACTCCAACGAGATCAACCTGACCTCGAACGGCGACGGGCCCTTCCGCTGGATCCTCGGCGTCTACCAGTACGAGGAAGAGTACCGCCAGCGCATCCAGCTCGGTAACCCCAACCAGTCCCAGTTGGCCAACCCGCTGACCCTGACCGGCGCGCCGGCCGCTCCGAACCCGCTGCGCAACTTCGCCGACACCCAGGCCACGCTCGACTCCAAGGCCTACGCGGTCTTCGGTCAGGCCACCTACGAGCTCAACGATCAGTTCGCGGTGACCGCCGGCATCCGCTACACCAAGGACAAGAAGGAAGGCACCGAGTTCCAGCGGCTGATCATCCAGTCGCCGGCGATCGCAGGCGGCGCCGCGGCGTTCGACGTGTCGTCGGACATGGATCCGACCACGCCGGGCGTGCAGAACTTCCGCTCGCTGAAGAACAGCTGGGACGCCGTCACCGGCGTGCTGAACCTGGACTGGACGCCGGACACCGACACCCTCGGCTACGCCAAGTACAGCCGCGGCTACAAATCGGGCGGCTTCCTGCTGGGCACCCTCTCCTCGCAGCCTGAAGCCAAGCAGGAACAGGTCGACGCCGTCGAAGTCGGCCTGAAGAAGACCATCGCGCGCCGGTTCCAGATCAACGCGGCCGCCTTCTACAACGACTACAAGGACCTGCAGCTCAACCTGTCGCAGCTGAACGCGGCGGGCACGGCGGCGGCGAACAACTTCGTCAACGTCGACGCCGAGGCCTACGGCCTGGAGCTGGAAGCCATCTGGCGGCCGATCAACAACCTCGATCTGTCGGCCAGCTACGGTTACCTGCACACCAAGATCACCAAGGGTTGCTGCTTCTACGATCCGGCGGATCCGGGCGCGCTGGACCCCAACGCCACCCCTTCGGGCGGCGTGGTGGTCTCGAACGGCACCCGCCTGGTGTTCCAGACCCTCAAGGGCTCGAAGATCTACCAGTCGCCGGAGAACAAGTTCGCCGGCAACGCGAACTACACCTTCGACTTCGAACCGGGTTCGCTGATCCTGTCGGCGACCTACACCTGGACGGACGAGACCTTCTACCAGCCGTTCAAGAGCGCGGCGAACAAGGTGAAGGCCTACGACGTCACCGACTTCCGGGTGCTGTGGAACGATATCGACAATCGCTACACCCTGATCGGCTACGTGAAGAACGCCTTCGACAACAAGGGTTACACGTCGAATGGCTCGACCACGCCCACGGCGATCTTCGACAACCCGAACCCGGGCACGACGTCGATCGTCCAGACGCGCACCGCCATCACGCGCGGCCTGATCCAGCCCCGCACCTACGGCGTGGAGCTGCAGTACCGCTTCTAGTTAAGGCGCGTTTCCTCCCATTTACGTGCCCACTTGGGGCGGCGGGCTTCGGTCCGCCGCCCTTCTTCTTTGCCGCCGTCGCGAACTGGACGGGGGGGCCCGCCACACGCCGCCTTTTGACGCAGCCTACGAGAATCCCGGCCGGCTGCTCCGGGATTTAACCTCTGCGCAAGTGCTCGCCCCACAGAATGAGTACCTAAAGGTTCCTCGTTTCCCGGCGGCCCATGTCCCTGCCCGAGTTCTTCTTCGACCGCGTCACGGCCGACATCCGCCAGCAGATGGACGGCATGCTCGCCATGACCGGCCAACTGGGGCGGCAGCGCCTGACGCCGGACGGGGAAGCGTGCGTGGCCAGCGTGGCCGAGGCCGCCGAAGCCGTACGGCGTATGCTGGACACCGCGCTGGACCTGAAGTCCGTGGCGGACGGCGTGCGGATCGAGGCGGAGCCCATCCGCCTTCGCGAACTGATGGATGAGATCGAGGCGCGCTGGCAGCCGCGCGCCGGCGCCGCCGGGATCACGCTCCTGGTCTCCTACGACGGCGATCCGGAAGCTGCGGCCATGGGCGACCGCAAGCGTCTCCTGCAGATCTTCGACGGCTTCATCGGCGAGGCGGTGGCCGCGCAGGCGCGCGGCGCGGTCGAGGCCGGCCTTTTCGCCCATTCCGGCCCCGATGGCGTGCGTTTGGAGGGCCGCGTTCGTGGCCCCCGCGATTCCGGGTGGGACAAAACCGACGAGGAAACCCGGATCCGCGCCATCGAGGAGCGCCTGGGCCTGGAAGTGGCCCTGGGCGCCATGCTGGCGCGTCGTCTGCTCAAGAGCCTGGACGGCGAGCTGCGGAAGGAGGCCAACGCCGGCGCCTCCGATACCGCCACCTTCGAGCTCCAGCTCGCGCCGATCCCCGAGACCGTGGAGGAGCCTGTCGAGGAGACCGGCCGCGCCGCGCACATCCTCGTGGTCGACGACAACGCCACGAACCGCATGGTGGCCCAGTCGCTCGTCGAGATGTTCGAGTGCACCAGCGAGTCGGCGGAGGACGGCGAGGAGGCGGTCGAAGCCGCGCGCACGGGCCGGTTCGACCTGATCCTGATGGACATCAAGATGCCGCGGATGGACGGGATCGCCGCCACTCGCGCGATCCGTGCGATCCCCGGCCCCGTCGGCGTGGTGCCGATCATCGCCCTGACCGCCAACGCCGATCCGGACGACGCCGAAGCCTATCTGGCCGCCGGGATGAACGGCGTCGTCGAGAAGCCGATGAAGCCCGAGCACCTGCTCGCGGCCCTCCAGCAGGCGCTGGATCCGCAGCGCAGCGCCGCGGCGGCCTAGACGGTTTCACCTGCAACTTTCTTGCGTCGGGCGGCCCTATTGCGCCCCCGGCTGCAATCCCTTAGGTCGCGAGCTCCTGTTTTGGGGGAGTTTTATGTCCGAGGCGAAGACGGGCTCCGCGCCGTCGCTGGACGCGGTTCGCCAGCGTATCGACGCGCTGGACGCCGAACTCCTGCGCCTTGTGGACGAGCGCGCCTCCCTGGCCCGGGTCGTGGCCGCCGCCAAGCGCGCGGCCGGCGACGGCGACAAATTCGCCCTGCGCCCCGGCCGTGAGGCGGCCATCCTGCGACGCCTGATCGCCGCCGAGCGGTCCGCAGCCGGTCCGGGCCTGGTGGTGCGGATCTGGCGGGAGATGATCGGCGACAGCCTGTCGGTCCAGGGCCCGTTCCACCTCAACGCCTGGGGCGGCAAGGATCCGGGCCGCGTGGTGGAGCTGGCGCGCCACCGCTTCGGCGCGGCGCCGCCGCTGCGCCAGTTCGCCAAGGCGGAGGAGGCGCTCGCCGCGGCGCGGGCCCCGGGCGGCGTGGCCGTCTGCGCCCTCGCTCCCGACAGCGCCTGGTGGGGCCGCCTGCTCGCCGAGCCGCAGCTCAAGGTGTTCGCCGCCCTACCGTGTCTCGCCGCCTGGGGGCCGATGTCGGCCCTGGCCATGGCCGCGGTGGACGTCGAGCCGACCGGAGACGACCGCACGTTCTGGGTCACCGACGCCCCCGGCCCCGCCGCGGGCGTCGAAGAGGCGCTGGGGCGCGACGGCGTCGCCGGCGAGCTGGTCGCCGAGGCCGGCGGGTTGAAGCTGTTCATGCTGGCCGGCTTCTACCAGCGCGAGGACGAGCGCCTCGCGCGGGCGCCCGGCCGGCTGAGCGGCGTGATCGGGGCTGCGCCCGCTCCGCTGGACGTGTAAGACGACGCCTCCGCCGCAACGCTTCCGCTCGCTCCTGGCCACGCCCCGCATGCCCGACACCGCCGATCCCGTGAACCGCGCCCGCGCGGCCAAGCCGCTTCCCAAGCCGGGGATCATGGACATCCACGCCTATGTGCCCGGAAAGGCGCAGGCGGACGGGGTGGCCAATCCGATCAAGCTGTCCGCCAACGAGAACATCCTGGGCGCCAGCCCGAACGCGCGAGAGGCGTTCGTCGGCGCGGTCGACGAGCTGCAGGTCTATCCCGACAGCCGCACCACCATCCTGCGGACCGCCATCGCCGAGCGGTTCCGGCTGGAGCCGGAGCGGTTGATCTTCGGCTGCGGGTCGGACGAGGTGTTCGCCCTGCTGAACCAGACCTTCCTCGAGCCCGGCGACAACATCGTGCAGGGCGAATACGGCTTCGCCGCCTTCGCCATCGGCGCACGCGCCTGCCAGGCCGACGTGAAGCTGGCCAAGGAGCCCGGCTACAGGATCGACGTCGACGAGATGCTGAAGGTCGTCGACGAGCGCACGCGGCTGGTCTTCCTGGCCAATCCTGGCAATCCCACCGGCACCTGGATCCCGTTCTCCGAGGTTCTGCGCCTGCACGCGGCGCTGCCGCCCAGCGTGGTGCTGGTGCTGGACGGCGCCTATAGCGAGTTCGCCACCGACCCGGCGTTCCAGGATGGGCTGGATTTTGCGCGCGGGACGGAGAACGTCGTGGTCACCCACACCTTCTCCAAGCTGCATGGCCTCGCCGCCCTGCGCGTGGGCTGGGGCTATGCGCCGGTCGAGATCGCGGCGGCGGTCGACCGCATCCGCCTGCCGTTCAACACCTCGATCGCCGGTCAGCGGGCGGCCGTGGCCGCGCTGGCGGACGAGGACTTCCAGGCCCGGTCGATCGCCCACGTCGAGCAGTGGCGGTCCTGGCTGGCCCAGCAGATCGGCGGGCTGGGGCTGGACATCGTCGGCCCCTCGGCGACCAACTTCGTGCTGATCGGCTTTCCCAAGACGGGCAAGACAGCGGCGGCGGCGGACGACTTCCTCAGCGCGCGCGGCCTCTTGACCCGCCGGGTGCTGAACTACGGCCTGCCCGATCACCTGCGGCTCACGATCGGCCTCGAAGAGCACAACCGCGCCGTGGTCGACGCCCTGGCCGAGTTCATGAAGGCCTGACGATGGGCGAGCCCGTGTACGCGAAGATGGCGGTGGTCGGCTGCGGCCTGATCGGATCGTCGGTGATCCGGGCGGCGCGCGAGGCGGGCGCGGTCGGCGAGATCGCGGTCGCGGAGACCTCTGCGCCGGCGCGGGAGCGGATCGTGGCCCTGGGCCTGGCCGACGCCGTGTTCGACGATGCGGCCGAGGCCGTGCGGGACGCCGACCTCGTGGTTTTCGCCGTGCCAGTGATGTCCATGGCCGCCGCCGCCAAGGCCGCCGCGCCCGGCCTGAAGGCCGGCGCCACCGTCACCGACGTGGGCTCGGTCAAGGCGCATGTGGCCGACGCCCTGACGGCGGCGCTGCCGGACAGCGTCTTCGTGGTCCCTGGCCACCCGATCGCCGGCACCGAGCAGTCGGGCCCCGACGCCGGCTTCGCCGAGCTGTTCCAGAACCGCTGGACCATCCTGACGCCGGAGGCCCGGGAGGACGAACCCTACCGCGAGGCGGTGGCTGAGCTCGCCCGGTTCTGGACGGCGCTGGGGGCCCGGGTCGAGGAGATGGACCCCAAGCACCACGACCTGGTCCTGGCCATCACCAGCCACCTGCCCCACCTGATCGCCTACAACATCGTCGGCACCGCCGCCGACCTGGAGGGCGTGGCGGAGGCCGAGGTGATGAAGTACTCGGCCGGCGGTTTCCGCGACTTCACCCGCATCGCCGCCTCGGACCCCACCATGTGGCGCGACGTGTTCCTGACCAACAAGGACGCCGTGCTGGAGGTCCTGGGCCGGTTCACCGAGGATCTCCAGGCCTTGAGCCGCGCCATCCGCTGGGGCGAGGGCGACAAGCTGTTCGACCTGTTCAGCCGCACCCGGGAGATCCGGCGCGGCATCGTCGCCATGGGCCAGGAAAGCGCCGAGCCCAACTTCGGCCGCGACCGCGGCAAGCACTGATCCGCCACAATCGCGCAATAAGCGGGTAACGTCGGCGAGCTCAACTCGCCCTCCAATTTCGGAGAGAGACGACCCGATGCGCAAGCTTGTTTTCGCCGCCGCCGCCGCCCTGCTGGCCAGCGCCGGGGCCGCCTTCGCCCAGATGCCGGCGCCGGCCGACATCATCAAGAACTGGGACAAGAACGGCGACGGGGCCGTGGACAAGGCGGAGTGGACCGCGGCGGGCCGGCCGGCCGAGCGGTTCGACGCGGTCGACGCCAACAAGGACGGCAAGGTCACCGCCGCCGAGCTGGACGCGGCCATGGCGGCCATGCGCCAGCGGGGCGGCTGACCCCTCGAGGAGGCCGGGTTGACCGGCCTTCTTTTTGGCGCGATATTCACCCTTAGAGGTGAATATGTTGGACGAGACGCTGATCGCCATCGCCGACCCCACCCGGCGGGCCATCCTGAGCCGGCTGGCTGAGGGGGAGGCGCGGGTCACGGATGTGGCGCGGCCGTTCGCGATCTCGCTGAACTCGGTCTCGAAACACATCCGGATGCTGGAGCGGGCGAAGCTGGTCCGGCGGCGGATCGCGGGGCGGGAGCACTTCCTGGCCCTGACCCCCGCGCCGCTGGACGAGGCCGCGGACTGGATCGCGGAGCAGAAGACGCTGTGGGCCTGGCGCCTCGGCGAACTGGAGAAGGCGCTGACCGATGGCTGAGCTGACCGTCACCCACCGCTACCCCTTCCCGCCGGAGAAGGTGTTCGACGCCTGGCTGGACCCCAAGGTCGCCTCGCGGTTCCTGTTCACCGCGCCCGGCGGACACATCGTGCGCTGCGACATCGAGGCCCGGCCCGGGGGACGCTTCACCATCGTCGACCGGCGCGAGGACGGCGACATCGAGCACGTGGGCGGCTACCTGGAGATCGACCGGCCGCGCCGCCTGGTCTTCACCTTCGGCGTGCCGCAGTTCGACCCCACCGAGACGACGGTGACGGTGGAGATCGTCCCCGACGGCGACGGCTGCCGCCTGACGCTCACCCACACCGACGTGCCGCCCGAGTGGGTCGAGCAGGACCGCGAGGGCTGGACGATGATCCTGGGCGCCCTGGAGGCGGCGATCTAGCGGGCCTTCAGCCCCTCGCCCCACCAGCCGGCCTCGCCGCGGGCGCAGGCGGCGAGGTCGTCCATGATCTGGCCCTGGCCGACGCCGTCCAGGGCCATGTCGATCAGGGGCTTGCCGTCGATGCTGATCAACGCGGTCTTGGCCCGCCGCAAGGCGAACTGGGCCTGGCTGTCCAGGCTTTGCTCCGAGAACATGACCTCCTCGTCGTAGCCCGGCTTGAAGTCGAAGCTGTACTTGTCGGTCTCGAACCGCCCCTTGCGGCCACGCTTGAAGGCCTTGTCACCGAGGACGCTGAAGCCAATCTGTCCGCCGGCGGCGAGCAGGGCGAAGGTGTACTTGTCGTCCACAGCGGCCAGCGCGGTGCAGATCCCGTTCTCGTTGTCCGCCATCATGCGCCAGAGCCCGTCCTTGTGCTCGGCGACCGCGGGCTCCGCCCCCACGCCCTTGCCCCACCAGCCGCTCTCGCCCTTGGAGCAGGCTGTCACGCCGTCCAGGGCCGACTCGAAGCCGGTGCCCTCGAAGGTCATGGAGGCCACCATCCGGCCGCCGGTCAGGACGCGCACCTGCCGGGCCAGGCGCAGGGCGGCCAGGGCCCGGGCGTCCAGGTCGCCTTTGAAGTAGAGGGTGGTGGAATCCTCGCCGTAGCTGGGCTCGAAGTCGACTCCATAGGCCTCGGTCTCGATCCGCCCCGTCTTGCCGCGGGCAAGGGCCGTGCGGCTGAAGAGGGCAAAGGTGACGTTCCCGTCCACCGCGCGCAGCGCGAAAACCGAGCCGCCCTGAAGCGTCATGCTGGCGGCGCAACCGCTTTCGTCGGCGTCGATGCCCCAGTAGCCCTCCTTGTTCATCACCGCATCCTCCGGAGCGGCATGGGCGGGACCGCCGGCGACCAGAACGGCCGCGGCCAGGGCGATGAGCGGACGCACTTTCACGATCGATCCTTCCTCCGACGGAGCGCGGAGGATGAAATGCAACCGTGAATGTTCCCCTACTCCGCACTCGCTTCAAGCGTAGCCGTTAGGCGACGTCGTTGTAAAGAACAAATCACGAACACCAGAAGCGCCGCCCCCCGGCCTACGCCCCCTCCACCTTCAGGAACGCCTCCACCTGCTCGATGGCCTCCACGAGCGACACCCGTTGCAGTTCGACGCCGGGCGGCAGGCCGGAGAACAGGCGGGTGGGGGCGGCGGCGTCCAGCATGACGAAGACGCCCTTGTCGTCGGCGCGGCGGATGAGGCGGCCGAAGGCCTGGGCGATGCGGCCGCGGGCGATGGCGTCGTC
Organism: Phenylobacterium sp. CCH9-H3; assembly: GCF_001557235.1. Lineage (GTDB taxonomy): Bacteria > Pseudomonadota > Alphaproteobacteria > Caulobacterales > Caulobacteraceae > Phenylobacterium. The sequence goes on along the minus strand of NZ_LSJI01000062.1, from coordinate 5,544 downwards.
GTAGGTCTTGTTGCCGAACCGGGCTCTACGGGCCTTGTGCAGGATGTCCGGGCGCGGCCAGGGGATGCGGTCGAAGACCAAGAGGCGCAGGGAGCGGCCCGGCACGTCCACCCCGTCGCGCACGGCGTCGGTGCCGAGGAGGCAGGCGTCCTGCTCGGCGCGGAAGATGTCCACGAGGGCGCCCACTTCCAGCGGGTCCACGTGCTGGGCGTAGAGGGCCAGGCCCTTGTCGGCCAGGGGCGCGGCGATCCGCTCGTGCACCGCCTTCAGCCGGCGGATGGCGGTGAAGAGGCCCAGGCCCCCGCCCCCGGCGGCCAGGAACAACTCGCGCATGGCGGCGGCCACCTGGCGGGCGTCGTCCTTGCTGACGTCGGTGACCACCAGGGCCCGGGCGTTGGCGGCGTAGTCGAAGGGCGAGGCCAGTTTGAGCGTCTTGGGCCGCTCGGGCAGGCGCGCGGCGCCCGTGCGCATCTCGGCCAGCGCGAAGGGGTCCTCCAGCGTCGGGTCGGCCAGGGTGGCGGAGGTGACCAGCACCCCGTGGGCCGGGGCGATGACGGCGTTGGTCAGGGGCTCGGTCGGGTCGACCCAGTGGCGGCGGCAGGCGGCGTCGACCACCCGGCCGTAGAGGAAGGTGCCGTCGAACCAGTCCACGAAGTCGGGGTCGTCCTCGGCGTCCTCGTCGATGGCGCGCAGCATGGAGCGCCAGGCCGGCAGGGTCATGCGGGCGCGGCGGTCCAGGCCCCGCAAGGCCCCCTCCATCCTGGCGCGTTCGGAGCCGGACAGGGTCTCGGCCTCCTGGTCCATGACGTCCTCCAGCGCCCGGGCCAGGGCCAGGAGCGGCGCCTCCAGGCGCGAGAGGGCGACGGCGGCGTCGCGGGCGGTGGCGCGGACCAGGTCGAGGGCCGGGCGGGCGGCGCACTCCATGCCCACCTCCGACGGCTGGGACCGGGCGCGAAGCTGCTCCAGCACCGCGACGATGAAGTGCTCGATCGGCCCGATCGGATTGACCTCGCCGTTGGGGTTGGCGATGCGGCCGCTCCAGCCCTCGCCCGGCAGGGCGGCGGCGCCGCGGATCGCCTCGTCCAGGGCGGCCCGCGCCTCCTCCCGGTCGCCCAGCATGTCGAGCAGGCGGGCTTCCAGGCCCCGACCACGTCTTCCACGACCTTCCGGCCCGCGGATCCAGCGGCGCAGCTCGGCCGCCTCGGCGCAGGAGAGGGCCGCGGAGAAGGCGCTGTCCGCCGCGTCGAACAGGTGGTGGCCCTCGTCGAAGACGATGCGGCGAAGCTGGGTGGTCTCGGTGTCGCCCTTGGACCCGCGCGCGGCCCGGGCGCCGTCGAAGGCCGCCTGGGTCATGACCAGGGCGTGGTTGGCGATGACGATGTCGGCCCGCCGCGAGCCGCGGATCGCCTTTTCCACGAAACAGGCGCGGTAGTGCTGGCAGCCGGCGTGGACGCATTCGCCGCGCCGGTCGACGAGGTTGGCGGCGCTGGCCTGGGCCGCCGGGGGCACGGCGAACAGGCCGGGCAGCCAGGCGGGGAAGTCGCCGCCGGTCATGTCGCCGTCGCGGGTGGCCCGGGCCCAGCGGGCGGTCAGGGCCATGCCCACAAGGTCGGACCCGCCGAGCTGGGCGGCGTTGGCCTGTTCCTGGAAGTTCAGCAGGCAGAGGTAGTTCTCGCGTCCCTTGCGCACCACCGCCTTCTTCTGGCGCACCTTCTCGTCGGGCCAGATGGCCCGGCTCTCGCGCTCGATCTGGCGCTGGAGGGCGCGGGTGTAGGTGGAGACCCACACGGCGGGGCCGTTGGCCTCGGCCCACAGGGAGGCGGGGGCCAGGTAGCCCAGGGTCTTGCCGACCCCGGTGCCCGCCTCGGCCAGCATCATGTTGGGCTCGCCCTCGCGGTCGCGGGGCTGGAAGGCGTGGGCGGCCTCGGCGGCGTAGTCGGCCTGGGCCGGGCGCGCCTCGTCGAGGCCGGCGCTCTGCAGCAGGGACCGCAGCCGCGCGGCGGCGTCGGCGGCGCGGATGGGCTTGGACCCCGGCTCGCCCGGCGGGGCCTCGGCCTCCCACTCGGGGATGCGCATCCAGACGTCGAGGCCGGACGAGCGGAACTGGTTGCCGGCGGGCGCCGAGCGCAGGGCGCCCAGCACCGCCGAGCCCCAGGGCCAGCCGGCCCGCGCCAGGGTCTCGGCCACGGCCAGCGCCTCCTCGCGGGAGGGCTGGGGCGCGGCGGCGAGGTCGGCGAGCAGGGCGTGGACGGCCTGTTGCAGGCTGGCCGCTTGGCTCTCCGGCCCCTTGGGCTCGGGCAGGCCCAGGGCCTGAGCCAGGCCCGCGGCGGACGGGGCGGTGAACTGGGCCGGCCGGACGAAGGCGAAGAGCTCGAGGGCGTCGAAGATGCGCGGGCTGCGCGGCGGGGCGTGCAGGCCCAGGCGCCGGGCGGTCATGCCCGCGTGGGCGAGCAGGACCGGGGCGGTTTCGAAGAGGTCGCGGGCGTCGGGGGGCCGGATGGGCTGGGCGTCACCGGCCGGCGTGCAGACCGCGCAGCGCGGGCCCGGCAGGACGACGAGCGCCGGGGCGAGCGTGAGCGGAATCGGCGGGGCGGACACCGCGGGAGGTTAGGCCGGACGGGGGATGAACGGAAGGGGAACTGTGGTGGGGGAGACCCGATCTAGAATGGCACTAAGCCATCAAGATCAGAAATTAGCTCATCCACAGCCTTATCGGCACCTGTTGCCTGACGAATCGCTTTTTGCTGGAGCTCTTTCATATAGTCGAAGAAACTCATGCCGGCCGGCGGCTCGCGATTTCTTAGATCATCATCCGTAAACTTCTCTACCAATTGGCCGGCGGTATTCAAGATTCTCACAACCATGACCGGCACAATCTCTTCGTTTACCGACTCCTCTACAAACACTTTCCGCCCGTTTAACTCGAAATAGGGATCGCCAAACTCGTCGAGCTGCCAATGGATCGCTCCAAGGTCGGTGTTCTCGGAAATCTTATCTAGAAGCTTCGCGAACTTTACAGCCGTCATCAGAACACACCCCTGTGAAGAAAAGCTTCTATTTCTGATACCAACTGCTCATGCCGTCGAATAACCGATTTCGCCTTCGCCGAATCCGAAGGTCCATTTAATTGACCCCGATCTACTCGCTCGCAGTATTTTCGTATATATGATATCGCTCTATCTATATCTACTATTACTTTATCGTCCAAGGCATCCAGATTTGCCTTGATCGCCAACAACGCCCTCCCGACATCTTCATAACTTTCGGCACTATCACTCCATGCGTCGTTAGAAAGGTGTCGCTTTGCGGTATGAAGAGCGTAACTGGCGCGAGATACATCCTGCGCGGCGTCGTATCTCTTGAGTTGTATTTCGATCCGGTGAGCTTCGTTCTTTGCCGAAATCGCAGCCGTTCGAGTTCGAACTAGCTGCCACCAGGTAACTGCAAAGCCACCAAGTGTTAGACCCAGGCCGGCCACGTTGAGCCAGAATCCAACCCCCTGAACTTCAAGAGTGCTGGATTGTTCAAACGGCCATTCCCAGATCCCACCTCGGCCCGGTGCGCTTGTCAAACTCATCCCCCAGAGTGCGCCGCATATCGCCAACACCAATCGAGATCGTCAATTGTTTTGCCGCACGCGCACAGCCTCAGGTCGATTGGAAACGGAAATAGGAGGTGACTAGCCCGGCATTTCCCTTGAGCAGCGGGTGCCGAGGCGGGTGCCGCGCCGCCGGCTGTAGAGGGGTAGATGGGTCGAGGTCAGCAGCGTAAGCGCGCTCGCTGCCCTAGACGTCCTACACAACCCGGCATAGCTTAGCCGTAGAACTACAAGTCTTGGGGGGCTTATCTTGAAAATCCAATCTGTTGCGGCCTTTGCGGCCGCGCTGTCGCTTGCCTGCGGCCCGGCGCTGGCCGAGACCAAGGTGCTGGAGGGGACGGAGTTTCCGCTGCGCCTGGAGGACACCATCTCCAGCAAGACGGCGAACGAGGGCGACCGCTTCACCGTGAGCCTGATGGACGACGTGAAGCTGTCCGACGGGACGATCCTGCGCGCCGGGTATCGCGGCGTGGGCGAGGTGGTCGAGGCGCGCAAGAACGGGGCGCTGGGCAAGACCGGCAAGGTGAACCTGCGGGTCAACTACCTGAAGGTGGGCGACCAGCGCGTGCGGCTGCGGGCGGCCAAGAGCGCCCAGGGCGACCACCGCACCGGCACCCAGATCGTGACGGTGGTGCTGGTCGGCGTGTTCGCGGGCTTCGTGAAGGGCAAGAACGTGACGATCCCCAAGGGGACCACGTTCAACGCCTTCGCCGACCAGGACACGGTGCTGGAAGGGCCGATCACGCCGCCGCCGAACGACCTCTAGGGGGTTGACGTCCGGGCGTGGAATACGCTTCGCGGGGGAGGTAAAGGCCGGGGCGCGCAAAAGTGTCGGCCGGGGTGTGGCTGGTTCGTCCTCTGCGGGCGGCCCGATGGGGGTCGCGGCTTTGAGGACATGGCCGATGACGATCACGCTTTACGAGCTTCAACCCACCCGGTCGGCGCGGGTGCGCTGGACGTTGCTGGAGCTGGGCCTGCCGTTCGAGAGCATCGCGGGGCGCGAGGTGTTCGCGATGCCGGAGCTGGCGGAGATCCACCCCTTGAGCAAGCTGCCGGCGCTGCGCGATGGGGGGCGGCCGCTGTTCGAGTCGGCTGCGATCTGCAACTGGCTGGCCGACAGCCATCCGGAGGCGGGGCTGGTCGCGCCCTCGGGCACGTGGGCGCGGGCGCTGCACGACCAGTGGGTGGCCTTCACCCTGTCGGAGATCGAGGCGTTCCTCTGGCACACGGCGCGCAACATGTTCATCCTGCCGGAGGACGAGCGGCTGCCGGCGGTGTTTCCCCAGAACGCGGCGGCGGCGCGGCGGGGACTGGCGGTGCTGGACGCCCACCTGAAGGACCGGGACTGGCTGGTGGACGACCGGTTCTCGCTGACCGACATCTTCGCCGGCTATGCGGCCTGTTGGGGCGTGTGGCAGGGGATGACCGACGACCTGCCGCACCTGACCACCTATGTGGCGCGGCTGCAGGCCCGGCCGCTGTGCCCCTATCGCCAGGACGCGCCGGCGGCGGCGGCCTCGGCCTAGTTGCGGTCGCGGCCGGGGCGCCGTTCCGGCCGCGCAACTGTTCTTCTTTTGTTCTTGACGTTCGCGCGCATTTGTGAGAGGGTTCTGTCAGGGTCTCGATCTGCGCCTGGTGGCGCGGCGGGACCCTTTTTCGTTTCCGGACATCAGGGGCGGACCCATGGACGAGGTGATTGAGGCGGCGTCGCCGCGCGGGCGGCGGCCGGGCGTGAGGTTTTCGGCCGAGGTGGGGCGGGCGATCTGCCGGCGGGTGGCCGCGGGGGAGACGATCCAGCGGATCTGCGCCGACGAGGGCATGCCCAACCGGGGGACGGTGACCGCCTGGGCCAAGGCGCACGGGCGGTTCCGCCGGGCGCTGGCGCGGGCGCAGACCCTGGGCGGGTGGGACCACGAGCGGGGCGGCGGGCGGCGCTCGACCTATTG
>NZ_LSJI01000061.1 GCF_001557235.1 Phenylobacterium sp. CCH9-H3 | reverse complement strand
AGATCATCGGGGTGATCGACGAGATCGCCTTCCAGACCAACCTGCTGGCGCTCAACGCCGGCGTCGAGGCCGCCCGGGCGGGCGACGCGGGCAAGGGCTTCGCGGTCGTGGCCTCCGAAGTGCGGCAGCTGGCCCAGCGCTCGGCCGAAGCGGCCAAGGAGATCAAGACGCTGATCGGCGTTTCCACGCGTCACGTGGGCGCCGGCGTGGAGCTGGTCGGCCAGACCGGTGAGGCGCTGCAGCAGATCTTCGACCAGTTCAACCAGATCGCCCAGCTGGTCACCCAGATCGCGGCGTCCGCGCGCGAGCAGTCGTCGGCCCTGGGGCAGGTGAACACGGCCATCAACCAGATGGACCACACCACCCAGCAGAACGCCGCCATGGTCGAACAGAGCACCGCGGCGAGCCACACGCTCCTGCGCCAAGCCCGCGACCTCAGCCAGTTGATCAGCGCCTTCAAGGTGCACCCCGGCGCGGGCGGCCGGCCGGTGGAAGCCGAGGCGGTCCAGTTCAAGAAGGCGAGCTAGCCGGTCACCGTTTGCGGGGCGCGTAGGCGATCATCTGGATCTCCACCACCCCGTCGTCGACCAGGAGGCCCGTCGTGCCCACCGCCGTCCAGGCGGGGTGCGGCGCGGCCATGAACTCGTCCTTGGCCTTGGCGAAAGCGGCGAACTGCTCGTCGCGCGTGCCCTTGAAGCCGGGGCCGTCCCAGACGTGGAAGGTGTTGATCATCGTCACGTCGGCGAAGGTCAGCCCCTCCGCCTTCAGCATCGCCTCGATCGCCCGGAAGGCGCGGCGGGTCTGTTCGGTGAAGGCCGGTCCGTCGCGCTCCGGCGCGCCCCGGGGCCCGGCGATCACGCCCGAGATGTAGAGAAAGTCCCCGGCGCGGCGCGCGGGGGCGTACTTGAACTCGTCGTAGGCCCGCTGCGCGCCGGCGCTCGGGATCACGACTTCGCCGCCCGGGGCGGGGATCAGCTTCGGGTAGCCCGCGGCGGAGTCTTGCGCGTGGGCGGCGGAGGCGACCGCTATGAAGGCGGCGAGCAGGGCTGGCTTGAGCATGGCCCAGGCTACGCCAGCGAGGCGCGCCTGGGCCAATGACACCTCGTTAATGCGACGATGCCCGCAAGCGGCTCGACGAACGGCGCCGCGGCCGGTTCAGCCAGGGGCCAAGGTGGAAGGCGGCCATGAGCAGGTACATGGCCGTCATGCCGCCCAGCGGGGATCCTGGCAGGGCGGAGCAGATCGGATCCGCCCGCTCCCCGACCCCAAGCCAGTTCAGCAACGCCATCCCCGCGAAGGTCGGCGCGGCCGCGAGACCGAGGCCGCGGGATACTCTCACGCCTTGGCGCTCTCTTTGCGGAAGGCCGCCTCTCCCGCGTCGGACACCGCCACCCACGCCGGATCGGGCGCGGCCTGAGGTTCGTAAGCGTCGTGCCAGTTCCACCACTTGTAGGTCGGCGTCTGGGGATAGCCCTCCGGCGAGTCTTCCCAGAGCTCCTGGCGGCCGAGCGGGGTGATGTCGAGATAGTTCCAGGTGTTGCCCATCTGCTCGTCGCCGCGGTTGTTGACGAAGTAGGTGCGGAACACTCGCCCACCGTCGCGGTAGAAGACGTTGGTGCCATGCCACTCGCCGACGCCGAAGTCGGCGTCGAAGCTGTCGGTGATGGTGAACCAGGGCATCGTCCAGCCCATCCGGGCCTTGAGGCCGGCGATGTCCGCCTGCGGTGCGCGGGAAATGAAGACGAGAGTTGTGTCGCGGGCGTTCAGGTGGGCGACGTGGGCCACCTGGTCCGCCACCAGGGAACAGCCCCGGCAGGCGCGATCGGGCCAGCCCAGCACGCCCGGTTCGAAGAAGGCGCGGTAGACGACCAGCTGGCGGCGACCGTCGAACAGGTCGACCAGGCTCGCCGCGCCGTTCGGGCCCTCGAAGACATAGTCCTTCTCGACGGCGAGCCAGGGCATCCGCCGGCGCTCGGCGGCCAGCGCGTCCCGCGCGCGGGTCATCGCCTTTTCCTTCACGAGCAGTTGGGCGCGCGCGGTTTCCCACGCCTCGGGCGAGACGATCGGAGGGGTTTTCATGAGTGAACTCTTGCGTTGGGAGGTTTCGTGAACGGGAGGGGTTAGGGCAGGCGTTCGTCGTACTCGGCCCGAAGGCCGGTCCACGTCTTCCAGAAGGCCGGCGGCGCGATCTCGCGCATCCGAGCCTGCAGGACGTCGAGATGCGCGTGCCAGCCGGCGGACACGCCCACGAGGCTGCCCCGGTCGGGCAGTCGGCGGTGAGTGAGGGTAAGCATCACCTCCGGCCCCTGCGGCTCCAGTTCGAAGGTCACTTCGCTGCCGCGCTCGCCCCAGCTGATGGCCAGGAGGCGGGGCGGGTCCAGTCGGGTCACGGCGCACTGCATGCGCTGCTCCTCGGCGACACCCTCGGGGCGATCTTCGTGCCGGCCGCTGAGCTCGTCGTTCCGCCAGACCAGCTCGACCTTGGCGCCGACCTGGAGCTCCATCTCGCCGCGCGCCAGCCACTGGGCGCGCAGGTCGCTGTCGGTGAGGTAGGACCAGACCCGCTCGATCGGGCCGGGGAGCAGGCGCTGGATGCGCACGGTGGCGGGCTCGATCAGTTCGCCGTAGGCGCTCACCGTCGTGGCGTGGGTCATTGCTCGTCTCCTTGGGGGGTGTCGGCGCGGCGCAGCAGCTCCTCGAGGACATCGAAGCGGCTGTTCCAGAAGCGCTCGTAGAAGCTGATCCATTCGTGGGCGTCCGCGAGCGCGCGGGGCTCCAGCCGGCAGACGTGCGTGCGGCCGCGGATGGTGCGGCGGACGAGGCCCGCCTTTTCCAGCGCCCGGATGTGCTTGGAGGCCGCGGCCAGGGACATGTCGAACGGCGCGGCCAGCTCACCCACGCTACGCTGCCCGGACGCCAGATCGCGGAGCATGCTCCGGCGCGTGGCGTCGCCGAGGGCGTGGAAGACGGCGTCCAGACGGGCCGGTTCTGCGGCGTGTAATTCAACCATGAGGTTGAATGTGTTGGACGCCGCGCAAATTGTCAACCGATAGGTTGAGGATTGTGTCGCGAACCGTCGGCCGCGAACCCGGGGGGTGGTCCGCGGCCGGGGTCGTTAGTGCTTGGCCCGCTGACGGCTGTTCTGTTCGGTGTCGCGCTTGCCCTTGGCGTCGTGGGCATGATGGCGGTCGCGTTCGCCGCCGCCGCCGGAGACGCCGCTGAACTGGGTGTTCGTCGGCTCCTCAGGACCGCGACCGCCGAACGGCGGATCCTCGGGTCGGGGTTTTGAGCGGTCCTCGTGGCTGGCGCCCGGGCCGCCCCAGCGATCGGTGTTCGGATGCTTGTTCGGCATGTCAGCGGTCCTGGACGTTGCCTTGGTGGGTGGTGTTCTGGGCGATATTGCCGTGACGGCCCTGGGACTTCAGGTTCACGTCATCGTCGCCCGGTTGTTCGGACTGGACGCCGGTCACCCGGTCGCGCCGCCCGATGTCGGCGCCTTCGATGTGGGGTTTCTCGCCCGGCGAGGCGCGCTGTTCCGGGGGAATGGGGGGCGCTTTGGAAGCCATGGGCTCCTCCTCTTCTTGGGAGAGGTGAACCCGCGGGCCGAGGGTTGGTTTCGTTCAGTCGATGACCACCGCGGTGAGGCTCAGCAGGTCCTCGGTCGGCGCGGCCGGGGCGAGCAGGTCGCTGGAGCCAGCATAGACGAAGGTGCGGTTGTCGTTGCGGCCGACCGCCTTGACGGCCGAGTCACTGGTCACCCGCGCCTGGACGGCCACGCAGGTCTGCAGCGGCGGGATGACCGCCGGCGCGACGGTCTCGAGCCGCAGCGGCCATCGATCGGCGGTGAAGGCGGCCAGCGGATCGTCCGCCCGGCCGGTGTCGCGGAACAGCGAGCCGGCCGGCACCGTGAGGGGCGCCGACGGCGCGCCGCCGACGTCCAGCGTCCGGCAGACGGCCAGCGTCATCGCCCGGGCGGCGCCGCCCCAGCTGGCGATCGCCAGGGCAAGGCCGACGGCATGGCGCACGGGCTACTGCGACACGGTGACCGTGTAGCCGTTGGCCGCGGCGTTGAAGACCATGTCGGTCACCGCGCCGAGCCCCGCCTGGGTCACCTGGACGCCGCCCGCTCCGGCGGTGAAGGCGCCGCCGTTGACGGTGAGGCCCAGGGTCACGCCGGCGCCGGTCTGGTCGATGGTGACGTTGCCCGCCGCGCCGGCCGCGCCGACGAAGTTGCTCAGGGTGACGGCCGACGTCGAACCCGCCGAACTGGAGTCGAGGTCGAAGTTCACCCGCGAGGTCGCGCCGGTGACCGTCAGGGTCGACGACTGGGCGCCCGACCCGCCGGTGAAGTCGTTGCTGACGGTATTGCCGTTGGCCGCGCCGGTGAGCGTGACGTTGAAGGTCTTGGCGCCTGCGGTGTTGGCGGTGTTGGTCACCACGTTGCCATCGGAATTCAGAGCCACGGTGACATTTGCCGAGGTGGCGTTGCTGATGGTGTTGGTCACGGCGTTGCCGCCGCCGGCCAGCGTGCCGCCGCTGACGGTGAGGTTGAGGGTGACGGCGCCGGTGGCTGCGATGGTGTTGGTGATGTCGGTGTTGGAGCCGTTGATGGTGAGGTCGTAGTCGAGGCTGGCGCCGTCCAGGGTGTCGAGGATGACGTTCTCGGCGCCGACC
>NZ_LSJI01000060.1 GCF_001557235.1 Phenylobacterium sp. CCH9-H3 | reverse complement strand
GCCTGCCGCGCTGAGCGTCTACCGTATTTCTGCGGCCCGATAATGCACTGAGGCCGTCCCGGGCGCCACGGAGGCGCAGCGCGCCTGGCGGATCGAGACGATCGAGGTGGCGACGGCGGGCGGGTAGGTTTCCGGGCGCGTCAGGCGTCCCGGTCGCGCGTCGCGTCGGCGGCCTCGAACAGATCCATCTGGTCGGCTTCGGCCTTCTTGAACGCGGGGCGGGCGGTGATGCGTGCGACGTAGGCCTCGCTGGCCGGGCGGTCGCCGAAGGCGCGGACCTTGGGGACCCGCAGGATATCCGCCATCAGCAGGTCCGCGGCCGTGAAGCGGTCGGCCGCGAGCCATTCCCGCTCGCCCAGGATCCGTTCGATGTGGTCCAGCCGCTGGGTCATCCACCCGGTGAGACCGTTGTCGGGATCGCCGGAGATGTTCAGGAACCACCACGGAACGGTGACCATTTCGATCGAGTTGAGCGCGGCGACGATCCATTGCAGCGTCTGCGCGGCGCCCGCCGGATCGGGCGGCATCAGCCGCTCGCTCTTCCGCGCCAGGTGCAGGAGCGCCGCGCCGCTCTCGAAGAGCTCCAGCGCTCCGTCGTTCAGGAACGGGACCTGGCCGAAGGGCTGGCGCTCCAGATGGTTGGTCTGGCGGCCGTCGAAGGGAACCGTGCGGACGTCATAGGCGAGGCCGGCCTCCTCGCACGCCCATCGCAGCCGCAGGTCGCGCACGAAGCCCCGCGGGCCCGGCGGCACCCAGTCGTAGGTCCAGATGGTCAGCTCACTCATCACGGCATGCCTTTCCCGGGGTCTTCGGCAGAGTCAGTACGCCTGGGCCGTTGAGAGTACCCCACGGACGCCGTTCCCCGCATGGCGAGAGGAACGAAGGGCGCCGGAAGGGATGTCAGCCCGACAAAGCCGGAATCGGGCTAGGGCGACGGCCTCGCGTCGAGACCATTCGCCGGAGCAGGCTATGACAGAACAGGGCGTCGCTCACCTCTTCTCCTATGGCACGCTCCGGCAGCCGGAAGTGCAGCGCGTCCTCTTCGGCCGCGAGCTGCAGACGACGCCTGATGCGCTGCCTGGGTTCGAACTCGCCACGGTGCGGATCACGGATCCGGCGGTCGTCGCCACGAGCGGCAGCGACACCCATCCGATCCTCAAGCGCAGCGCCGATCCCGGCAGCCTCGTGCCGGGCGCCGCCCTCGCCGTGACGCCTGACGATGTCGTGGCCGCCGACGCCTATGAGGTCGACGACTACCAGCGGATCGTGGTGGTCCTTCGGTCGGGTTTGCGAGCCTACGTCTACGTCGCCCGTGACGAGGTGACGTAGAGCCGTCTGGGCGGGGTCACGGCCCCCGGCGCCGGGATCGTGGTGATCGCCGGGCCGGGGGTCGCTCTCCACCTCAGCCGGTGAAGATCCAGTCGCCCGAGAGGCTGGTGAGCTGCACGCCCACCAGGGTCATCTGGGCGCCGCCGCTGAGGCTGATGACCACGTCGGCGCCAACCTGGGCGGTGGTGTAGGTGGAGCCGGGCTCGACCTTCACGCGGTCGCCCTCGGCGCGGCTGAAGTCGAGGACACGGTCGATCCCCGCTTCGCCGAACACGTTGAAGAGGTCGGCCCCCGCGCCGCCCGAGAGGGTGTCGTCCCCGCGGTCGCCCGAGATCCAGTCGTTTCCGGCGCCGCCGCTGAGGCTGTCGTTCTCCTGGCCGCCGCGCACGATGTCGTTCCCAGCCCCGCCGCTGCCGGTGTCGGCGCCGAGGTTGCCGTAGACGATGTCGTCGCCGTCGTCGCCGAACAGCAGGTCGTTGTCCTTGCCGCCGACCACCCAGTCACCCCCGAGGCCGCCGGCGACCGTGTCGTTGCCCATGTTGCCGTGGAGATCGTCGAACTCGGCGCCCCCGGACATGGAGTCGTCGCCGTCGTCGCCGCGCAGGTAGTCGAGGCCGCCGCCGCCCTCGATGGTGTCGTTCCCGGCGTAGCCGCGCATGCGGTCGGCGGCTCCCGAGCCGGTGATGGCGTCGGCGCCGGCGAGGATGGCCGACTTGGCCGCCTCGTTGTTGTTGGTGGTGGCCCAGGTGACGAACTGGGTGACGGGCAGGGAGAAGCCCGTGACGTCGAACACCATCTCGCCCGACAGGCTCTGCTTCCAGCTCGTCAGCGTGCCGCCGGTGATGGAGTCGTTGGCGTAGGTGAACTGGCCGGTGAACTCATCCCTCCAGGCCCCGTCCTGGAGGGTGAAGCGGGTGGCGGTGGCGACGGTCACATCGCCCAGCAACAGGTCGCTGACCACGAGGTCGTCGAAGTCGATGCCGGTCACGCCGGCGGTCAGGATGGCCATGAGGTCCTCCTTCGCGCCGCCGCCGTCGATGCGGCGGCGCCTTGGGTTGAAGGGATCAGAAGCGGCGGGTCAGGCCGACCTGCACGACCGGGAAGTACTTGAAGTCCTTGGCGTCATCGCGCGCCTCGGCCTCTTCCTCGCGCAGGCGGGCCTGGAAGTTGGCGTCGTTGGACAACGTGCCGCCCGAGGCCGTGAGGTTCACGTCGGGGCGCTTGCTGAAGGCGACGCCCGCGAGGGCGCGGAAGCCCCAGCCCCGCTCGCCGACATAGGTGTTGTCGAAGCCGAGGCCCACGAAGGGCTGGAAGTTGGAGAGCTTGGCCTCGCCGTCGAGGCGGCCGACCTGGGCGGGGGTGAAGGTCTGGCCGCCGATGTCCACGGCCGCGGTGGGCTGGGCGCGCAGGTTGATCTTGCGCTTGCCCACATAGGCGCCGCCCGAGACGAAGAAGGCGCCGCCGCCAGGATGCAGGTCGGCGAAGACGCCGCCGGTCATCAGCTTGGCTTTCCCGTCGTAGTCGATGTCGGAATAGTCCTCGTCGCGGCTGATGCTGACGCCGTCGATCGCGCCGCGCAGGACCACGAGGTCGCTGACCTTGGCCGAGAGCTGCACGCCGATCCCGGGCGTGCCGACGTTGACGCCGACGGACATGTTCTGGGCGCAGGCCGGCGAGGCGGCCAAGGCGCCGAGGGCGGCGAGGGCGGTAAGATACGTCTTCATGTGGTTGAAATCCCTAATCACGTTCTGGCTGAGGTGTGTTCGCCGCCCCTGCGAGGGCGGCGGTTGGGTTCGGCCCATCGGGCGTCGGTCGACGCCCGCGGTTGGCGCGGAGCCGAGGCCGGCTCGCCGCCGGCTCGTCGATGCATTGGGATGCCCCTGTCCGTTCGGACGTTCCGCGTCCGACCCCGATGCAAAGGCTAGGTCGGGCAGGCGACGGCGGCCATTAGCCCGGATGGGCTACAAAGGCTCGCGCGGCGGGCGACAAATCGGGATAACGGGTTCGGTCGACGGGAAACGTCGGCCCGGGAATCGCCGGGAAGAGCGGGGGGGAAGGTCTTGGTATTGGATCCGGCGTATCGGGATCAGGTTCTCATCAACGAGACGCGGACCGAGCTGAAGGGCAGCGTCGTGGCCTGGGTGGCCCTGACCGTGGGCACCGCCTTCCTGTACCTGGAGTTCGTGGAGCGCGCCGAGCGGGCGGCGTTCCTCGCCTGGCTGTCGGCGATCTCGATCTTCCTGGGCGGCTGGTTCGTGGCCTGGGTGGCGTTCATCGTCCGGCCGCCGTCGGACCAGGCGATCCTGACGCGGTGGATCCCCGGGGCCAAGGCGGGGATGGCGCTGTGCAACGCCGCCACGGCGGCCAGCGTCTGGGTGTTCATGCCGGCGGCCGAACCCGAGATGCGGGCGCTGCTGGTCGTGCTGTACGCCTGGTTCCTGATCGTGCAGTTCGCCGCCGCCACCGAGGCCACGCAGGTGCTGAAGCTGGCCGTCGTGCTGCTGCTGGGCTCGCTGACGGCCTGGCTGCTGGTGGAGCGGCCGCCGCATTTCCTGAAGCTGGCGCTGTTCCTGCCCCTGTTCGGGGTGACCCTGATCGCCATCCGCCGCTTCGTGCGCCAGGCCGTGGTGGCGGCGACTGAGGCTCGCGCGGCGGCCGAGGCCTCCCGCCGGGACCTGGCCGCGGCCCTGGTCAGCCTGGAGCGAGAGCGGGACGCCAAGACCCATTTCATCCGCGCCGCCTCGCACGATCTGCAGCAGCCGTTGCAGGCCGCCGGACTGTTCCTCGACCGGCTGAAGCCGGGCGCGCGCGACCTCGCCGCGCCCCTGGGAGGCTTGCGCAAATCCCTCGGCGTGGCGCGGACGCTGGTGGATTCGATGCTGGAGCACCTGAAGCTGGAGGGCGGGGCGGTGCAGCCGGACCTGTCGCGCTTCGCCGCCGGCGAGCTGTTCGACCGCGTGCTGCTGACGCAAGGCGCCGCGGCCGCCGAGGCCGGGATTGAGCTGTCGGTCGTCGGCCGGCGCGTGGGGCTGCACAGCGACCCGCGGCTGTTGGCCCGGGCGGTGGAGAACCTGGTCGCCAATGCGATCCGCCATTCGGGCGGGCGGCGGGTGGTGATGGGCGCGCGCGCGCAAGGCGACGGCGTGACGATCTGGGTGGTCGACGACGGATGCGGGTTGGGCGAGGGGGAAGAGGCCCGGATCTTCCAGCCGTTCGAACAGGGCGGGCGCGTGGGCGCCTCGGGCGGCTTCGGCCTGGGGCTCGCGTCGGTGGCGGGGCTGGTGGCCCTGTTGTCGGGCGAGTGCGGCGCGCGGCGCGGGGTGACGC
>NZ_LSJI01000006.1 GCF_001557235.1 Phenylobacterium sp. CCH9-H3 | reverse complement strand
CCTCTCCAGCTCCTCAGAGCTAGCATGGGTGTCCACCAAACCGGGGGAGGATCAGTCCCACCGCGCCGGACCCTGCGTCCGGGAAGGTCTACGAAGTGCCTGCCGGTCGTCGCTCCCCACCCTTCTACGTCGATAGATTCGACGCCTACGCCCTTCGCATCGGGATGGGCCATCTGGTCGTCTTGGCGACGGTGGCGGGAGCCGTGGGCGTCTGGAACGCAGGCGCGAGGGTTTCGAAGGCGCCCGATTGAGCCGCTTCGGCCGGGGCGGGCGCCTTCCGCTCCCGCCGCTTTGCGAG